>CAZZDR010000007.1:20131-22091 GCA_964652535.1 uncultured Hymenobacter sp. | reverse complement strand
TTATTCACCAGCTTATTCGAGCGCTTGAGGTCAAACCAGCGGTCGTCTTCAAACGCCAACTCGTAGCGCCGCTCCTTGATGACGGCATCCTTGAAGTTGGCCGTGTTGGCGGCGGTAAGGTCGCCCAGGCCAGCGCGCTTGCGCACGGTGTTCACGGCGGTGTAGCCCTCGGCAGTCGGACCCACGCCCTCGGCCAGAATCAGGTACATCTCGGAGAGGCGCAGCACCGGAAAGTTGAGCGGCGAATCCCACACGTTGGTGTTCACCTTGCCCACAAACCACTTCTTGCAGTTGTAGCCGTAGGGCGAGCCGGGCATCGAAGCTGGCTGGGCGGCCGTGGCGCTACCAGCGGGGTAGGCATCGCCAGGCGACCAAATGGTGACGGGCTTGCGCTTGTCGCCGGCCTCGTAGCCCTGCACAAACTCCAGCTCCGGAATGTTGAAGCCGTAGCCGCCCTGCGGCACCAGGCCCTGGCCCCGCGGCCCAAAAAACTCGTTGCCTGCAAAGCCCAGACCGTCGAAGGTGTACTGGTTGAGGCCGTTAATGTACTGCACCTCAAACAGTGATTCCTGGCCGTTCTCGTTGGCTACCTTGAAGTTGTCGGCGTAGTCGGCCCACAGGCTCTTGCCCGAGCCCGCAATGACGGCGCGGGCCTGGGTGGCGGCGCCATTCATATCGCCCTGCGTGAGGTACACCTTGGCCAGCAGGCCCTGCGCGGCCCACTTGCTGGCGCGGCCCAGGTCGGTGCCGCCGTAGCTGCCGGGCAGGTTGCCGATGGCCGCCTGCAAGTCGGCCACAATCTGCGTGTACACTTGCGCGGCTGGTGTGCGCGGCAGCTGCGCATCGCTGGGGCTAGCCGGCGGCGTCAGAATCAGCGGCACGTCGCCGAAAGCCCGCACCAGGTCGAAGTAATATTTGGCTCGCAAGAACTGCGCCTCGCCCAGGCTGCGCTGGCGTAGGGTAGCGTTCATGTTCGCGATGCCGGGTACCTTTTGCAGCACCAGGTTGCAGGCGCCGATGCCCACATAGCAGCCGCCCCACAGGCGGCTCACCATGGGGTTGGTGGCCGGAATGTTGTAAAAATCAAGCTGTAATTCCTCGGCGCCGTCGCCGCCACCACCGCCGCCGGTGAAGGAGTTGTCCGACATGATTTCGCCGATGCCCCAGAGCGCGTAGTTGTACTGCCCGCCTACCCCCAGCTGCGAGTAGCAAGCCGTGACGCCTTGCAGCGCGTCGGACTCGGTCTGGTAAAAGTTCTGGGTCGTAATCTGGTCAACGGGCTTCAAGCCCAGGTATTTCTTGCCGCAGCCGCCGAGCAGCGCCAGGCTCAGCAACGCGCTGGCCGTAAGTTTAGTAGAGTAGGAACGCATGGGTGGGGTAGGGAGGAATTATAAGTCTTAAGCAAAAAGAATGTCAGGCTCATCTGGCGTCCGCTTGTCAGAGCATTTCGCTCGCATCGTCGGACGGTTGCTGGTACTTCACCAGGCGAGATGCTTCGACTGCACTCAGCCTGACGTTCTTTTTGTACTAAAATCCTATTCAGTTAGAAGCCAATATTCAAGCCCGCGATGAACACGCGCGACTGCGGATACACACCGCGGTCGATGCCGTAGGCGCCGGCCTGGCTGCCGATTTCGGGGTCGAAGCCCGTGTATTTGGTCAGCGTCACCAGGTTTTGGGCCGTCACGTACACACGTAGCGTTTGGCCACCAAAGCGGCTAATGAGCGGCTTGGCGAAGTTGTAGCCCAGCGTCAGCACCTTGAGGCGCACGTAGGAGCCGTCTTCCACGAAGTAGCTGCTCACGCGCAGGTTCTGGTTGGGGTCGCCGGCCACGGCGCGCGGCACGTCGGTGCTGGTGCCAGCGCCGGTCCAGCGGCCCAGCACGCGGGTGCTGCTGTTGCCATTGCTGTAGAGGCCGCCCTCGGTATATACCCGGTTGAGGTTGTAAATCTTACCCCC
>CAZZDR010000007.1:5812-20031 GCA_964652535.1 uncultured Hymenobacter sp. | reverse complement strand
GTCTGAAATAGCCCGTCGGCCACGTAGCCGTAGAACGAGCCGATGGCCGAGCCTTGGTCGAAGCGCGAAATAGCCGTGCCCGTGCGGGTAGCGGTGCCATTGAAGGGCGTCGCCACGTTCAGGCTCTCGATGCGGTTGCGATAGGCTGAGAAGGTGATGCCCGTGGTCCAGGTTAGGCCGCCATCGGCGCTGCCCACCAGGTTGCGGGTATTCAGCGAAAACTCGATGCCCTTGTTGCGCGACGACACCGCGTTGGTCGGCACGGCCTCGTAGGTGCCCGACACCAGGGTAGGGGGCACGTTGCTGATGAGGTTGGGCGAGCGGCGGTCGAAGATATCCACCGACAGCTCCATGCGGTTGTCAAACAAACCTAGGTCCACGCCCAGGTTGGCCTGGTAGTTATTTTCCCAACGCAACAGCTCGTTGGCGCCGCGGGTAGGGGCCGCACCCTGCAGTACCGTAGCCGGCGACCCAAACGGGTAGCTGATGCCCGTGTTGATGGTGGCCAGGTAAGCAAAGCGTCCGGCATTCAGCGGGTTGCCTACTTTGCCGTAGCCGCCGCGCAGCTTGAGGTTGCTGATGGTCGGAATGTCCTTAATGAAGTTTTCTTCCGACAAGCGCCAGCCCAGCGAGCCACCCGGGAAAAAGCCGAACTGGTAGCCCGGCGCAAACTGCGACGAGCCGTCGTAGCGGGCCGTGGCCGTGAGCAGGTATTTGCCCGCAAACTCGTAGTTGACGCGGCCAAAATAGCTGGCCAGCCGGTCGGTAATCGGCTCTACGCCAATGCCGCCATTGGTAACGGGGTAGGCGGGGTTGGCGGCCGGGCCGGCATTGATGTTCTGCAGGTTGTTGCTGACGTAGCCCGAGCGGTTGGCGCTGAGGTAGGTGTACTGAAACTGCTGCGCCGACTGCCCGCCTAATACCGTGAGGTGGTGCTTTTCGGCGAAGGTGCGGTCGTAAGTCAACGTGTTCTCGATGAGATACGTCGGGTTGTAATTGCTGCTGGAGTAGGCGCCGGCTACCGAGTTGCGCGGCGAGTTGGGCCCGAGCGAGGGCGTGAAACCGTTGTTGTTATCGAAGATGAGGTCTACGCCCACGTTGGTGCGGAAGCGCAGGCCCTTGAGCGGCTCCACCTCGCCAAAGAACGAGCCGATAATGCGGTTGCGGCTGAACTTGGCGTTGGTAATCAGCGACTGCAGTACCGGGTTGGGCTCCACAAAGTTGTCGGCCGTGGCGGTGGGCTCGTAGTAGCTGCCGTTGGGGTTGAACACCGGAATGGTGGGCGGCAGCTGAATCACGTTGTTGAGCACCCCAAACTCGTCGTTGCCGGTGTTCAACTGGCGGTCTTCCTGGTGGCTCACGGCCAGGCTGTTGCCCACCTTCACGTACTTGTTGAGCTGAATGTCGCCGTTGGCCCGAATCGTAAAGCGCTCAAAATTAGAACCGTTTAGGGTGCCATCCTGCTGAAAATAGCCGGCGCTCAGGGCATAGCGTGCTTTTTCACTACCCCCGTTAGCCGAGATATTGTAGCTCTGTATGACGGCCGTGGGCCGAAATACCGCCTTTTGCCAGTCAGTGTCCACAGTAAGCGCTGACGGGTCGGCATACCTGGGGTTGATAGGCTGGCCGGCCGCCAGCAGGCTCTCGTTGTTGATAATGGCGTATTGCTGCGAGTTTAGCAAATCGAGCTTTCGCCATGCCTGCTGAATACCCCGGTAGCCATCAATCGAAATGGTCGCGTTGCCCGCCTTGCCCCGTTTAGTGGTGATAATCACCACCCCGTTGGCCGCCCGTACGCCGTAGATGGCCGTGGCCGACGCGTCCTTGAGCACGTCGATGCTCTCGATGTCGTTGGGGTTGATGGAGTTAAGCTGGTTTTCGACAGCGTTGCCGTTGGCATCGGACGTTGGCAGTGGAAAGCCATCGACCACGTACAGCGGCGAGTTGTTGCCGGCTGACGAGATACCCCGGATACGCACCGACGTGCCGCCGGCTCCGCCCGGTGCGCCGCTGTTGGCCGTCACCGTCACGCCGGCCGCGCGGCCTTGCAGCGCTTGGGTCGGGTCGGCCACGGGCTGGCTGGCAATGGCCGCGCCCGATACCGACGCGATGGAGCCCGTTACGTCGGCCCGCTCCTGCGTGCCATAGCCCACCACCACTACTTCGCCTAGCCCCTGGGCCGACTCGCGCATGGTAACCGACAGGGCGCTGGCGTTGGCGCTGGTCAGCACTACCGACTGCGCCACGAAGCCCACGAAGCTAAAAGAAAGGGTGCTGCCCTCAGGCGCATTTAGGCTAAAGGAGCCATCGGCACCGGTGGTGGTGCCCGTACTCGTGCCGCGCACCAGCACCGTAACGCCGGGTAGGCCCGTGCCGTCGGTGCCTACCACGCGGCCCACTACCGGAATAGTGGCCGCTGTATGCCGGGTAGGGTAGGCAGGAGTGCTGGTAGCAACTGGCGCTGCCAACGCAAAGCCGCCCGGAAAGCCGCAGGCTAGTAGCACTGCCGAGCGGCGGAGCAGCAGGCCCATGGGGTAGTAGTGTTTCTTCATGAAAATGGGTGGGAAAAGAAGTAGCCGCAGCCAGGATATGTCAAAGCTAGGAAGGTGTGTTTAGCAAATGCAAACCTGAAAACCGCATTTTCAGCCCTAGGAAGGCGTTTTTTGTGTTTCCCTACCCCAGTCCATTACGGTTACTGCACACGCCTTAGCAGGTAATTGTGGAACGGTAATGCATTCAAGGCACAATTCTTCAACCCAGCCTTGCTGCTAAAAAACAACCGTTTTCAGGGGTGTTTTTTCGAAAAAAGCGAATATCTACCTATGCCAGCATCCCTAACCCCTTCTCGCTTTCACAAACGTTGCTGGTAGCTGCCAGCGTTTGGATGCTTAGCCTAGCTCGGCGGGCTGCACCTCTTCCGATGGTTCGGCCTCGGCGTTAGCCTCGTCGAGTAACACATGGGTCCAAGGTTCTGCCTCATCATAGTCGGGGGCCTGGCTACGGCGGTGCAGGGCAGCAAGCACTTTCTGGGCAAAGGCCCAACTGGTGGCAGGCCGCAGCTCCAGTACCCGCGCCAGCTCGGCGGGGGCGTAGCGTCCCCGGTGGGCGTGCAGCAGAAACACCGCGTACAGCGCCTTCACGATGGGAAACTTGCACTTCTGAAGCAGCGTGCCGGTAGTAGCCGACTCGACGTAGCGGCAGCGCGTGCAGCGGCGGGCGAAGGGCTCGCGGGCTTCGCAGCTTTTTTCGTGGCCGCACTTGCGGCAGTGGTAACCGTGCTGCCACTTAAGGTCGGCGAGGTAGCGCAGGCAGGCGTCTTTGTCGGGATAGAGCTGGCTGAACTCGCCAAAATCAAACTCGCGGGCTTCGAGGCGGGCCTCCTTCTGATCTTGCAGGTCGCGGCTCAGGTCGCGGTTGAGCTGCTCGATGGCCGCCGACTGCAGGGCTAGCAGGCTGTTGCGCTCCAACAGTTCGCGGTTTTGGGTCGCGATCGTGTCGTTTTGCTGGCGTAGCTCGTTGGTGCGACGGGCCACTAGGGCTTCCAGCTCGGTATTGAGCTGGTCTTTGAGCGCCTGGTTTTCGCGCAGCTGCTCCACTAGCTGGTCCTGGGCCTGGTGCTTTTTGCGTAGTTGCTTCAGTAGCCGGTGCTGCGTATGCAGCGTGGTGTCCATCAGGCTTTTTATCTTGTCAGCCAGGGCGTAGCTGAGTACCGCCACCTCCACCACAAAGGCCACGTTGAGGCTATACACCGTGTAGGCGTTGTTGTAGAATTCGAGGCCCAGCTTGCGGCTGATGAGAAAAGCAAGGCTGCCCGCCACCAGTGCCTGGGCCAGTAACAGGTAGCGCGCAGCCCGCAGCCCGCCCCGGTAGGCGCGCCAGGCCACGTAGTACAGCAGCCCGTAGGGCAGTAGGTAGAGCCAAAAGCTCAAGCCTGAATGCACCACCGCCGCATCGAGTACCAGCAGCGCGCCGCTCAGCGACACCACCCAGCGAATGGCCCGGTCGAGGGGGGGTAGGCGCACCGCCGCATCGAGAAACGAGCGGGCGTACTGCGCAAACGTGAGCAGCAGCAGCACCGGGGCCACGGCCGCAATAAAGTGGTTGGCCGCCGCGCTCCCCGGCCACAGGTACTGAAAGCCCAGGCCATCTTCCGACAAAAAAAGCAGTGCCCCGCTCAGCACATAGAGCACATAGTAGAGGTACGATTTTTCCTGCAAAAAGAAATACAGAAACAGGTTGTAGACCAGCATGATGAACAGCACCCCGTAGAAGCCGCCCAGCAGCCAGTACTGCAAACTCAGCTCGGGCAGCAGGCCCGGTCCGCTGTGCAGCATAGCCCGAAAGCTAGTGGGTGAGTCGGAGCGCAGGCGCAGGTAGTACGTCACGGGCCGCCCCTGGTGCAGCGCTAGGTCAAACAGAAAATTCTTGTAAGGCAGCGGCCGTGTTGCAAACGGGTAATTGGCCCCGGTGAGCACGCTGTCGTAGGCCAGGGCTGGCCCGCCGCCGCCGGCGCCCACTGGCCGAAATAATGTGGCCGCACCCGTGTGCGAGTCATACAGCTCGAGGTACCAGTCGGGGGCGGGCCCGGCCTCGGCGCGCACCGTAAAGCGCAGCCAGTAGGTACTGCGCAAATGCCGAATGTTGGGTGCCCGCCCGGTGCCGGCCAGCGTGGCAAAACGCCCCGCCCAGGCCGGACTGCTGACCAGGCGCAGCGGCAGTCGGCCGCTCGAGTCTTCGAGCACGCTGTAAAACTGATTTTCGAGGTACTGGGCTGGGTGGCGGGGGCTGGCCACCAGCGTGTCTTCGGGGGCAGCGCGGGCGGGTAGGGCCAGGCCCAGCGCGAGGACCAGGCTGGCCCAAGCGGCCCGGTGGCGGCCAGCCCGGCAGCCCAGCAGCAGGGGTAGTAGAAAGGCAAACAAGAGCAAAGTGCGTTTGGGTGGGAGAAAAGCGCACGCAAAAGGGGGGTAGTAAAAGTAACGAATAATGCCGGCCTGCCAACCGGCCAAAGCGGGGGGGCAGTCGGCACAATCGGCCCGGTGGTCGGCCCGAGGGTAGGGTAGGGGTGGCAGCGGCCTACTTTTGGCCTGCTTATTTCTACGGAGTTATTATGCCTGCTTTCTCGTTTCAGCGCTTCATTACCCCCATTATTCACGTGCTGGCGTGGGGGCTGCTAGCGCTCACGCTCTTGCTGTTTCAGCCCATGCAGGGGCGGGTGGTGCTGCCGCCTCAGTATTGGGTGCGGCAGGGTGCGCTGCTAGTGCTCTGGGTGAGCGCGTTTTACCTTACTACGCGGGTGAGCGTGCCGCGCCTACTACTGCGTGGGCGCACCGGCTGGTTTGGGCTGGCGCTGGCGGCTACGGTGGCGGCCATCTTGCTGCTAGGCTACTTTCTCGAAGCCAGCCTGCACCTGTCCGAGCTCATGCGCCAGGCGTTTCACGCCGCCGAGGGGATAGCGCGCCAGCGCCCCGGCCCGCCCCGGCCGCGCGGACCGCGTTTCGACTTGGTGGGCCTACTCATTACGCTGCTGGTGCTGGGCATTGCCACGGCCATCACCATGGTGCAGCACTGGCAGCAGGAAGCCCGCCTGCGCGAGCGCCTCGACCAGCAGCGCGTAGAGGCTGAGCTGAGTTTGCTCAAGGCCCAGATTAACCCGCACTTTTTCTTCAACACGCTCAACAACATCTACTCGCTCACGCTCATCGACGGCGAGCGGGCCCGCGCGGCGCTGCACCGCCTCTCGCGCATGATGCGCTACGTTCTCTACGACACGGCTTCTGGCCAGGCCCAGCTCAGCCAGGAGGTAGCCTTTGTGCAAGACTACATTACCCTGATGCAACTGCGCCTCACCGACCGCGTGCAGGTGACCTTCGAGCATCCCGAGCCGGTGCGTGAGGTGCTCATCGCGCCCATGATTTTGCTGCCTTTCGTCGAGAATGCCTTCAAGCACGGCGTGGCGGCTACCGCGCCCAGCCGCATTCATATCGGCCTGCGCCAGCCCACGCCGCAGCAGCTCGAAATCGACGTGCGCAACACGCTTTTTGCCAAGCCTAGCACCGACTTGGCTGGCTCCAACGGCATCGGCCTGGCCAATACCCAGCGCCGCCTCGACCTGCTCTACCCCGGCCGCTATACCTTGCAGGTGACCGAGAAAACCCCCGACAACGAGTTTGAAGTAAAGCTGAGCTTAACGGTTAGTTAGAGCGGTTGAAACTTGAAACCAGCAGTTGGAAACCTGGCGGACGATTGTGCTGAACCATCCTGACTCAGGCACCAGTCTAGTAGCTATTTAATCAGTAAAAAGATGTCCATTACCTGTATTGCCGTTGATGATGAGCCGCTGGCGCTGGCGCTCCTGTGCACGTTTATCGAGCAAACGCCCTTTTTGCGGCTGGTGGGCCGCTACGGCAGCGGCGTAGAAGCCCTCAAGGGCCTGCACGAGTTGACCGAGCCGGTCGATTTGGCGTTTCTTGACATTCAGATGCAGGAGCTGACCGGGCTAGAGCTGGCGCGGGTGCTGGGCCAGCAGGCCGCGCCGCCGCGTATTATTTTCACCACCGCCTTCCCGCAGTATGCCTTGGAAGGCTACAAAGTCGATGCCCTCGACTACCTGGTGAAGCCGTTTAACTACGAAGAGTTCTTGCGAGCGGCGAACAAGGGCCGCGCCTACGCCGAGCTGGCGCACGCTGGTGCCGATGCGCCGAGCCCTACCCCCCCTGCCCCCGAGGAAGAACACATTTTCCTGAAAGTGGAGTACCAACTGGTGCGCGTGGCCCTCAGCGACATTCTCTACGTGGAGGGCCTGAAGGACTACGTGAAGGTGCACCTCAAGAGCACGCCGCGCGCGCTGCTCTCGCTCATGAGCCTGCGGGCGATGGAAGAAAAACTGCCCGCCCGGCGCTTTCTGCGCATCCACCGCTCGTTTATTGTAGCCCTCGATAAGATTGAGGCCGTGCGCCGCCTCACCGTGCAAATCGGCACCGAAACTATCCCGGTGGGCGAGCAATACAAGGAGCCCTTCAGCCAGTTTTTGAGCCGCTGGAGCTAAGAATAGGGGGTAGGCTTTGTGCCCGCTTTACTTGGGCACCGAGCCGGGTACCTGCATTTCGGGGGCGCGGGGGGTAGGGCGCAGGCCGCGCAGCTCCTGGTATTTTTCGAGCTGCTCGGGTGTGAGCACGGCCTCAATCTTGGTTTCGAAGTCGGCCTGCCGGGCCAAGCGCGCGGCGTGCTCGGTTTCGTCGGGCCGGTGCGTGAGGCGCTGCTTGCGCTGGGCGCGCTCTTCATCGAGCACCGTGCCAATGCGGGCTAGCTGGGCGGGGCTGAGGTGCAGCTGCTGCAGCCGGGTCGCGCGCTTGTTGTGGCCCAGCACCACTACCTCGGGCAGGGCCTGCGCCCGCACTTCAGTGCTGGCCAAGCCAGCTACCGCCAAGCCAAAAACGAATAGTAGAGTGCGCATCGCGAGAAAGTAGTGGCCTGGCAAGCAGGCCCAGCCACGAAAGTACTGGCTACAGCGGGTACCTAGCCCCCTCACAACAACGCCCCGAGCCTAGCTGGCTCGGGGCGTTGCGCTATAAATAAGGTAATGAACTAACAGAGCGGGAAGGCGGTAAATCGGTAAGCGGAATTAATTGCTGGACGCGGCCGGGCGGGCGCCGCGCTGTGGGCGCATCGCCTGGTACTTGGTGTACTGCTCGGGCGTGAGGATGGCCTTGAGCTTGGTCGAAGAAGAAAAAAGTGGCGTGAAGCTGCGTCGCCCAAGGGCCCACTCGGCTGTGCTGCCAAAGCTACCGGCCTACCCCCGGCGCCCGCCAGTACTTGGCCATCCGGCTCGCTGCGCCGACGAATTGGGGTAGTCTATCGTTTTCTTAGCCAGTGAAGAACAAATGAGGGCTTAAAATCAATTGCTTGCTGCCAAAACCCGCACCGGCCAAACCGCGTCTTTAGGCCAGCCCCGCCCTGCGCCTGCGCGCTAGGCTGCGGCGGCTGTAGCCTTTTCATTCGTTTCCTTTTAACTCTATGCCTACCCCCACTTCCCTGCGCCTGGCTGGGCAGCACGCCCTCGTTACAGGGGCCAGCTCCGGCATTGGCACGGCCGTCGCCAAGTCTTTGGCCGCCAATGGCGCTTCTGTTATTGTCAACTACGGCCACGATGCCGACGGCGCCAATGCCGTAGTAAAAGAGATTACGGATGCCGGCGGCCAGGCCCTCGCCATCCAGGCCGATGTGAGCCAAGAGGCAGCAGTGCAAGACATGTTTGCGCAGGCGCTTGCGCACTTTGGGCCGCTGCACATTGTGGTGTCAAACGCGGGCCTGCAAGTCGATGCGCCGTTTGTCGACATGACCCTGGCCCAGTGGCAAAAGGTGATTGACGTGAACCTGACTGGCCAGTTTCTGGTGCTGCGCGAGGCGGCGCGCCAGTTCATCAAGCAGGGCGTGCAGGCCGATGTGAGCAAGGCGGCCGGCAAAATCATTTGCATGAGCAGCGTGCACGAAGTCATTCCGTGGGCGGGCCACGTCAACTACGCCACCAGCAAAGGCGGCATTTTGCAGCTCATGAAAAGCACGGCCCAGGAGCTGGCGCCGCACAAAATTCGGGTGAACAGCATCGGGCCGGGCGCCATCAAAACGCCCATCAACCACGACGCTTGGGCGACCCCCGAGGCCGAAGCCAAGCTGCTCAAGCTCATTCCCTACGACCGCGTGGGCGAGCCCGACGATATCGGCCAGCTCGCCGCCTGGCTTGCCTCCGACGAGGCCGACTACATCACTGGCCAAACCATCTTTATGGACGGTGGCATGACCCTGTATCCTGGCTTCGCCACGGGGGGGTAGGGGCAGCCCTCAAAGCCATTATGCACACACCTAGAACGTCATACTGAGCTGACCAAATTCTCCTTTGCTTTGTCGAGAGCAGCGAGTGAGAAGCTTTGGCCAGCTCAGTATGACGTTCTATAGTTACCTATTAGAACGGAATGAACGCCGAGCAACAACGCCTGCACGCAGCCAACACCAACCAGAAAGACTGGCGACACTACGGCCCCTACCTCTCTGAGCGCCAGTGGGGCACCGTGCGCGAGGACTATTCGGCCGGCGGCGACGCCTGGAACTACACCAACTTCGACATGGCCCGCTCCTACGCCTACCGCTGGGGCGAGGAAGGCCTGGCCGGCTTCTGCGACACGCGCCAGCTGCTGTGCCTAAGCATCGCCCTCTGGAACGAGAAAGACCCTTTTCTAAAAGAGCAGATGTTCGGCCTGAGCGGGCCGCAGGGCAACCACGGCGAGGATGTGAAGGAGCTTTACTATTTCCTGGACGCTACCCCCACCCACTCGTACCAAAAACTGCTGTACAAGTATCCGCAGGCGGCTTTCCCGTACGAGAAGCTGGTGCAGGAAAACGCCGACCGGAGCCGCAAAGAGCCCGAGTACGAGCTGCTGGACACGGGTGTTTTTGACGAAGGCCGCTACTACGACGTGTTTGTAGAAATGGCTAAGGCCGACGCCGACGACCTGCTTTTGCAATACACCATCGTGAACCGCGGGCCCGAAGCGGCTACGCTGCACGTGCTACCGCAGCTGTGGTTTCGCAATACCTGGAGCTGGGGCAGCGATGATTACCGCCCCAAGCTAACGGCCCTGGCCGACAACGCCGTGCAAGTGAGCCACCGCGAGTTAGGCGAGCTCACTTGGTACGCCGATGATCAGCCCGAGCTGTTGTTTTGTGACAACCACACCAACGTAGCGCGCATTGGCCGGCACCCCGCGGGCGAGAAGTATTACAAGGACGGCATCAATAACTACTTGGTCGAGGGCCAGGCGGCGGCCGTGAACCCCGCCCGCGCCGGTACCAAGGCCGCTGCCCACTACACGCTCACGCTGCAGCCCGGCGAAACCCGGCAGATACGCTTGCGCCTAGGCTCGGCTGGTCAAACCGCACCCTTCGCCGATTTTGAGCAAGTAGTGGCGCAACGCCAGCAGGAGGCCAACGAGTTCTACGAAGAGTTGCAGCACGAAATAACTGGCGCCGATGCCCGCTTGGTGCAGCGCCAGGCCTACGCCGGCATGCTGTGGAGCAAGCAGTTTTACGACTACGACATTCCGAAGTGGCTGGCCGGCGACCCCGCCCTACCCCCCCCGCCGGCCGAAAGAATGAGCGGGCGCAATGCCGAGTGGAAAAGCCTGACCAACTACGACATCATCTCGATGCCCGACACCTGGGAATACCCTTGGTACGCGGCCTGGGACCTGGCTTTTCACTGCCTGCCGCTGGTGCAGCTCGACCCCGAGTTTGCCAAAAACCAGCTGCGCCTGCTGTGCTACGACTGGTACATGCACCCCAACGGCCAGTTGCCGGCCTACGAGTGGCACTTCTCCGATGTGAACCCGCCGGTGCATGCCTGGGCCACGTTCCGGGTTTTCAAGATGGACCAAAAGGCCCGCGGCGACGCCGGTGACGTGGTTTTTCTAGAAACTGTGTTTCACCGCCTGCTGCTCAATTTCACGTGGTGGGTAAACCAGAAGGACCGCGACGGGCGCAATATTTTCCAGGGCGGCTTTCTGGGGCTCGATAATATTGGGGTATTTGACCGCTCGGCGCCGCTGCCCTTTGGCGGCACCCTAGAGCAGGCCGACGGTACCGCGTGGGTAGCCATGTTTGCCCTCAACATGATGCGCATCGCGCTGGAATTGAGCCAGACCAACCCGGTGTATCAGGACTTGGCTTGCAAGTTTTTCGAGCATTTTCTCTACATCGCTGAGGCCATGACTAACGTGGGCAACACCGCGCTGGACTTGTGGGACAACGAGGATGAATTTTATTACGACGCCCTCAATAAGCCTGACGGCGGCCACGAGCTGCTGAAGGTGCGCTCGATGGTGGGCCTCATTCCGCTGTTTGCGGTGGAGGTGCTCGACGAAGATTTGCTGATAGGCGCGCCCATCTTCCTAGCCCGTATGAACTGGCTACTCACCAACCGCCCGCACTTGGCCAGCCTGGTGAGCCACTGGCAGGAACCGGGCAAAGGCGCCCGCCGCCTGCTGAGCTTGCTGCGTGGCCACCGCGTCAAGCGCCTGCTGTTCAGGATGCTGGATCCCGCCGAGTTCTTTTCCGACCACGGCATCCGCAGCCTGTCGAAGGTGTATCTGGATGAGCCCTACGTGTTTGAGCAAGACGGCTCGAAGTTCGTGGTCAACTACCAGCCGGCCGAATCGGAAAGCGACATGTTTGGGGGCAACTCAAACTGGCGCGGACCCATCTGGTTTCCGGTCAACTTCTTGATTGTGGAGTCGTTGCAGCGTTTTTACCACTACTATGGCGACGACTTTAAGGTGGAATGCCCCACGCACTCGGGCAACTACGTCACCATTCTGGACGTGGCCGATGAGATTTCGCAGCGCCTCAACCAACTGTTTTTGCGCGACGAGCAAACGGGCCTGCGGGCCTGCTTCGGCGACCGCGACTTGCTACAGCACGACCCGCATTTTCGTGACTACGTGCTCTTCAACGAGTATTTCAACGGCGACACGGGTGAGGGCCTCGGTGCCAGCCACCAAACCGGCTGGACGGGCCTGGTAGCCAAGCTACTGCTGCCGCGCTACGCCATCGGGGCGCACTACGAAAACCACGAGGGCTCTTAGCCCACGAAAGCCGTAGCTACCGCAGAAGCGGCCGCCAGTAAGTCATTGCTCATTAGTTATTAGACACTAAAAAAATATGCCTACCCCCGCTCCCTGGCTCGATGCCACCACTGCCATACGCGACCAAATGGTGCACTGGCCCGATAACCTCGGCGTGGCCGTGCGCCGCACCCTGAGCCAAGATCGCGGCGACGCTGCCAACGTGACCGAGCTGCACCTGAGTGCCCACACCGGCACCCACGTCGATGCCCCGCTGCACTTCACCACCGAGGCCGGCGACACTACTACCCTCGACCTAGGCCGTCTCATGGGCCCTGCCACGGTGGTGGCTATCAAAGACCCCAAAAGCATTAGCCTGGCCGAGGTGCAGCAGCTAGACATCAAGCCCAATGCGCGCTTGCTGTTTAAGACCCGTATTTCGGATAGCGAGTGGAGCACCGAGCCGTTTAAGCCCGATTTCGTGGCGCTCGATGGTGACGCGGCCCGCCACCTGCGCGATGCGGGCGTAGTGTGCGTGGGAGTCGATTACCTGTCGGTGGGTAAGGCCGATGCTCACCACGCGCTACTCGACGCCGGCATTTGCGTGATTGAGGGGCTGGCCCTGCAGCATATCGCCCCCGGCGACTACGAGCTGCTGTGCCTACCCCTCAAGATAGTGGGCAGCGACGGCGCTCCGGCGCGGGTGCTATTGCGGCCATTGTAAGGAGGCTGCTGCGGCTTCAGGCAATCAGCACGCGCCTTGCCTAAGTTGCCATTTTTCCGCTTCCCCCATGTCTGCTGCCATTCCTGCCACGCCCGGCGCGCTGAGCGCCTTTTTTCAGCTGCACGATGCCGGGCGTGCGCCCGCGCTGCTACCCATTCGTTACCAGCGGATGCAGGCCGATGCGCTGGCATTTTTTCGGGGCAGCGCGCCGCTCTACTACGCGCGCTTTGCGGGCGCGCCGGCTTTGGCCGAAGGTCCGGTAGGCTGGCTTTGCGGCGATGTGCACGTCGAGAATTTTGGCTCGTACCGGGCCGATAATCGCTTGGTTTACTTCGACCTGAACGACTTCGACGAGGCCATTCTGGGCCCCTTGCGCTGGGATTTGGGGCGCCTGCTGGTGAGCGTGCGGCTAGCCGCTGCGCGCTTTGGCTTACCCGCCGCCGCCCAGCACGCGCAGGCTGAGGTGGTGCTGGCTGCCTACGCCGCGGCGCTGGCCACCGGCAAGGCCTATATGCTGGAGCGGGCTACGGCGCGGGGCCTAGTGCGGCAGCTGCTCAAAAACGTGCAGCACCGCGGCCAGCGCGAACTGCTGGCCGGCCGCATCAGCCAGCGTGGCGGTTGGCATTTTCGCACCCAAAAAACGCCTGGCCTGCGCGCCCTGCCCCCCGGCGAAGCACTAGCCGTGCTACGCGCCGTTGAAAACTGGCGGTTGGCCCAGCCTAGCCCGCCCTGCGGCCCGTTGCTCGACGTGGCCGGGCGCATTGCCGGGGTAGGCAGCCTGGGCGTGCCGCGCTACGCGTTGCTAGCCAAAAGCCGCCGCCCTGGCAAGCTGCCGCGTCTGCTCGATTTGAAGCTGACGCTGCCAGCTGCGGCCGCACCGTTTGCCCCGGTGCCGCAGCCCGTGTGGCCCACCGAGGCAGCCCGCGTGGTGGGTGCGCAGGGGTTTTTGCAGGCGGTGTGCCCGGCGCTGCTACAGCCTCTGGACCTGGGCGGGCGGCCTTTTGTGCTGCGGGCGTTGCAGCCGGTAGCCGATAAGCTGGATTTTGAAAATTTCACTCAAAATGTGGCGGGCTTTCAGGCGGCGCTGCCCGATTTTGGCCACCTGCTGGCCTGGGCGCACCTGCGGGCGGCGGGCCACCGTGGCGCCGCCGGCCCCGATGCGCTGCGGGCATTCGGCCTCGAAGTAGCCAGTTGGCAAACCGACGTGCTGGACTTTGCTGCCCAGGCGCAGTCCGTAGTAGAGACTGACTATGCGGCTTTCGCGCTGGCTTGTAGCGAAGGGGCGTTGCCAACAGTCAAGCGTTAGCTAGCGGAGCTAGCTAATTTTTGCTCTTTAGACCTAGCTGTCTGGTTACGCAAGTATCTAATAGATAAGAAAGTAATCGCTTGAAAAGCGCCGCTTGAGTAGCGGCAGCTACTCGCCTGCCAACCACTGGCCCCCAGCCCCCGTTACGTGCAGCTATGAACCAACCAATCATCATCCTGATGGGCGTTTCGGGCAGCGGCAAAACGACCGTGGGCGAATTGCTTTCCAAAAAAATCAACGTTCCTTTCTACGACGGCGACGACTTTCACCCGGCCGCCAACGTGGCCAAGATGGCCGCGGGCACGCCCCTCACCGATGCCGACCGCGCTGGCTGGCTGGCCGACCTAGCCGGGCACATTGGCCAGTGGGAGCAGGACAAAGGCGCCATCCTGGCCTGCTCGGCCCTCAAGGAAAGCTACCGTGCCACCCTGCAAAGCGGCGCCCAAGCCCCACTGCATTGGGTGTTCTTGACCGGCGACCCCGCGCTGCTGCTCCAACGCATGAGCTCTCGCCAAGGCAGCTATATGAAAGCTAATATGCTCGACTCGCAGCTACAAACCCTCGAGGTGCCCACCTA
>CAZZDR010000007.1:0-5712 GCA_964652535.1 uncultured Hymenobacter sp. | reverse complement strand
GTGTCGTGGGCCAGCACCGGCAGTTGAAAGCGGTGGCCCACGTCGAGGGTGAGCACCACATCGTGGGTGCTGCCCACAAATACGTCGGCGCTAAGGCTAGCTGTTACCAGCCCAAAAAATTGCGTGAGGCTGGCGCTGAAGTCGTTGCGCAGGCTCGTTTGCACCAGCGCACTTTCGCCGTACACGAATAGGCGCGTGTACTGCACCGTCCAGTAGGTGTCCGAATTAGTAACTGATTGCCAGCCTGCCATCAGTTCGCCGTAGTTAATGAACGGCTCTTGTAGATGAGTGTAGGCGTAGGAATGGTTGAGGTACAGCGAGCCGATAAATCCCTGGGGCGCCTGGTAAGTGAGTGTGGTACCGATGTAGCCGCGGTCGTCGGTGGCCGCGGGGGCGCGCTGCAAGTAAGTGGTGCGGCTGGCGGTACTTAGGCCCACCGTGAGGCGGGGTAGGGGCACGGTGGCCAGCGAGTCGGGGGGTAGGGGCGCGGGGGTAGCTTCAGCCTGCTGCCTAGCCAAGAGCAGCACAGCGGCGAGGGGCCAAAACCCGAAGAAACAGCACATGCAGAGCGGCGAGGAAGGGATAAACAAAAGTGGGGAGCGGTACTAAACGAGTCAAAAGTGAGCGAATTCACACAAACCTTCCCAAAAAGGACTGATGTTTGTGACCAGCTTAAAGCCGCCAGCCAGACTGGCGCCGTCGAGGATAGTTTAGCGTTGTTGAAAAAAATACCCGTTTTTTGCGCTGGCTTGCCCCATTCCAGGGCCAGCCAGACTTTTGTGCCCCATGAAACTATTATTCTGGCGTAGTGCGCTGGCGGGCCTAGTGCTGTGGCTAGGCAGCCTGGCCCCCGCTCGCGCCCAGGGCTCGGCCCCTACCGCCCCGCTGCTGCGCAGCCTCTCGCTCACTCTCGACACGGTGCGCTACAGCCTGGGAGACAATATGCTGACCGTGGCCGGCGAGCCCCGGCTCTACTTCTACTACCACAACGACGACCAGGTAGCCGAGCTGCGCCTTGTGCCCAGCCGGGCGGGGGGTAGGGCGCCGCGCCTGCTGCCCTCGCCCGATTTTGTGCTGCAAGACTCGCTCATTGCCGGGCCGGGCGGCGAGTACCGCGGCATGCTGCACTTTCGCAACCTCACGGGCACGCCCTTCGTGCGGCTGGCGTTTGCGCCGCCTGCCGACTCGGCCGGGCAGCCCGCGCGGGCCCAGCAAATTGTGAGTTTGCTGCCCCTCACCCGTACTACGCTCGACGTGCGCCTCACCAGCCCTGAGCTGTTTATTGGCGAAGAAAAAGTGCTGGAGTTGAGCACGAATAACCTGGCCAACGTGCGCGTGCCCAACGAGTGGACCAAAAACCAGGATATCGACTATAAGCTGACGCGCGAGAAAAATGGCTTGTTTCTGCACCTCGTGCCCAATACCCTGGGGTCGCACACAATGCAGGTGCGCGCCCAAACCGAGCGGCCGCACCTCGACGGGGCTGGCCGCCTCAGCTACCAGTTGCTGCCGCTGCGCCTCGACTTCGTAGTGCGGGCCAGCCGACTGCGCTTCCTCACCGCCGACCGCAAAGACATTACCTACGACGAGAACGGACGCACGGCGGGCACCGAGCTGGTGCTCGACGATGGCCACAACTTCGACCTACGCCACACCTACCGCATCGAGGGCCAGCAGGAGGCCGGCGGTGGGCTCATTGCCGAGCTTTTTACCCGCAGCTACTTGTCTAACGACCGGGTGCTGTGCCAGTTGCGCGTGTACAACACCCACCGCCAGGCCGATGGCTACCTCTACATCAAGGACGGTGACCTGGCCAAGTACATCACCAACTTCGACATTACGCCCCGGCCGCGCATTGCCACGCTCAGCGTGCTGCACCGCGGCGGCGACTGGAGCCCAAACAACACCATTAACCCCGGCGAAACGGTGGATGTGCGCCTCGAAGGCGAGTCGCTGCTCAAGGGCCGCTACCACTTCGATGGTGCCAACATCATCCCGTCCGACTCGTCTACGCGCTCCGAAAAGGTCGTAATTTTTCGGGTGCAGGTGCCGTTGAGCAGCGTGCGCAAGCGCATCGTGGTGTTTGATGGCAATTCGCCCACCGACTTTGGCTTGAATGTGAAGGAAGCCCAGCGGCCCCACCCGCTCAACTTTGTGCAGGTGAACTACGGCAACGGCCCGCACCCTATCAACCAGCTCAACGGCCCCATTCTCTACGACAAGACGATTTCGGACGTCGTATTCAGCTTCAATAACAACGCCATTGATGAGAGCGGCAACCTCTACGGCCGCCAGTACCTGACCCTGGACGTGCGCACCGTGGACGACAAAGGCAACCTCATCGACCAGCGCACCGTGGACCAGCTAGTGGTGTGCCCCGGCGAGTCGTCGCCGCGCTACGCCTACTACCAGGGCAACGATTGCCAGGTCGGCAATTTCAGCCTCAACAGTATCCTGGGCCGCAAAACCTACGACCTTGATGCCTGGTACCGCATCATCATCACCGTGCGCGACGATGCCAAGCAGTACAGCAGCAAGGGCTACTCGCAGCAGATTGAGCTGGTGCTGCGCCGCCACCTCAACTTCGATATCAGCGTCAGCTTTCCGGCGGGCCTGCTCACCAAGTACGCCGGCCAGTCGAGCTACACCAGTTTTGGCGGCATTAGCCTGGCCACGCTGGCGCAGCTTAGCTTCTACGCCCCCGACCGCATCAACCGGCTGCGGCCCTACCGTATTGGCGCCGGCTTTGTGGCCCTCAACGCCTTCAACCTGACCAATGATGCTGGCGTGCAGCGTGACTTAGGCATTGTAGTTATTGGCTCGGTAGTGCCAGTACGCACCGGTGCGCGGCTCACGTTTCCCCTGTATTTGGGGGGCGGCTACTTGCTCACACAACGATTGCCTTTTCTGCTCTTTGGGCCGGGTATCGGCGTTACGCTGTAGGAAAGGGGTAGGGCCGGGCGGGCCCTACCCCCTTACTGAATCTCAACTTTCGTAACCTGCGAAAAACCACTGCCTTGCAGCTGGAGGTAGTAGAGGCCGGCCACTAGCCCGCCGCGCTGCCACTGGAGCCGGTGCTGGCCCGCCACGGCCAGCCCCTGACGCAGCGTGGCCACCACTTGCCCCAGCGAGTTGAGCACCCGCAATTGCACCACGGCCGCCGCCGGCAGCGTAAACTCGACCAGCGTCTCATCTTGAAACGGATTGGGACTTACCGGGTACAGCAGGGGGGTAGGGCTCACCTTTTGATGCAGCACGTAGGTGTCAATCAGCGTTTGCTTGCGCGTAAAAAACTGCATGGTGAGGCTGTCGGGGCTGGCCGTGAGCAGCATAGCACCATAGTCGCCGCTGTAAAACTTCTGGCTCGGCCCGATCAGTGGCTTCGTGCCCTTGTAGATGCTGCGGCCGCCCAGTCCGTTCACCACGTAGGGTAGGCCATCTACCAGCAGGCGCTCGTAGTCGTGGTCGTGGCCCGCCAGCACCACCGAGGCGCCCCACTCCCGAAAGGGCCACTGCATTACGGCAGTGTTGCCGTGGTAGCCCGACGAGTAGGGCGCGTGGTGCAGGTACACCACCTTCCAGCGGGCGGTGGAGGCCGCTAGCGCCGCCCGCAGCCACTGCGCCTGCTTCGAGGTGGCGCTCACGCCATCGGGCTCAGCTTCGTCACTATTCAGGGCAAACAGGTGCACGTCGCCGCGCACAAACTCGTAGTAGCGGCCGTTGCCGGGCAGCGTAAAGTAGTCACGGTACGCCTCGCCGTTGCGCGTATAGTAATCGTGGTTGCCTAGTGACGGGAAAAACCGGGCACTGAACGTGTGTGGTCCGTAGCGGCCCTTGTAATTGTAGATGTACTCGTGAAAATACTGGCCAATGTTCTGGTCAATAGTCGTGGAGTCGCCTACATCGTAGTTATTGTCGCCCAGCGTAACAATAAAATCGGGGTTCCAGCTTTTCATTAAGGCCGCCACGTCGCGCTCGGCTGGCCCCGCAAACCCGTAATCGCCGATAGCAGCAAACCGCTGAGCAGCAGCAGTACTAGTAAGCGCACATAGCCAAAGAAGCCCTAGCAGCCCTCGAATAAATGAGTAAAAAGATGATAGCATAGGCACGGATAAAAGAGCAGCAGCTGAATGTGAGTAAAATATGAAGAAATGTTGTAGGCCTTACGATCCTTCGAAGCTACGAGCCAGAGCACATTTTAAAAAGCCGCTGGATGCGCTACGTATAAATTAATTTTTTGGATGGTATCCTATTGATATCCAAAATGTTTTTGGGCCTGATTAATCGATTTTGAAATATGTGAAGAGCTGATAAATAATTTTAGTACAAATATTGCAGAAGTGCCAGAGTCTAGATACTTACTCAAATACCTGTTCATCTGCTTTGTATGAAACAAATTTTTACCCAATCCTTTTCTAAGAAAGCCGTTTTCGTGCTATCCTGTTTATTCGCTGTTTCCAAGGCGAGTGCACAAGGAATAGTCACAATTAAACCAGAATTTTTTCATGTGGATGCAAGCAAGGGGCTCATCCTCATCAACACGCCCAGCCCGCAGCTACTCACCCAAAATGAAGCTCTGAAAGTACTGGTATCGGGGGCACACCAGTATACCCTGGCCGAGCCGGTGGTGAGCGTCGATACTCGCCAGGCCTACCGGGTAACTGAAGGGAGCAGCACCTATACCGCTTACTTCACCCAGATTCCAGTGCTGCAGATTTCGACGAGGCACCAGATTGTGGATACGCCGAGCCGATACGCCAACTTCAGCCTAACTGATGCCAAAGGCACGACCGTGCAGGCGGCCATGGGCATTGAAATACGCGGCGGCTTTTCGCAGAGCTACCCCAAAAAGTCGTACGAGCTTACCCTCTGGACCGATACCGTGGGCACCAGTGGCCGCGATATAGCGCTGCTCGGCATGCGCACCGACAACAAGTGGAACCTGCAGGCACTCTACAACGACCCGCTGCGCGCACGCATTAAAGCAGCCAATGAGCTGTGGCAGGATATGAACCAGGTGTATTACAAAGACCTGGAGCCGAGCGCTAAGAGCGGTATTTCGCTGGTGTACACGGAAGTATTTCTCAACGACAAGTACCAGGGTATTTATGCACTGACGGAGCGGGTAGACCGCAAGCAACTGAAGCTCAAGAAGTACACGACCAAAATAATGGGTGAGCTGTACAAGGGTGTAGATTGGGGTATGGGCGCCACCACGCTCAGTGCCGTATCTGGCTTCAACAACAGTAGCACTATTTGGGATGGCTTTGAGTACAAGGAGCCTTCGGAGCAAACCGAGTGGCAGACGCTGCACGACTTCGTCGATTTCGTGGTCAACAGCTCCGATGCCACATTCTATAGCCAATACAAAACGCGCTTTAAGCTCGAGAATGCGGTCGATTACTTCATCTTCCTGAATCTGATGCGCGCCACGGACAATACGGGCAAAAACATCTACATAGCCAAGTACAAGCCCAACGAGCCGTACTTCTACGTGCCCTGGGACCTGGACGGCGTGCTGGGCAACGACTGGGCGGGCCAGCACAATACTACTACCAACGACATCCTGACCAACGGCCTGTACAAGCGCCTAATGAAAGACACTCCGGATTCCGAGTTTCGCGGGGCGCTGGCAGCCCGCTGGTTGGCGTTGCGGGCCACGGTGCTCACCAAGGAAGCCATCTTGACTAAGCTAAAAACCAACAACGACTA
>CAZZDR010000006.1:34463-36425 GCA_964652535.1 uncultured Hymenobacter sp. | reverse complement strand
CAGGAGTTGCTGGCCAAACCTTTCACGTTCACCGCCGACGAAACTATCCAGACTGACTACGAGAAAACTGCCTTTCCGGCCTCAGCGGCCGACCAGCGGGAGCAGTGGCGCAAGCAACTCAAGTACGAGACCTTGGCGCGTGTAGCCCAACTGCTCGACGAACAGGACAAGCGCCGCGACCGGGCCCGCCTGGCCAGCCTACGCCACGAGCCCCTACCCCCCCTCGCCGAGCGCACCGTGGCTCAGTTTGAAGTGGAGGCTCGCCAGCGCCTGCGCAAGTATTACGCAGAACAGTTTGCCGAACAGCCTGATGCGGATGAAGTGTTGGCTCGCTACGCCAATGTCATCGCCAATACCTATGACCCGCACACTGATTACCTAGCTCCCCAGCGCAAGGAAGACTTTGATTTTCAGTTGACGGGCCGCATGGATGGCATTGGGGCGCAGCTGCACGAGCGCGATGGCCTGCTTTATATTGAGGACATTGTACCTGGCTCGGCCTCATATCGCCAGGGCGAATTGAAAAAGGGTGACGCTATCCTGCAGGTGGCCCAGGGCGCGGCCGAGCCCGTAAGCATCGAGGGCTGGCACGCCAACAAGGCCGTCACGCTCATTCGAGGTAAGAAGGGCACCGAAGTGCGCCTTACGGTGCGCAAAGCCGACGGCTCGGTTAAGAATATTGCCATCATCCGCGATGTGGTAGTCAACGAGGCTACCTATGCCCAGTCGGCCGTCATTAAGGACCCAAGCGGCCTCAAAATTGGGTACTTACGTCTGCCCGTATTCTATGCCGACTTCAACAATGACGGCGGCCGCTCGTCGGCCGACGATGTGAAGAAGGAGCTGGCTAAGCTCACGGCTGAGGGCGTGCAGGGGGTAGTATTTGACCTGCGCGAAAATGGGGGTGGCTCGCTCCGCGACGCCGTAGACATGGCGGGCCTATTCATTCCTAGCGGCCCCGTGGTGCAGGTGCACGACAGCCGCGGTACTACCAGCGTGCTCAACGACCGCGACCCGCAGGTGCAATACGCGGGCCCACTGGTAGTACTGGTGAACAAGCACAGTGCCTCGGCTTCCGAAATCGTGGCGGCCGCCATTCAAGATTACAAACGCGGGCTCATTATTGGCACGCCTACCACCTATGGCAAGGGCACGGTGCAGCGCATTGTTAACCTAGACGAGACGCTGCCGGCCACGCTCAACGCGTTTAAGCCGCTGGGCTCACTGAAGTTCACGATGCAGAAGTTCTACCGCATCACGGGTAGTTCGACGCAGTTTAAGGGGGTAGCATCCGACATCGTGTTGCCTGACGTAGCCTCGGACCTCGACGAAGGAGAACAGCAGGCCGACTACGCGCTGAAGTGGGACGAGATAAAGTCTGCTACTTACCGGCCCTGGGACACGCCGCCCAACTACACCAAGCTCGAAGCCAACAGCAAGGCCCGTGTGGCCGCTAACCCCAGCTTCCGGCAATTAACGGCTATTGTGCAGAGCCTGCGTAAGCGCCAAACCGAAACGGTTGTTGCGCTGCAATTCGATAAATTCCGGGCTCGGCGCCACCTGCTTCAAACGGAGGCGGATAAATACGAAGCGCTGCAAGCCACGGCCAAGCCCTTGGTCCTGGCTCCGCTGGCCGCCGACCGTCAAGCCCTGCAAGGCGACTCAGCCCAAGTCAGCCGGTCTATGCGCTTCACGCGGGGCTTGTCTAAAGACCTGACTTTGAACGAAGCAGTGGCCGTGCTGAAAGACACGCAATAAGCTTTTCAACTGGCCCGCCCAGCCAGGCTATAGCGTTGGTTGCGTACTTGCTCAGTGCATAATCAACGCTATAGTCGCGTAAAAAGAACTCTTCGGAGTCACCGCGCAGGATTTGCTTCTAGTAAGTGGCCATCGTTAAAGCGCTTTCAATGATTCAATGACTGAGGTAAAAATCGTCGTTTGATTTTTGCTTGGTAGTGTACT
>CAZZDR010000006.1:24072-34363 GCA_964652535.1 uncultured Hymenobacter sp. | reverse complement strand
GGGTGCCAAAGGACCCATGCAGGTGGTCTCGGGTGCAGTGGGGCGCGAGCATGTGCATTTTGAAGCGCCCGAAGCAACGCAAGTAGCCACTGAGATGTCGCAGTTTCTTACCTGGTTCAACTCAGCTACTACCCTGGATGCCGTGCTTAAAGCTGGCATTGCTCACCTCTGGTTTGTCACGATTCACCCCTTCGAGGATGGCAATGGCCGCGTCGGCCGCGCCCTTACCGAATTGCAACTGGCCCGAGCGGACGCCTCATCCCAACGGTTTTATAGTCTGTCGGCCCAGATGCGGCAAGAGCGCAATGCCTACTACGCCCAGTTAGAGGCGGCCCAGAAGGGCGGGTTAGATGTCACGGCCTGGTTGGAGTGGTTTCTTGCGTGCCTAAGCCGGGCACTCACGGCCACAGAGCAGACACTAGCGAAGGTATTGGTAAAAGCGCGGTTCTGGGAACGGTATGCTTCTCTACCCTTCAACGCTCGGCAACAACGCCTACTGAACCAATTGCTGGATGGCTTCGAGGGGAAGCTGACTTCTTCTAAGTGGGCCACGATTGCCAAATGCTCGCAGGATACCGCCACTCGTGACATTCAGGCGCTACTAGACCAGGGCATCTTGGTTAAGGAAGCCGCCGGGGGACGTAGCACTAGCTATCGCCTCGCTTAGGTAGTAAGCACTGTACACATTAGCTCTATTGCTTAATGCGCCCCTTGACTGACGCTTCAATAAAAAACGGCAGCGTGATTTTAGTACTTTTCTCCTAAATCGACGGCAGGCTGCTAGTTTATAGCCCAACTATGGGCATTGCTAGCCTAGCTTAGCCCTTCAGGGCTCCTTGGTTCCACTTCTCAAGCCGCTAGTTATTGCGCTGCTAGGGTAGCAAACTTTTACGCATTAGTTGATGAATAATGGGCAACCTTCTCAGGCGCGCAGCTTAACTAGCCAGCAGACTATTGCGGTGTTGCCAAGCAAGTTGTTAGTGATTCTTGCTTGGTTGCTGGTGTTGGGTACAGGACTGGGCTGCACGCGCCAACATGTGGCTAGCCCGCTGGGGCCGCGCAGCTACGCGCAACGCCTACACCACCTCGAGCAAACCGATAGTCTGCGCAACTTTAGCTCGGGGCTACGCCTGTCGGCGGCGGAGGAGCAGGCTAATCGGCGCTTGGTGGCCTTGCGCCAGCAAGCACTGGCGCATTACGACTCGATTCATTTTTTTCCGCCGGCACGCAATTTTTACCGAGGGCGGCACCAGCTCTACGCTAGCCGGCTCTACCACCTGCTCCAGACTATGCCCAAGGGGGGCGTGCACCACCTGCACCCCGGCGCGGGCGGCAGCCCCTGGTGGATGGTGCAACGGGCCGTGCGCGAGCCTAATTGCTACGTTTTCTGGCAGCCCGACCGGGGGCCGTATCTCAAGGGCGAGTTGCATTTCTTTCGGGCGGGCGAGGTGCCGCCCGGCTTTGTGGCAGCGCAGGAGCTGCAGCGTACGGTGCCGGGCTTCGGGGCGCAGCTGCATGCTCTGCTGACGTTTGATGAGCGCATGAGCCACGACTCGGTAGATGTGTGGCGCGAGTTTGAGAAGCGTTTTCAGCGGGTAGGCGGCTTTACGGGTTACCAGCCAGTATTCGAGGATATGGCCGTGGCCACGTTTGACTCTTTGGTGGCCGATGGCGTGCAGCATGTGGAGCTGCGCACCGGTCTGAGCGGCAGCCTCTATGATCTGCACCACCCGGCGGGCTCGTTTCCAGCCGATTCTATTATTCGCTACTACCAGCGGGCAGGGCAGCGGGTGCGGGCTCGCCAGCCAGCGTTTACGTTCAAGCTCATTTACGCCGACCTCCGGTTTAAAACAACCGAGCAGATTCAGCGCAGCCTGCGCACGGCATTCCGGCTGCATCGGCGCTACCCCAGCGTGGTGGTAGCCTTCGACCTGGTGGCACACGAAGATGCCGGCCACCCCACGCGCTACTTCCAGGAGGTGTGGCGCGTGCGCGACTCGCTGACGGCGGCCACCGGCGTGCAGCTACCACTGTGCCTGCACGACGGCGAAAGCACTTGGCAGCACGTGCACAACGTGTACGACGCGGCCGTGCTAGGTAGCAACCGCATTGGGCACGGCTTCAACTTGGCGTTTTTTCCGGCTGCCGAAGACCTGGTGCGCAAGCAAAACATATGCATTGAGGTGAGCCCACTCAGCAACCAGTTGCTCGACTACGTGGGCGACTTGCGGCTGCACCCAGCCCACACCTGGATTCGGCGCGGCGTGCAGATTTCCATTAGTCCCGACGACCCTGCCATTTTCGATTACGTGGGCGTAACGCCCGATTACTGGAGCATCTTCCTGGCTTGGGAACTAGACTTGCGCGACCTCAAGCAGCTGGCCCTCAATGGCATCAACTACAGCTACCTCGATGCCGCCGAGAAGCAGCGGGCGCTGGCCGCCTGGCAACTCGACTGGCAGCGGTTTGTGGCGCGCCTTAACCAGGGCACGTAGCGGCTAGCCTCTTTTTCTCATTTTACTCTACTCTTCATTTGCATGAAACACCGCATCACTCACCTTTTGCTAGCCCTGCTGTGGCCGCTGCTGGGGCTGGCCCAACCCAAGACCGCCACGAAGCCTACCCCAATGGCCAAGCCGATACCGGTGCGGGTGGTAGTGGTGACGATGTTTGAGCGGGGCGAAGATGTGGGCGACACGCCAGGCGAGTTTCAGTACTGGGTCGAGCGGCTGCCACTGCCACAAACCATCGCGTTTCCGCAGGGCTACCGTGCCTTGCGCTACAACCCCGAAAAGCAGGTGCTAGGTATTTGCACGGGTATGGGCACGGCGCGCGCCGCGGCCTCGGTGATGGCCCTGGGCATGGACCCCCGCTTCGACCTGAGCAAGGCGTATTGGCTGGTGGCGGGCATTGCGGGCATCGACCCGGCCGATGGCAGCACGGGCTCGGCGGTGTGGTCGGAGTGGCTGGTTGATGGCGACCTAGCCCACGAAATCGACCCGCGCGAAATGCCTCAGGAGTGGACTACCGGCTACCTGCCGCTCAGCAAAACCAAGCCCTATCAGCAGCCTGCCCGCGCCGGCGAGTACAACAACGCCCTGCACCTCAACCCCGGCCTAGTGCGCTGGGCCTACGACCAAACCAAAGACCTGAAGCTCGCTGACAATGAGAAGATTCGGGAAATGCGCCAGGCCTACACGCCCTACCCCGCCGCCCAGCAGCCACCTCGCGTGATGATGGGCGACCACCTAGCGGCCATGACCTACTGGCACGGCGAGAAGCTGAACCAGTGGGCCAACGACTGGGTAAAGTACTGGACCCAAGGCCAGGGCAACTTCGTGACGTCGGCGATGGAAGACACTGGCACCGGGCAGTCGCTGGAGTTTTTGGGCCGGGCGGGCCGCGTCGATTTCAGCCGCTTTCTGGTGCTGCGCACGGCGAGCAACTTCACTATGCAGCACCCCGGTATCACCGCTATTCAGAGCCTCGCTAACGAGGAGCACGGCCAGGATAAAGGCTACTCGGCTTACCTGCCCGCCCTCGAAGCGGCTTACCTCACGGGCTCTACAGTAGTAAACCGCCTGCTAAGCAACTGGCCCACCTACCGCGACAAGCTACCCGGCAACTAGCCACTTAGCCTGCCTGCTCTTATCCCACTTGCTTTTGCCTTAATGCCTACCCTCGCTACTTTCTTTCGCTTTCAGGAGCGCCAAACTACCCTGCGTACCGAGCTGGTAGCAGGCCTCACCACCTACCTCACGATGGCCTACATCGTGTTTGTGATACCGGCCACGCTGGGCGCAGCCGGCATGGACAAGCCAGCGCTCATCGCGGCGACGTGCCTGGTGGCGGCCCTGTGCTCCGCCCTGATGGGCCTAGGCGCCAACGTGCCCATCGCCCTGGCTCCGGGCCTGGGCATGGGCGCTTTTTTTACCTACACGCTCGTGCTCGCCAATGGGGTAGCGTGGCCTGTGGCGCTGGGCATCGGCTTTTGGGCGGGGGTGTTGTTTTTGGGACTGAGCTTAGTGGGGGTGCGCGAAAAGTTAGTGGAAGCTATTCCGCCCGTCATTGTCACGGCTATTCCGGTGGGCATCGGGTTGTTTTTGCTCTTCATTGGCCTGCGTAATATGGGCCTAGTGGTGGCCAACCCAGCCACGCTGGTGAGCATAGGCGAGTTCACGCTGCCAGTAGTGATTGCCGTGGTCGGGCTGTTTGTGACGCTGGCGCTGCTTATTCGGCAGGTGCAGGGCGCCATTCTCATTGGCATTGTGGTGGCTACGGGGCTCGCGGCGGTGGCTGGGCTAGTGGCCGCACCCACGCAGGTGTTCACCGCCCACGTGAGCCTCGCGCCGGTAGCCGGCAAGCTCGACCCGCTCGGAGCGCTGCATTGGCGCTGGCTGGGGCCAATTTTCGCCCTGTTCTACATCAACATGTTTGACTCGCTGGGCACGCTGGTGGCCTGCGCTGGCGAAGCCAACCTGCGCCAGCCCGACGGCAAAATCCGGGGCCTGGGGCGCATGCTCAACCTTGATGCTGCGGCAGCCATTCTTAGTAGCTTGCTCGGCACATCGCCTAGCACGGCCTACATCGAGTCGGCCACCGGCATTGCGGCCGGCGGGCGCACGGGGCTCACGGCGCTCGTGACGGCAGCGCTGTTTTTGGGGTCGCTGGCTATTATTCCACTCATTGGGGTGGTGCCGGCTTATGCCACGGCGCCTTCGCTAGTCATCGTGGGCCTGCTGATGATAAGCCAAATTCGGCACCTCGACTTCAGCCGCTACGAAGACTACGTGCCGGCCCTATTTACTATGCTTATGATGCCCTTCAGCTTCTCCATCGCCACAGGCATGGCGTGCGGCTTTCTGTCGTGGGGCATCATCCGCATTCTCTTGCTGCGGGTACGCGAAATCAGCTGGGTGATGTACCTTATTATGGCTCTGTCGGTTGTGAGCTTGTTGCTGTGAGCTGATGCGCTAGCTTCTTCGCTACTACTCCGTAAGAAGCGCTTTCAAATACCGGACTTAGGAGCCCTACCCCCTGTTATTCACGCAACTTTTCTTACACGTTGGGGAAGGCTACGTGTTAGCCCTAGTGAGTACTTGCGGGCGACATTTTTACTACTGCTTATTTCAGCAAAAAAGCCCGGCCGATTGGCTGGGCTTTCTATTTTAGCAAAGGTCTACCCCCTGTTTTAGGCTCTTTTTTCGTAAAAGATTTTCTGCGGCGGCACCTGCTTTGGGTAGTAGTCTCTCCTCTCCGTGTATGGCGTCTTGTGATGTAGCAAGGGCTGCAGATTTTACCCCTTAGCGCATTCGAGCTCCTGGCGCATGAGACTGAATTTTAGCTTTGTGCTCGCATTTGCACCAGTTCTTTCATCTTCTCCAGCAGAAGTCCGTCGGCTGCACTACTGCCATCGAGTCGGCTAGCCATCTGCTCGGGTGTTTGGTACGCTGCAATGCTGCGCAATACCTGGAACTCCTGGGCAGGTACTTCGCCAAACGCCATCGACCACTGGGCAAAGCTGCGAGAGGCAATGGCCCCTTCAGCTAGCTTACGCACGTCGTGGTGGCGGGGGTCTTTGGCCACACGCTCGTAAAGGTCCTTAATTACGGATTCCTCTCCCTCCATAAGTTGCATGAACTGACCATCACCGTATACCAAGGCGCCCGTCACTTGCTGCTGCTCGTTGAGGGAACGCGCCTGCATAAGTAGTACGACAAGCGTAGTAAGGGTCATGGCCTCTTTAGCTTGACTAATATAAATGATGTGGTGCATGGATGGTAATACGGAACAGGTGGCCTAGGGGTCCCGGTCAACCAAGAGTTCTTTTTAGAACACCTGCGAATACCCCACTCAGATGCCTTCAAACACCGATTTATATCTTCTTTTTATAGCAATGCCCTGAGCCATGAAGTGTTTTCCGAAGCAGTTCGGCGGCAAACGCATTAAACTGACCAGCCCCGGCCTTCGCTTGAAGGTCGGGGCTGGCGATAGGGTAGGCTACTGCTTAACGATAGCCATAGGAGCGGGCTGAGCCGCGGTCGTGGCGGTGCTGGGCTTCCCAGCGGGCGCGTTGCTGAGCTTGCTGGCGTTCGCGCTGGGCTTGCTCAAACCGGGCCCGGTCGCGTTGGGCTTGTTCGTAACGGGCGCGTTCGCGAGGTGAGAGGCGACGCAGGTCACGGTCGTGGTCAAACGGAGTAGCCGAAACGGCAGTTGTAGCCAAGAGAACAGCGGCGGCAACGAAGGAGCAAAAGGAGGCTTTCATGACAGGCGATGGGGAAAAGAGGAGTGGAAAACGAGTAGCTCGTCTGCCCTCTCAAAGGCAAGCGCAGTGCCAAGCCGCTCGGCGCCAATTTTCGGTGTTTTATCTAACTACTTGTTTTATTGAATGATAGGTATTTTTAGAAGTGTTGCCTTATCGACCAACCCCGCAACTCTGCCGCTTAACACTCGCCAGAAGCTAGTGTGCCTGTGCTGAGCGCCAGTGGGCGCCCGGCTGCACGCAGTAGCAGTAAAGGCCCATTTCTAACGCTGATTAGGGTCACCGCCCTCCGTCTTCTTACCAGCCCTACCCCCTTCGCCGTCGAAGAGATTCGCTCGTTGCAAAAGGTGAATCGCGCTATAAGCTTGGAACATTACAGCGTGCCTGACTGAGATTTGCTCAAGCCTCCTAGGTTGGATGCGTGCATGAAAAAACTTGCCTTGTAGCGCGTAGGGTAGGCGTGACATGGGCGTTGCGCGTACGCGCACTGTAGTCCCAATGTGAAGGAGCAGAAATTACGCTCAGTTGTTGTGTCTAGGAGCGTGAGGTGGTTTCGTCATTTCGACTAAGACAAAGGGCGTTCTGATTAAATGTGCTTTTTACCAGACGGTGACCTTTGTATGGTCATCAACCATCAGAAAATAGCCACTTATGAAAGCAGTAAGAATTCATGCGTTTGGCGGCCCCGAGGTGCTGCAACTAGAAGAGGTAGCGCGGCCAGTGCCGGCCGCCGATGAAATCCTTATTAAGGTGTATGCCAGCGGCGTAAACCCGGTAGACTGGGCGGTGCGGGAAGGCGGCAACGACGCGTTGCGGGATTACCTCACCTTGCCTATGACCCTGGGCTGGGATGCGGCCGGCGTGGTCGAAGTGCTGGGCAGCGAAGTAACTGGTTTTCAGGTAGGCGATGCCGTGTATGGGGAGCCCAACTTTCCCGGTGATGGCAGCTACGCGGAGTACTGTGCGGCCAAAGCCAACCAGTTTGCCCACAAGCCTAAAAGCCTCAGCTTCAACGAGGCAGCGGCCGTGCCGCTAGCTGGCCTCACCGCCTGGACGGCTCTCTTTGCGCACGGCCAGCTGCAGCCCGGCCAACGCATTCTAATTCAAGGGGCTTCGGGCGGCGTAGGCAGCTTTGCCGTGCAGTTTGCCAAAGCTAAGGGAGCGTACGTCATTGGCATCGCATCGGCTGGCAACCAAGAATATCTCCGGCAACTAGGGGCCGACGAGGTATTAGACTACAAAAGCCAACCGTGGGAGGAGCTGGTGCGCGACGTAGATGTAGTGCTGGAAGCTTCGCCGTTGCGCGATAATGCAGCCCGGGTAAATGCCGTGCGCGTATTGAAGGCCGGTGGCATCTTTGTGAGCGTCAATCTAGACTTCCCTTTCGACGAGGCCATGCAGGCAGCCTTGGTGCAGCAGCAGGCTACGGGTGCGCTGGTGGCTAACCAAGCCCGGCAAGACTGGCTCCAGGAAATTGCTCAATTGATTGATGCAGGCCAGGTGAAAGTGTTTATCAACCAAGTATTTCCATTGGCGCAAGTAGCCGACGCGCACCGCGAAAGCCAGACCTGGCACGTGCGAGGCAAGCTAGTGCTGGAAATACGTCCAGACGGCGACCCGGTATGAGGCGGTTCAGCACGATAAGCGAGTTTCACGAATTTGCGCAGTTGCCTAAACCTCAGCATCCGCTGCTCAGCGTGGTAGATGTGGGCGCCGTGCCGCACCGGAATGGTGAGGAGCCGATAAGTATGGTATTGGATTTTTACGCCATTTCCATCAAGCGCATGCGCAATATTCATGTAAAATACGGGCAGCATTCGTTTGACTTCAACGAAGGTATTCTCTCGTTTATGGCTCCCAACCAAGTGTTTAGTATGGCAGTGGTTGACCAAGCTGAGGAAGTAGAAAAATCAGGTTGGGTGATTTACTTTCACCCTGATTTCCTGTGGAATACGTCGTTGGCCAAAACCATTCAGCAGTACGATTTTTGGGATTATTCGCTTAAAGAGGCCTTGTTTCTTTCTGCAAAAGAAGAGGCAACCATCCTAAACATCGTCTTCGCTATTCAACAGGAATATGCGTCCGCTATCGACCAATTTAGCAAGCCGATTATTGTTTCGCACCTGGAAAACCTATTGCAGTATGCTGACCGGTTTTATCACCGCCAGTTTCTCACCCGCGAGAAAGCCAATCACGAAGTGCTCGAACGAGTAGAAACCCTGTTGCAAGCATATTTCAACCGCCAAGATTTGGCCGAAAGTGGCTTACCCACCGTTCGCTACGTGGCCGACTGCTTGCACCTTTCGCCCAAGTATTTAAGCAATTTATTGCGCGTGCTAACCGGGCAAAACACGCAGCAACATATTCACGCAAAGCTTATAGCCAAAGCAAAGGAGAAACTATCAACTACCACCCTCTCAGTCAGCGAGATTGCCTACGAATTGGGTTTTGAACACCTGCAGTCATTCAGCAAGCTTTTTAAGACAAAAACAAAGCTGTCGCCACTAGATTTCAGGACTTCCTTTAACTAATAAATAAGCAAGCGCAAACTCACAAGTTCACAGCAAACATTAATTGTCCATGGCATTGCTTAAAAGTATATCATCGCAGTACTTGGATGTGGCAGGTGGTTTGACTGGCATAGAATGCGCGGCTGCTTACCATATAAGTTAACCTAGCCAGCTGGACGAGTGTGGTGAAAATAGTACGTCCTGAGTAAAACAACCAACTAATTTGCTACCCCTGTCTAGGCATTCAAGTTTCTAGAAGCACATTTCACCAACCGCCTTCCGACCGTCCGCTAGCGAAAACGCCCTTTTAAAGGCCGCGAGAATCGTGTATTTGTCATTACGCCTGACTAAGCGCCCAAATACGCAATTCTCGCGGCCTTTATGCGACGCTTGAGTTTGGTTATAAGTACGATCACTCTCCTACCCGGATTATTTATTACTTCTTACTCTTTAGAGCGTTGCACAACTATGCGACGCTCTTTTCTAATAAGGACTGATAATGTTTACTTATCGGTCCTTATCTTGTCACACCACTTTCATACTGAAATCGGGGCGTTACTCCGTTATATATAGGCTGCATGAAAACTCCGTCTGCACTCGTTACCCCGTCGCATGAGGCAGTGCAACTTCCTGCTCATTTAATTGGCCCCACTAGTCGCTACGTTGAGTCGGGGTTGCGTGGGGCGGTCAATACCGTCCGGGCCTACGCTGGCGACTGGTCCCGCTTCACTGCCTGGTGCCAGACCCACCACCTCGACTCGTTGCCCGCGTCGGTCGAGGCATTAGCTGGTTTTCTTACCGAATTGGCTGAGGCGGGCAAAAAAGTCGCCACCATCCAGCGGCACGCCTCCGCTATTGCCAAGGCGCACGAATTGGCGGGACTGGATTCGCCCACGGCCGACAAGAAAATCAAGGTGCTGCTACAGGGTATTGCCCGCGAGAAAAAAACACGCATCAAGCAGGCCGCCGCTTTTACCCTGGCCACTTTTAAACGCACTATCAAAAGTATCGACGTTACCACGCCTACTGGCCTGCGCAACCGGGCCTTATTGCTACTCGGTTTCACCGGGGCCTTTCGACGCTCAGAGCTAGAAGCGCTCAACATCGAGGACCTAGCGTTTGACGAGGAAGGGTTAATCGTATCACTCGGCCATAGCAAAACCAACCAGCTTGGTCAGGCCGAAGAAAAAGCTATTTTTTATTCTCCCGACCCCGCCTTGTGCCCTATTCGCTCGCTGCAAGCCTGGTTGCGGGTACTTGACCGAGCCGAAGGATGCGTCTTCGTGTCGTTGCGCAAGAATCAGCAGCTGACTACCCGCCGGATGACTACGAAATACATCAATTTAATTACGCAGCAGTACCTGGGTAGCGGCTACACCGCGCACTCCCTCCGTGCCTCTTTCGTCACGGTGTCGAAGCTCAACGGAGCCGATGACAGCAAGGTCATGAACCAGACTAAGCATAAAACGAGCGCCATGATTCGCCGCTACACTCGCCTCGACAATGTGCGCCAGCACAA
>CAZZDR010000006.1:15484-23972 GCA_964652535.1 uncultured Hymenobacter sp. | reverse complement strand
AGGGCTACGTCGCCGCTCGTTCCGGCTGCAGGCCTACCAGGGACACGTAGCTGGGGCAGGAAAATACTCTTCGCTGAAATACTGGCCAGTGGGGCCATCCGGGCCCAGCAGTGCATACTTGGCGATGCGCTTCCCAGCCTGCTCGACCGTACTGGTACCTTGGTGGCCTGTGAAGTCGGTTTGGGTGTAGCCGGGGCACACGGCATTGACTTTGAATGGGGTAGCGCGCAGCTCGTGGGCCAGGTTGAGGGTGTACATGTTCAGGGCCGCTTTCGACGCCTGGTACACCGGCAGCCGATAGGCGGAACTAGCGTTCTCAAAATCGGCAAACAGCGTCAGCGACGCCATGGCCGTGCTCACGTTGACGATGCGCGGCTGCGACGACTGCTCCAGCAGGTCTAGAAAGGCCTGCGTGACCCCGGCCACCCCGAACACGTTGGTGGCAAACACGGCTTGGTATTGGTCGAGAGTGGTGTGGCGGGCCGATTGGGAGGTGCCGCCGGAAATGCCAGCGTTGTTGACCAGCACATCCAGCACCGGCGTCTTGGCACCAATTGCTGCCCGGGCCGCCTGAATGGAATCGGGCTTGGTGACATCGAGTTGAATAGCCTCCACGGCCGTGAGCCCCGTGGCGCGGAGCTGTTGCACGGCGGCTTGTCCACTAGCCAAGTCACGGCTGCCTAGATATACGGAAAAGCCCTGCTGGGCGAGTAGTTTGGCGACTTCCAGACCAATGCCTTTGTTGGCGCCAGTTACGAGGGCAGACTTCATGGGAATGCAGGAAAATGTAGGGGGTAGGGAAACAGCTGGCGGAACCCTTCCGGCAGCAAAAGTCGGCTATAAGTATAGCCTTATTGGTTAAGCACTTGGGTGCACACTAGCGCAGCCATGGCGGCTGACTAAGCAGGCGGCCGACCGGCACACCCAGCCCGGCCGCCTAGATGGCAGTAGCTGTCGGGAGCTAAGTCTGCTGCTGGGTAGCGCGCGAAATGACTGCTGGCCGAGAGGGACTTTGGAGCATCAGGGCCCTAGCCGGCCGCTGGTAGGGGAGTAGCCCGGGGCCCGACCAGCGCAGTCGGGGAGTAACCGAACTGCTTCTTGAAGGCAAAGGAGAAATGGGCCAGATTCTCAAAGCCTACTTCCAGATATAGCTCCACTGGCTTGCGGCTTGTTGTAGTGAGCTGGTAATGAGCCAGCATTAATCGTTTGTGCGTGAGCCAGCGCTGGGGACTCAGCTGAAAAGCTTTCTTGAAGTCGCGCTTGAAGGTGGTCAGGCTGCGCCCCGTCAGGTAGCTGAACGTAGTCAAGGGTAGGTTGAACAGGTAATTCGCTTCCATGAAATCGACCAGGTTCACTTTGCCGGGCTCGGCAAAATTGGCCAGCACCCTATCGCTGTGGGGGTCGAGGCTGCGCAGTATCTCCAGCGCCTCTGTGAGCTTGACGGAGAAGAGCTTCTCGGGTAGAGGCTGCTGAAGCTCCAGGTACGGCAGTAGTGAGGCAAAGAGGCTCTGGAGGAGCGGATTGCCAGGAAAAAGCAGGGGCTCGGGCGCAGCCGGCTGCGTGGGCACCAAGCGGTGCTGCGTGTAGTAGGCCTGCACCAGGGCAGTGGGCAGTGTCAAGACTACCGCTTGATACGCGGTGCCGTCTTTGGGAGATTTCAGCAGAGTCGCCGGCTGGTTTCGGGGCAAGAGGAGTGTGTCACCCGCGGCGGCGTAGCGTGTGCGGTCGGCCTGCACCACCTTTAGCTCGCCGGCGAGCACCCCGACCAAGACATTATCAGCTAAGGTTATCTCTCCCCCATAGCGCCGGTCGCCGTTACAAACCAACACCATATCTGCGTAGCGGTTCAGCTGCTTGCCGTTCATCGAAGAGAAGTAGGGTAAAGGCCAGTTGGCTGGCTTGGGCGAGAAGTGCTTGTTTGATACTGCAAAATTAGGCGGCCCTGAACGGGAGCACTTTGCTTAAAAGGCCGAATTTACTTTGCTCAGCAGGCCACTTGCGCTGCCCATTACGCTACTAGCTAGCAGCCTTTTCTTATCGCTTCCTAACTTTTCTTGGTTTATCCGATGTCAAAAATTATGTAGAATAGGGCGCAGGGTTAGTGGCCATGGTTACGGCCGCTAGCTACGCTGCTGACTAAGCTCGCGACGGGAAGCCTAACTTACCGGTCAGGTATTTTTGTAGGCTACACTTTATTCGGCTTGCTTTGTTTCGTTACGGCCAGAAGCTGGTGGCTAACTTGCTTGCTTTCTTTTCACGCTATTTTATTTCCCTACCCCCCTCCTTCCCATGAACGTGCTGCTAGTAGAAGACGAGCGGGCGCTGGCTAAGGAGCTAGCGTTTTTCCTGCACCAGCACAGCTTTGTGTGCACCGTGGCCCGCACGGCCCACGCGGCCAGCCAGGCCACGGCCAACCAGCCGTTTGATTTTATTTTGCTGGACCTGGGCCTGCCGGATGGCGACGGGCTCGACCTGCTGGCCGAATTTAAAGCCAACGAGCTGGCGGCGGCGGTGGTTATCCTCACGGCCCGCGGTGCGGTCGAGGACCGCATTCGGGGCCTGGAGCTGGGGGCCGACGACTACCTGGCCAAGCCGTTTTCGCTGCCCGAGCTGCTGGCGCGCATGCACGCCATCACGCGCCGGCGCTTTGGGCTGCACAAGCCGGTGGTGCCGGTGGGCGCGTTTGAGCTGGATGTGCAGGCGCGCAAGCTGCTGCACCACGGCGAACTGGTGGCTCTGTCGGTCAAAGAATTTGACGTGCTGGCTTACCTGGTCCTTAACCGTAGCCGGGTGCTGACGCGCTTGCAGCTAACCGAGCACATCTGGGGCAACCTGCCCGACACAGGCTTCGACTCAAACTACATCGACGCCCACATCAAGAACCTGCGCAAGAAGCTGAACTACTACGCCAGCACCGAGTGGCTCGAAACCGTGCGTGGCCTGGGGTACCGGGTGGCTATCTGATACCCCCTTATTACGGCATTGCCTTGAAGCTTAGTACCAAGTTTTCGCTCTTTAATGCGGTCTCGCGGGTGGCCATTGTGCTGCTGCTGGTGGGCGTGCTGCCGGGCTTGATGAGCCGGCTAGCCCTTCTGTCAACAGACCAGCGCCTGGTCCGGAAAAAAGACAAGGTGCTGCGCATGGTATACCGGCAGGGCGTGTCGGCTTTCTTCATTGCGCAGGGGCAGCATTCGGCTGGCAGCTACAACCTGCTGAAGGAAGAGTTTATCTTCTTCAAAGAAATTCCGCCCGGCGCCAACATTAATGTAATTGAGGACTCGAAGCGGGCGGTAGAAAATGAACTGGTAGACTACCGCGTGCTGAGCTACTCCTTTGTGGTGCAGGGTCGCCACTGCCTGCTCGAAATAGGGCGTAGCGTGAGCAGCATCGACGAAACGGAGCGCAACTTCCGGTCCTACGCGTTTTACATCCTGGTAGTGGGGGTAGGGCTGACCACGCTGGCCGACCTGGCTTTTTTTGGCTACCTAGTCAGGCCCTTGCAGGTCATCATCCGGCGGCGCCTGCGCGATGTGCGCCACCCGGCAGCCTTCAACTTTGACCCGATAGAAACCAGCACCGACGACTTTTGGTACCTCGACCAGAGCTTGCGCGAGATGATGAGCACGCTGCAGCGCTCGTTTGAGAAGGAGCGCAATTTCATTGCCAATGCCTCGCACGAACTGCTCACGCCGCTGGCTACGCTACAGTACCGCCTCGACAACATGCTGGGCGACGACAGCCTGAGCGAGGAAAACCAACTGCGCGTAGTTGATTCGCAACGCACCTTGTACCGGCTGCGGGGCATCATCAGGTCGCTGCTGCTGATTTCGAAGATTGAAAACGACCAGTTTGTGCGCGCCGACACCGTGTCGGTGGCCGCGCTGGTGGCCGAGGTGGCCGAAGAAGCCGAAGAGCGCCTGGCCTTGCTGGAGCTGCGCCTGTACCAAGACGTAACGCCCGATTACCAGTTTGGCCCGGCCAACCGCAGCTTGCTGTTCACACTGCTCTTCAACCTCGTCAACAACGCCCTCAAGTACAACCAGCCCGGCGGCGAGGTGCTGGTGCGCGGTGGCTACCGCCCGGCCCCCGATGGCCGCTACGAGCTGGAAGTGCGCGATAAGGGCCTGGGCATTGCGGCGGGCCGGCTCCCTACCCTCTTCCAACGTTTTACGAAAGGCACTACCGCCGACGCAGAATCTTACGGCCTGGGCTTGTCGATTGTGAAGACCATTGCCGAGCTGCACCGGCTCACCATCGAGGTAGATTCGATTGAGGGAGTAGGAACCTCCTTTCGAATCCTATTTCCGCTCGAAAGCTGAACACTATCATGCTGGCATCATAAAGAGGGGTTAATCTTACCGAGATTGTCCAGAGCACAATCATTTTTGATGAGTTAAATAGCTATTATTCGGCTAGTTAATTTATTCGATATTGCTCACCTCTTTTACTAGTCTCATGCCCACAAACCGTCCGGAACGAGTCGATTTCACGCCAGCAGTTTTGCCGCCGCGCGTGCTTGTTAAAGGTAAATTCTTATATTTCAACGAAGAAAAGCTTTATCTTAAAGGGGTTACCTATGGCACCTTTCGCCCGCAGGCCGATGAGAGCCAGTTTCCAGACCCCGACGTAGTAGACACCGATTTTGGGCTGATGGTGCAGCAAGGCATCAACTGCGTACGCACCTACACCGTGCCGCCGCGCTACCTGCTCGACCTGGCGCTGCACTACGGCCTGCACGTGATGGTAGGGCTGCCGTGGGAGCAGCACATTGCCTTTCTGGACGACCCTAAGCGACAGCGCGACATCCGGCAGCGCGTGACGGCGAGCGTAGCGGGCTGCGCGCAGCACCCGGCGCTGCTGTGCTTTGCACTCGGCAACGAGATTCCGGCCCCCGTGGTGCGCTGGTACGGCCGGGAGCGCGTTGAGGCCTTTTTGCGCTACCTGTGCGCGGCCGTGAAGGCGGTGGACCCCACTACCCTGGTCACGTACGTCAACTACCCGACCACCGAGTACCTGGACTTGAGCTTTCTTGATTTTGACTGCTTCAATGTGTACCTAGAAACGCCCGAAAAGCTGGGCGCTTACATTGCCCGCCTGCACAACCTGCTGGGCGACCGCCCCCTGGTGCTGGCCGAAATTGGCCTGGATAGTATGCGCAACGGCGAGGAAAAGCAGGCCAGCGTGCTGGCCTGGCAGTGCGAACTCATCTTTGGCCAGGGCTGCGCGGGCATGTTCGTCTTTGCCTGGACCGACGAGTGGTGGCGTGGCGGCTTCGACATCGAAGACTGGGACTTTGGACTGGTTGACCGGCAGCGCCAGCCCAAGCCCGCGCTGCGGGCCGTGCGCGAGGCCATGGCCGCCGCGCCGTTTGGCCAGGGCGAGGACCTGCCGTTTATCTCGGTGGTGGTGTGCTCGTACAATGGCTCGGCCACTATTCGGGATACGCTGGAGGGCTTGCAGCGCCTCGACTACCCCTCCTTTGAGGTGATAGTAGTCAACGACGGCTCGAAAGACAAGCTGGCCGACATTGTGGCCGAGTATCCCGTCACGCTCATCTCGACGCCCAACCGCGGCCTGAGCAGCGCCCGCAACACGGGCCTGCACCAGGCGCAGGGCGAAATCGTGGCCTACATCGACGACGACGCCTACCCCGACCCACACTGGCTGCACTACCTGGCCTACGCCTACCGCCACTCAAACCACGGCGGCATGGGCGGCCCCAACCTAGTGCCCGCTGAAGATGGCCCCGTGGCCCAAAGCGTGGCCAACGCGCCCGGTGGCCCGGTACACGTACTGCTCACCGACGACCTAGCCGAGCATATTCCGGGCTGCAATATGTCGTTTCGCCGCGAAGCGCTGCTGGCTGTGGGCGGCTTCGACCCGGTGTTTCGGGCGGCCGGCGACGACGTAGACGTCTGCTGGCGCATCCAAGATGCGGGCTACACCATTGGCTACCACCCGGCGGCCGTGGTGTGGCACCACCGCCGCACCTCGCTGTGGGCCTACTGGAACCAGCAGAAAGGCTACGGCAAAGCCGAAGCGCTGCTCGAAGCCAAGTGGCCCGAGAAGTACAACGGCTTTGGCCACCTGGCGTGGGCGGGCCGCATCTACGGCAACGGCTCTACCCTACCCATCAACTTGCGCAAGAAAAAGATATTCTACGGCACCTGGGGCACGGCGCTGTTTCAGTCCATTTATGCGCCGGCCGACAGCATGGCCAGCATCATCCCGCTCATGCCGGAGTGGTACATCCTCACGGCCCTGCTGGGCGGGCTGGGGCTGCTGGGCTTCGGGTGGCCCGACTTGCTCTGGGCCTGGCTGCCCTTTAGCCTGGCCGTGCTGGTCGTGGTGGTACAGGCAGCTCTGAGCACCGCCGAAAACCAGACGGTGCACCACACCGAGCGCAAAAATCGCCATACGCTGCTCACCATTTGGCTGCACCTCATTCAGCCGGTGGCCCGGCTTTCTGGGCGCTTCAAGCACGGCCTCACGCCCTGGCGCCGCAAAGGTGCCGGCTCCCGCGTGTCGCTTTTCTTTTCCCCAACCAAGACGTTCACCCTCTGGTCCGAAGAGTGGCATGCGCCGGAAGAGTGGCTCACGGCTCTCGAAAAGAACCTGATGCGCATGCACACCCGCGTGCGGCGCGGCGGCAACTTTGCCGAGTGGGACCTGGAGGCGCGCACCGGACTCTATTCCTACGGCCGAGCGCTGCTGTTGGTCGAAGACCACGGCGCGGGCAAGCAGATGCTGCGCCTGCGGAGCTGGTCCAACTTTTATTCGGAAAGCCTGCTGGTCGTCCTGACGCTGCTTGGGTTCACGGGCATTGCCTTTCAGGCGGTGCACGTGGCAGTGGGCACGCTGCTGCTGCTGCTGACGCTGCTGCTGGCTTTCCGGCTCGTGCAGGGCGCATCGAGCTGCCTCAACACGCTCTGTGCCGCTTTTGACGAGCTAGCGGTCGCGTTTCCTACAGAAAAAGAGGAAGTAGTCCTTAAGGAGGAAGCAGTGCTCCTGGCAGCAGGGCAAGCCTAACTTGTGCCTTGTCTATAAATGACCAGGAGCTTTCTCTGTTAGCCATGCAAAATTTTCGGCTCTTAGCTCGATTGTTCCGCTACGTGGGCCCCTACCGGGCTCGATTAGTCGGCCTAATCAGCATCTCCTTAGTAGGAGTGGCCTTTGAAGTACTCAAGCCGCTGCCGCTTAAGGTAGTCATCGACTCGGTGCTGGGCGGCAAGGCCCTACCCCCCCTAGTGCAGCACCTTTTGGGCACGGCCAGTAGTGACAAGCAGACGGTGCTGGCCGCCTGCCTGGCCCTGATTTTTAGCAGCACGGTGGGCGCGGTGGCGATAACCTTTGTGGTGACCAGCCTCACGGCGCGGCTGTGCCAGCGCCTGGTCAACGACTTATCCATCGACTTGTACGCCAAGCTCCAGCAGCTGTCGCTGTCGTTTCACGCCAAAAACCAGGTCGGCGACTTGCTGCAGCGCATGAGCAGCGACGTGTACGTGGTGTACTTTCTGGTGGCGCAAATCATTATTCCGGCCATCACGTCGGTGGTTTGCCTGGCGGGCATGTTCTACGTGATGGCTACCATCAGCCTGCCTCTGGCGTTGGTGGCCTTGTCGGTGGTGCCGTTTTTGGCCATTTCGCTGGCGGCTTTCTCCAAGCCTATGGAGCGCACCACGGAGGTGCAGTACCAGAAGTTTGGCGACTTTTCGGCGTTTGTGCAGCAAAGCCTGGCGTCGATGCGCATTATTCAGGCCTTTGCCCGCGAGCCCTACATGCGCCAGAAAATGGAAACGCACGCGCTGGAATACAACCGGGCGTTTCAGACGGCGACCAAGATATCGGCGGGCTACAACCAGATTTCCAGCTTACTCACGGGCCTGGCGGCCGTGGTGCTGGTGGGGCTCGGGGCGCGGCAGGGCATCAAGGGCACCTTGTCGGCGGGCGATTTGTACGTATTTCTGGGCTACATCGCGGCGCTGTTTGGGCCGGTCAATGCCTTGTCGAACGCCGTGGGCACGGCCATCGTCATCGGCTCGCGCAGCAAGCGCCTGTTTTCCATTCTCGACTCGGATGAGACGGTGGTGGAAAGCGCGCACCCCCAGGCGCCCGCCGTGCTGCACGGCACGGTGGTGCTGCAAGACGTAGTTTTTGGGTACGCCAAGGGGGGTAGGGCCACGCTCCAGCACATCAACCTGCGGGTAGAAGCCGGCCAAACGGTGGCCATTGTGGGGCCCACCGGCGCCGGCAAAACCTCGCTCATTTCGCTGCTTTCGCGCTTTCACGACCCCTGGTCGGGCAGCATCACGATTGATGGCTACGACGTGCGCGACATGCCGCTGCACTGGCTGCGCGAACACATGGCGCTGGTGCTGCAAGACCCCTTTCTATTTCCGATGACCATTGCCGAAAACATTGGCTTTGGCAACCCCGACGCCAGCCTGGCCGCCATCGAGCAAGCGGCCCGGCTGGCGCAGGCGCACGA
>CAZZDR010000006.1:3334-15384 GCA_964652535.1 uncultured Hymenobacter sp. | reverse complement strand
GACCTCATCATCACCCTCAAGGATGGCGCGGTGGTGGAAAGCGGCACGCACCACAGCTTGCTCAGCGCCGGCAATACCTACGCCGACATGTTTCATCACCAGCAGATAGCCTAGCCGGCGCGCTTACGTTTTTTTTTATGCAAACAGAAGACCTTTTTCAACCGCTTGTGCCGGGCGCCCGGCTGGCCGGCGACTGGTACCAAGGCGGCATTCCGGCGACCATCGTAGTCGGCGAAAACACCGTTATCGATTCGGCGGCCACCTTCAAGCACTTCTTTTCGCGCCGGGAGCCGGGGCTGGTTATCGGCCACCACGTCACGCTCTGCCGGGCCTCGCTGGCCACCGAAACCGAGGGGCTGATTGAAATCGGTGACTACTGCTACCTCTCCAATGCGGCCCTGGTATGCAGCGAGCGCATTACCATTGGCTCGCACGTGTTCATTGCGGGCGGCGTCACGATTGCGGATTCCGATTTTCACCCCATCGCGCCCGCCGCCCGCCTGGCCGACACGCTGGCCACCTCGCCGCTGGGCAACCACCAGCACCGGCCACCGGTGGCCTCGCGGCCGGTAGTTATTGAAAACGGCGTCTGGATTGGCTTCAACGCCACGGTGATGAAAGGCGTGCACGTGGGCGAAAACGCCGTTATTGAGGCCGGTGCGGTGGTGATTAGCGATGTGCCGGCGGGCCGCACGGTAGCTGGCAACCCCGCTAAACTCGTGGAACTGGCATGAGAAAGAACCTGAGTGTAACCGGCGAGCTGGGGGCCGATGGCCGCCGCTACCTGCCCGATGACTGGTGCGCCTGGGGCATTCCGGCCAATGTGGTGCTGGCCGATAGTGTCTACATAGATACGTCGTACGGCTTTGCCGAATTTCATTCGCAGCAGCAGCCGGGCCTGGTTATCGGCCGGGCGAGCGGCTGCTACGACAATCCGTGCTTCCTGACCGGGCCGGCCGGCCGCATCACGGTGGGCGATTTTTCGGTGCTGAACGCAACCAAGCTCATCTGCAACCAGCGCATTGACATTGGCAGCCACTGCATGCTGGCCTGGGGCTCCATCGTGACGGATACCTGGCTGGATGTCAGCGCCGCCCTACCCCCCGCCCAGCGCCGAATGCTGCTGGAGCAGGTAGCGCACACCCCCAGCCGGTACCTGGTGCCGGGTGCTAGCCCTAACCCCGTGGTGCTGGAGGATAATTGCTGGGTGGGTTTTGGCGCCGTGATACTGCCCGGCGTGCGGGTAGGCCGCGGGGCCATCGTGGCCAGCAAAACCATTGTCTTTGAGGATGTGCCTGCCTATGCTGTGGTAGCTGGCTCGCCGGCCCGCGTGGTGCGGCAGCTAGCGCCCGACGATACGGAGGAAGCCCGCGCACTGGCTTTTCGGGAGTATTTGGCTAAGGGGTCCTAGCTTTTAAACAATGAATCCGGCCTCAGTGAAAAGGTGGGGACAATGAGCGCAGGAGCGCCAGGCCTTCGCCGCCCTGCTGGGCAGTCTCTGTGCCGGTGAGCAGGCTAAAGCCCGGCTAGCCACCTCGGGTTAATGATGTACTCCTAGGACCGGGCCAGGATGGGCAGTTTACGACTACCCAGCAGGGTATGCTGCTCAGCAAACTAAGCGTGGCCTAACGGTACTGGCCTTACAAGCCATCATGGCGGTAGGCAGGCAGATTTGGGAAGTATCTTACGATATTAAATAATATATATGTACAGATGGATAGCCATAATGAATTCCAAGTAGTGGAGAATCTGCTGTACTCTTCTTCCGACGTGGTGTGTGCCCTTGACCACCACGACCACTTGTGGGGAGTAAGTGTGACCGGCCTACACGTACTGGGGTATGCGGCGCAGGAACTGCACGGCGTGCCCTTTCGCGCTATTCTCCATCCCAGCGACTGCGCTCAAGTCGAAGCCATGTATCAGCCCGCGCGGCAGCAAGACACGCCCGTTTCCTTTGCGGGTCGTTGCCTGACCAAGACCGGTCAGGAAGTGGCGCTCACGTGGTCAGCCTTTCGGTGGCCCGCAACAGAATTGCTGCTCTGCGTGGGGCGCGCTGTGGCACCTCAGTCCGTTACGCCCCCAGCCGAAACACCGGCAAACAACGCGGTGTTCGAGCGCATTGCCGATGCCTACATCGAGCTTGACACGAACTGGACCATCACGTATTTCAATGGCCAAGCCGAGCAAGTGCTGCAAGTGAACCGCCAGCAGTGCGTAGGCCGAAATTATTGGCAAGCCTTTCCCAATACTGTCAACAGCCGCTTCGACTACCACCTGCGCCTTGCCGTTGACTCGGGGCAGCCTGTACATTTTGAAGCCCTATCTACGCGCACGGGCCGCTGGCTGGAAACGCGTGCGCTACCCTCCCCCCAAGGGCTCTCGCTTTTCTTTTCTAACATCACGGACCGGGTCACGGCCGCCAAACACCTGGAGCAACTGGCCCTAGTGGCCCAGGGTACTGACAATGGCGTGCTCATCAGCGATGCCCAGGGCCGTACCGAATGGGTCAACGAAGGCTTTACCAAGCACACGGGCTATACCCTGGACGACCTCCTTGGACGCTTTCCTGGGTCCGTGCTCGACGGCCCCGACACGGACCCAGCCATCCAAGAAACTATCCGCTCGTACTTCCAACAGCCCGAGCCCTTCTCTGTGCCGATTCTCACCTATACGAAGGCCGGCGAAAAGCTTTGGGTGTTGCTGCATATTACGCCGCTCTATAACCCGGCCGGGGAGCTGACGAAGTTCATTTCCATTCAGCAGAACATCAATGCGCAGAAGGCCATGGAAGCCCAGCAAGCGCGGCTGACGCAGGACCTGTATGAGCACAATCGCGATTTGCAGCAGTTCACCTACATGCTCTCGCACAATCTACGGGCCCCGCTAGCCAACGCGCTCGGGTTAACCCGGCTGCTAATCCAGGTAGGTAAAGACAGTCCCGTGTTTAATCCCTCGCTGGGCCATCTGCGCCAAAGTTTGGAACAAGTGGATGGCGTGCTCCACGACTTAAGCCTCGTGCTTTCACTGCGCGATGAGCAGCACCAGCAGGTACCCGAAACCGTGGCGCTGGCCCAGGTGTGTGAGCAGGCCATCCAACATTGGGCGCCGGCCTTAGCTCAGTGCGCGGGCCACGTCACGCTCGACGTAGCCGAGGGCCTACTAGTGCGGGGCACTCGGGCTTACGTATACAGCATCTTCGATAATCTGCTCTCCAATGCCCTGAAGTACCGCGCGTCGGAGCGCCCGCTGCACATCGCTATCGCGTGCATCGCGGGGGGGCCTGGCGGGGTTAGCATTAGTTTCACCGACAACGGTTCGGGCTTCGACCAAGCCAAGGCCGGAGCCAAGCTGTTCCAGCTCTACCAGCGATTTCACGGCGAGCACCAGGGTCGGGGCCTGGGCTTGTTCCTGGTCAAAACGCACGTGGAAGCGATGGGCGGCACGATTGAGGTCAGCAGCCAAGTGGGCGTGGGTACACGCTTCCTGATTCAGCTCAACCAACCTTAGCACCGACCTACCCTAATTCGTGAAGGCTTGCTGGGCTTCGGGCCACGGGTCTACCTCTTCGTGCTCTTCTTCTATAATTCTACAGCCCCCGAGTAGCACTATTGTGGCGGAAGCGGTTCAGCCAATTCTGCCTCTCAGTCAGGTAAGGGCAGTGAATAGTAAGACTTATCGCTGCCCATTTTTACTTGCTCCCCTCCATTATTTACCTCGTCTAGCTTGTCTAGTACGCTGGCATCTAGAGTAAGGTCGAACTTACGCGCATAGAGTCTGGGCGAAGCTTGAATGGCAGGTAGGTCATCACTAGTAAGAACTTTAGGGCTACTACCCCCCTCTGTCCAGTTCATGTAACGCAGGTTATTGTTTATAATAGTCGGGGCCAGGGGCGAATTGAGCAGGATAGAATGGAGAAGAAACTCATCGGAACCCCAGGTGTATTTAACGAATCGCCGCAGCTTAGGGTGGTTGTCAATAAAATCGATAACATAAGCGGCACACTCAGGACTCAGCGTGTACCAGCCGCCTGTATTGTCCCCATTGAGAATGGACAAGGGTGGCGCTTTTCGGGTTGGGAGTAAGTTATTGAGTAGCCGTTGGAAAAAGTATCTCCCCCGGAAGCGAAAATCAGTAAAGTGATATTGGGTAATACGACGCTGATTATGGTGCCACCAGACCGTACTGTCTGGTTGGTACGCCATAAAGGAGCTGCCAATGTGCTGTGCTAAGTAGTCGCGAATAACTGCCGCAGGCTTAATAGGATAATCTTCGCCACTCAGCAAATTAATAAAGTCATATTTTACTGGAGCACGTAGGATTTCGCGCATGCCTTCCAGAGCTGCCTGCGTTAGGCTGTAGCCTCCCCACTTCACATCGAGGCGGCGGCGAATAAAATGCACGTTAGGCAATAGCGCCAGCTTGGCAAAAGGTTGGTAATCCGTTTTCAGGTCGAGGTGAATAAAGACACTATCCTGCGAATAAGCCAGTGCCTGCACTAACCGTTCGAGCTGGGTTGGCGATTTATGCGCCAGAATGAGGTGCGCGATGGTCATGCGTGCGGTTCAGCATGGCTTTCGGTCGGAAGCGAACCCGTTTGCTTCCCTACCAACCGCAGGATTAGCACCCGGATTTCTTCCAACCCAGTAGCCATAATTGATTTGAGGGAGAGGGGTAGGTATTTTTTTAATTGCACATAGCCAAAGCCAAAGCCGATGGCAATAGTGGGAATACTAGCCAGGGCCACGGCATAAATGCTATGGAATAAGAACAACGCTACTACGTCAGCTATGACGTTGACGGCCAGCATCAAAAAAACTTTAAGTAGATTTAGTTTGGGTTGGTTCACCACATCGAGGGCAACGCCTACAAACCGGTCGATGGGATAAAGCATAGCCATGGCCATGCCAATGCGCAGCAGATTAGCGGCTTCTGTGCCGCGATACTTGCCGCCACCGATGAGGTACACAGGCACATCGGCCAGAAAAATAGTGCCTAGTACAAGGGGCATGAAAACCCACGTGAGGACGCCCGCGTTTTTGCGCAGCAGGCGCGCTACCTCAGTTAGCTTGTGTTGGTGAAAAGCCGTGGCCATAGCGGGCGTGGCAGTAGCGATAAAGCTGCGTAGCGGCAGCTCAATAATCTCCGAAAAACGCCCAGGCAAGTTGTACACAGCCAACGCAGCAGGCCCAAGCATTATACTGATAATAAACGTATCGGAAGTACGCAATAAGCTGGAGCCCAGGTAGCTACCCACGCTGTATTTGCCAAAATGCGCTAGCTCCCGCATGCAGGTGCTGGTGCGGCTGGCCAAGCTGCCTAGCCCTGCCCAGCCAAGCGCTAACATGAATATGCCCGTAATAGCGGTGGCTAGTACGTAGCAATACACTACGCGTTCGAGGCTAGCAGTGCCGGTCAGCATCATGCCCACAATACCCGCCACAAATAGTCCCTGCGTAAGCAAGCGCAAGTAGAGTAGGCGGTCGAACCGTAACTCGGCTTGCAGCACGCACCCCGCCATAAAGTTGGGGAGGGAGGCCACTAGAACTACCCCAAACCAATGCAACAGCAAACTGGCTTCAGGGTGGGAGGCACTTCCCAGCACCCAGCTAGTTCCTAAGTTGAGTAGCCCTAGCGCGCCTGTTATAACTAGGCCGATTGCCCAAGCTGACCCGACTACTTCAGCAGCGCGGGCAGGGGTCGCACCCGAGCGGGCCCGGACAAACGCAGTAGTAAGAAATCCTGCTCGAAAGGAATCGGCTAGCCCAATGGTAGAGCTAAAAAGTACCCATACGCCAATGTCGCGCACCGATAGTGCTCTAAACAGCAGGGCCACCGACACGATGCTTAACCCTGATACAGCTAGGTTACCTGCCATCGATAGCAGGTGAGGATTACTAAGGTAGGCGGATAATTTTTTTAACCAGTTTTTTTTCATTGAGCACGCAGCCGAATAGCAAAGTTAGGTAGCAGTTGCACCAAGGAGATGATGGCCGGCCTACCACCTCGGGCCACAGCTAGTGATAAGAGTAGGTACTGAATAAGTTGGCAAGCATCTTGCACTGTTATAATAATATTGATATAAAATGAAATTATTTTTATTCCTCCTCCCCAGCACCTGACGTATCTTGCCAACGAAATGTTTTTCATGCTTTATACATATTTCCGCGTAAGAAACAGAGAATCATAGGAATAATACCTAAATATGTACGCAAAATACTTCTTTTTGTTAATAACTTGATCACAGTCACGCAACCCTTCCTACCCCCTTTGGAAGAATACACTCGTTACCTAGTTGGAATCTGGGAACGGGCCAGGCTCACCAACAATGGCCCGTTGCTACTGCAATTGGAGGCGGAGTTAAGTGCGTACCTACAGGTACCCTATGTACACGTTACCTCTAATGGTACTATCGCCCTGCAGTTGGCTATTCGGGCGCTGGAGCTAACGGGAGAAATTATCACGACCCCTTTTTCGTATGTGGCTACTACTTCGGCCATCCTGTGGGAGCACTGCGTGCCGGTTTTCGTAGATATTGAGGCGCAGACGTTTTGCCTGGATGCTGCAAAAATAGAGGCCGCCATCACGCCACGCACTACCGCTATTCTAGCCACGCATGTGTATGGCTATCCCTGCGACGTGGTGCAGATTGCTGCCATTGCCGAGCAGTATGGGCTCAAGGTTATCTACGATGGGGCACACGCCTTTGGCACGCGGGTAGCGGGCCGCTCACTGCTTAGCTACGGTGACCTGACGGCCTGTAGCTTTCACGCTACCAAACTCTTTCACACCGGTGAAGGCGGCGGCTTATTCTTGAATAACCGAGAGCTATCGCAACAGGTAAACTTGCTCAAGTCGTTTGGCCACGTAGGTGATGAGCACTTGGTGGCAGGTATCAACGGTAAAAACTCGGAGTTGCACGCAGCTATGGGCTTGTGCCTGCTGCCTCGGGTAGCGGGCTTTATCGAGGCGCGCGCTAAGCTGTATGCTACCTACCGGCACGAGCTAGCGGGCCTACCCTTGACCTACCCCCTTATCCCAGCGCATACCGAGTATAACTACGCTTATTTCCCGGTTTTATTTGAGGATGAGCGACAGTTGCTGTATGTGAAGGAATCGCTAGCCGAGCACGAGATTGATACGCGCCGCTACTTTTTTCCGTCGCTCAACCAGTTGCCCTACCTACCTGGGGCGGCGCCCTGCCCAGTATCGGAGAATGTAGCGTCCCGAGTACTCTGCTTACCCTTTTATCCGCAGCTTACAACCGAGCAGGCAGTGCATATTGCAAGCTTGGTACGGCTAGCAGTGGGCAGTACAGTTACTATTTAGCTTGGCTACTATGCACCCGATAGCTCCGCAAAAACCAAAGGTGAGCGTAGTAGTACTGGCCTACAACCACGAGCGCTTTTTAGCCCAGGCCCTCGATAGTGTGCTGATGCAGGACGTGGACTTTGCCTATGAGGTAATCGTGGGAGAAGACTACTCGCCCGATGGTACGCGCCACCTAGTGCAAGCCTACGCGCAGCGCTACCCCGACCGGCTGCGGCCACTGTACCACCCGCACAATGTGGGAATGGGCGCCAACTTTCAAGCCTGCCTGGCCGCGTGCCAGGGCGAGTACATTGCACTGCTCGAAGGTGACGACTACTGGACCGATGTGCACAAACTGCGCAAACAGGTAGCGTGGCTAGACGCGCACCCAGACTTCTCCCTGTGCTTTCACCCGGTGGCCGACCAGTACGAGGACAACTCGCGGCCCAACGCCGTGCCCCACACATTTGCCAAAGACGAGTTTACGTTTGGTGATTTTCTGCTGCCCATCTACACGGTGGTAAGTACGGGCTCCATTGTGCTGCGCAACATGCTGCCGGTCTGGCCAGCGTGGCTATTCACGGTCAAGCCCATCGATTTTCCGCTGGTGGTGCTGTACGCCGAACTGGGCAAGGTGAAGCTGCTGCCCGACGTGATGGGTGTGTACCGCATTCACCAGGGCGGCATCTGGTCGGGCACCCCGCGCCACCTCAACATCCTGAGCTTTTTGCGGATGTATGAACAGCTGTGGCAGCACTACGCCGGCACGCCCCAACGCGCCCAACTGCGCGGCCACCTCTACGACCTGTACCTGACTACGGCCAATGTGTATGCCAACAGCGGCTACCCCGCCGAAGCCAGTCGCTTGGTAAGGCAAGCTATGCGCCTGGGGCCGGGCCTTCGGCTCGGCGGGCTGGCCAGCCTAGCTGGGGCTGGCCTACGGCTGGCCCGCAGCTTTGTCCGACCTAGCCGCTCCGCCACTACCCCTGCTACCTAACCTAAATGGAAGGCTGCCTTGCCTCGGCTGCCCTTCTAGCTGCTATTCGTATGACGCATCCCTACCCCCTACCCTCCCGGCGGTCTACCTTCTACCAAAAATTTCGGCGAGTGTATGACAAGCAAGTGGATGGCACCGGGCTGGCCATTTTTCGTATTGTTTTCAGTACGGTGCTCCTGGCCGAAGTGCTGCACCTCTTCTACTTCCGCCACCTTATCTTCGACGTCATTCCGTTCGTAGAAGTGGGCGAAATTGGGTTTACTACCCCGCTGCTTTTGTGGATGGCGACGCTGGTACTGCTTATTCTGGGGCTGTTCACGGGCCCGGCTACATTGGTGAATTACGGGTTTTGCCTGGTGTTTTTTTCTTCACTGAAAACCTACACCTACATGATGACGCCGGTGTATATCGGCATGAGCTTTCTCTTCCTGTTCCTACCCCTCAGCCGGCGGCTATCGCTCGATAGGCTGCGCCTCAAGCTGCGCTATTCTACTACCCGGTTTTACTACCAGCCGCCCACCACGGTCAGCCAGCTGGCGTATTACGTGCCCATCGTGCTCGGCATCGCTTTCGTGTACCTCGATTCGACGCTTTACAAGCTGACCTCTCCTATGTGGCTGGCCGGCCTGGGCATGTGGAAAACCCTGTCGCTGCCTTACGAAACCCAGCTCAATGGCTCCTTCATTCTCAATAACGAGTTCCTTGTCAAGTTTCTGGGCTACCTCACGCTGGTCTTTGAGTTCTTCTTTCTGTTCTTATTTCCTTGGCGGAAATACCGACTGATTTTGATGACCATTGGCTTGGGGCTGCACCTGGGCATTCTGCTGCTGTTTCCGTTTCCGATGTTTGCCATTGGCTTTGGCGGCTTGTATTTGCTGATGGTGCCGGCGGGCTGCTGGCGGCGCTTGTTTGCGGCGCAGGCCCAGCCGGTGCGCCTGACGTTTTTTTACGACGCCGACTGCCCGCTGTGTGCCCGTACGCGCCTGCTTATTGAGCAGCTGCCGGGTAGCGGAAGTATTGCCTTTCGCAGCGTGCAGCAGTTTGCCAGCCAAACTCCCGCGTTGCAGGGCATCCCGGAGCAGGCTTTATTCCAGGATGTGTACAGCGTGGGGGCCAACGGCCACGTGTACAAAGGGCTGGATACGTACCTGCAGGTATTTCGGGCGATTGGCTACCTACGGGTTCTGTACTGGCTAGTGCGGCTGCCGGGCGCCTACCATCTGGGGTGGGCGGCCTATCGCCTGGTGGCCCGCAACCGCATCACCGAGCGCTGCACGGCCGACACTTGTGGCTACGCCGCGCCTACCGTTCCTACCCCCGACGAAGCAGTGCAATTATTGCGAGGCCTATCGCTGCGCGACCTCAAACGGGCGGGCGCGGCGGCTGGGCTGGTGGGGCTGGTGGGGCTGCAATGCCTGGCTTCTTACAACACGCCACTGGTGGCGCTGCTCCGGCGCAAGTCGGGATTGGATAAGACACTGGTAGGCCAAGGACTGGCGCGGGTAGCGGCGCAAGTGGCAGGCCCGGCGCGTAACCTCTTTGGCATTACCAACCATCCCATTGCCCTCGATGAGCATTTTGCGGGATACACTCGCCTGGTGGCGGTTACATATACGGGTGCCGATGGCGTCGAGCACTTCCTGCCCATCACGCGACCCAGCGGGCAGCCGGGCGCTTACCTCTACGGAGCGGTGTGGCTCAAGTGGACCTACGGCACCGTGTCGGGCCGCATCGACCAGCCACGCCTGGAAACCAGCATCCGCAACTTTACGGCTTTTTGGGCCAACAAGCACCAGGTTGATTTAACCAACTGCCGGTTTCAAGTTAAGGTCAAAAAGATTGCCGAGGCCACCACCTGGCAGCCCGATTTCCTGAATCAACAGTTGGCCACCGGCTGGCTAGATGCGGGCACTGTACAGTGGCAAAACCAGCACTTTACGGCCCATTTAGTAGCCATTAATTCCTTATGAACCCACTTTCTCAACCCAATTTTTCGCTATGCTAATTGCAGGGGCCCGCGGCTTTGCCAAAGAGGTGCTGGAAGTCATTTGCCAGGCCGATAGCCAAGTGCAGCTGGCATTTTACGACGATGTCTCCCCCGATTTGCCACCTCTGCTCTACGCGCGGTTTCCGGTGCTACGCACGCTGGCTGATGCCGAGCAGTGGCTGGCGCAGCACCCGCACTTTGCCTTGGGCACCGGCCACCCAGCCACGCGCCGGCTGCTAGCCCATAAGCTGCGCCAGGCGGGGGGAGTATTGGCTTCTACGCTTTCGCCGCGGGCCACTATTGGCGCGTTTGGCACTACGGTAGGACCCGGCTGCAATATTATGAGCGGTGCGGTGCTCACGGCCGACATCACCTTGGGCGAGGGCGTGCTGGTTAACCTGAACTGCACTATTGGGCACGACGTGGTAATAGGCGATTATTGCGAACTGAGCCCCGGCGTGCACCTATCAGGACATGTGGTGCTGGGGCGCAACTGCGTGCTGGGCACCGGCGCTGTAGTGTTACCAGGCATCCGGATTGGGGCCAATTCTATCATTGGAGCGGGCAGCGTAGTCACCAAAGACGTGGCGCCCGACAGCCTGGCAGTGGGTATTCCAGCCAAGGTTATCAAAAGCCTACCCCCCCCTGCTGCATGAAAAAAGAGCTAAGAGGGCTAACCGGTCTGCGCTTTTTGGCCGCGTTCTACGTGTTCGTGTTTCACCTCGACATGCCCTTGCGCACCCCACTCACCTACTTGCCCTGGCGGGTGGAAGCGTTTATTCAACAAGGCCGCTTGGGTGTTACGGTGTTCTTTGTGCTGAGTGGTTTTTTGCTCACGTACCGGTACTATACCGATTTTGATTCGCCTACTTTTAAGGGTATTGGCTACTACGCAGCCTTTCTGTTCAAGCGATTGGCGCGCATTTACCCGGTTTTTATTGTCGGCCTGCTGCTGTGCTTGGGTATTAGCTTTTGGCAAGGTACCCTGCCTCACCTCGTCATTGTGCTGCTGAGCGCTACTTTCCTCCAAACTTATTTTCCCTCCGTGGCCATGCAGTGGTACGACATGGGAACTTGGTCGGTGGCCAACGAGGTGTTTTTCTACCTGCTATTTCCCTTTGTGCTGCCTTTACTGCTGCGCATTCGCCGGCCTAGCACACTGATTTGGTTGTTAGCCCTCAGTATTCTGTTTAGTACTGCCTTGGGAGCGCTACAATTGCTGCGCCCCCAATCCCTGCATTATCAGCTGGTATACTCTTTCCCCCCGAGCCGCTTCCCCGAGTTCCTGGCTGGCATGTTGGGTGGGTTGTTGCTTTTCCGTTTTCGGTGGCAGGCGCCCGCTTGGCTGGCAGTGGCGCTAAGTTTTCTGACGGTGAGTTACCTCTCCGTTTTCGGCCCGCTGCTATCGGGCACGCTCGTGCACAACTGGCTGGTAGTACCTACCCTACTTGTGCTATTGAACGTGCTAGCCCAGCCTAAGCAAAGCCCGTTATTCAAGTGGGTAGGCAGCCGGCCTATGGAGTACTTAGGCCGCATTAGCTACAGCTTCTACATTGCCCAGCACCCACTGGTTTTCCTACTGGACCCACTTATTAGATCGGGCCAATTGAGCCCGCACGATTGGCGCGTTGCGCCGCTGGCGTTTCTGGTAAACTTGGCTGGCGCAGTGCTGCTGCACGAGCTGGTAGAGAAGAAGGCGCACGTCCTGCTACTGCATTATTACCGATTATACAGCACTAAAAATCAGTACTTAACTCT
>CAZZDR010000006.1:0-3234 GCA_964652535.1 uncultured Hymenobacter sp. | reverse complement strand
CAGCGGCGAGCGCTTGAGCCTCTTTGGCTTGGGGCACAACGGCGGCCATGCCGAAGAATTCGTGCGTCACTCCTCCGTATACTTTCGCCGTCACTGGTATGCCCGCAGCCTGAAGCTTGGCTGCATACTCCTGCCCTTCACTTTGCAGTGGGTCGATTTCGGCGTTGATGACCGTCGCGGGAGGTAGTCCCTGCAGCGAAGTAGTCGAGGCATTTACCAGCGAGATAAGGGGGGCAGCCCCGTCCGCCGGCGAGGTGAGGTACTTATCAAAAAACCACTGCATCAAAGGCTTGCTTAGAGGCTTGGCGTCGGCATACTGCGTGTAGGACAGCGTGTTCATATCGTAGCGGGCGATCGGGTAGACCAGCAGCTGGTGCACGGGCAAGGGCACGTTGGCCGTTTTAGCCATCATACATACGGCAGCCGCCAAGTTGCCCCCGGCACTTTCCCCGGCTACGGCGATGCGTTGGGCATTTATTTTCAGCGTGCTCGCGTTGTCGCGCACCCAGCGATAGGCGGCAAAGGCGTCATTGTGGGCGGTGGGAAACTTAAACTCGGGCGCTTTGCGGTACTGCACGGACACTACCACCGCTCCCGTTTGCTCCGAGAGCGCCCGGGCAGACGGGTCGTACGTGTTCAGGTTAGCAATCACCCAGCCACCCCCTTGGTAGTACACAATCCCCGGCATCGCCGCTGTGGCCTGCTTAGGCGTGTAAATGCGCACCCGAATCGTGCCCCCGGCAACGGGAATCGATTGCCCGGTAGTATCTACCTGAGGGGTAGGCTGCACGATGTGGAAGTTGCGCATCACAGCCATGGCCGCATCCGTGGCCGAGGGAGCCAAGCGGGCCTGTTGGGGCGTAAGTGTGTTGAGCGGCACCCCTTTGCTCAAGCTATCCAGCGCCTCGATGACAGTCTGCATCTCGGGCTTGATCGTTGGGCCCCAGGAGGGGGTAGGGCCTTTGGGGCGAATGGTGGTGGTGGGGGACGTGTTATCCTTGTCACAAGCGGTGAAAGCCAGCGTTAAGGCAAAGAGGAAACAGGATGCCAGTGGCCGATTGAGCCACCCCAGGCGGGTAGGGGAAGTAGGGTTCATAGGAAAGTAAAGCGGGAGCAAGGATTCACTCAACCGACAATACGGCTGCTGACCAATGGGCCCAGACTTGCTGGGATGGAATGGCCACTTTCGGGGATGAATGGCACTAAAAGCCGCCTCACTAGCCGCATCGTATCAGCAGCAGGCTTCGTGTGTTATTGGGCAAAGCGTTGCAGAAAGCGCTGCAGGTGCTCGCTGTAGCTGCGCGAGGAAGTCAGGTGGGTCTCATCGTGCAGCGTGAGCAGGTACTCGCCGTGTGCCCAGGGCCGCAGTTCCTTGATAAAGGCACTGTTCACAATCAGGGAGCGATGGATTTGGAGGAAGTGGGTGGGATCAAGCTGGCCCTTCAGTTGGCTCAGCGTCGTGCGCAGCGAGTGCACTTGCCCCTGGGTATGGACCGCTACGTAGTTGCCCTGGGCCGCCAGATACTGCACCTGCGCGAGGGCCACGAAGTATAGGCGGCCATTCTCCTTGACGAGCAATCGATCCGGCAATGCCGGGGCTGGCGGGGGGGGTAGGGCAATTGGTGGGGCTGGCGTCACAGCGCGTAACAAGGCCTGGAGCTGCTGGGGCAGGTGCTCGGGCATGCGCTGCTGTACGAGGTGCTGCACGTGCGCCAAGCACCGGCTGAAACGATCCGGGTCGAGGGGCTTAAGCAGGTAATCGACGGCGTGGGCCTCGAAGGCTTGCAGGGTGTAGCGGTCATAGGCCGTCACAAACACGACCAGCGGCACCTGCTGCGCCGGTACCTGCTGCAGCACCTGCAAGCCACTGAGGTCCGGCATTTGCACGTCCAAGAAGACCAAATCGACGGCCGGGGCCGCGCCCGTGAGCCGCGCCAGGGCTTCTGCCCCGTTGCGGCATTCCCCCGCCAGCACAAACCTTGGGGCGTGTGCCAGCAGCTGGGCAATGCGGCGGCGAGCCAAGGGCTCATCATCTACAATCAGAGTTCGGATGGGCTCCACAGGGCGTTGGGTAGGCTTAGGAGGCGGGCGTAAAGGGTAGTTCAATGCGCACGGCAAAGCCCTGCTGCGGGGCGGTGTCGATGGCCAGAGCAAAGTGCGCCCCATAGAGCGCACGTAAGCGCTCCTCGCTGTTACGCAGGCCGATGCCGCGCACGTCCAATTGGTGGTCAGCTCCGCGGCCGTTATCCCGCACTTGCAGCACGAGGCGCTCCTGCTGCCGGTCGGCCTGGATATGAATGGCACCCGCTTCCGAGTCGCCCGCTAGCCCGTGCTTGACGGCGTTCTCAATTAGGGGTTGTAGCAGCAGGTTCGGCACCAAAGCCGGGAGCGTATCGGGGGCCAATTGATAGGTAATGGTAAGGCGGTCCGAAAAGCGGAGTTGCTCCATTTCCAAGTAGAGCTGGGCAAAGTGCAGTTCTTGAGCTAAGGTCACCTGGTGTTCGTCAGTGTTATCGAGCACTAAGCGCAAGAATTCTCCCAGCTTGGCTGTCATGCGCTGAGCCGTGCGCGGCTCGTCGTCAATCAAGGTAGCAATGGCGTTAAGAGTGTTAAATAGAAAATGGGGTTGCAGCTGCATTTTCAATGCCTGAAGCTGGGCCTGCAGCAACTGCATTTCCAGGTGGGCTGCGTCCAGATTACGGCGGTGGTAGCGGGCATAAAAGTCAAGGGCATAGGCTACGCAGAGCAGCATCCAGTAAACGGCGAGCCACACGTTGACGCCGGCTACGATCGAGGCCCACGAAAGCACGATACCCGGGGTTCCCACGAGCACGAGCCCCGTGAGGTAGAGCATTCGAAACAAGACGGTCAGCCCCACGCTGGCACCGGCATGCACCAGCAGGGCAACTAAGCGACCGCGTGGCCCAGCCGTGAGATTGAAGCTGGCTGCCAGCCAGAAGACCACGGGGGTGAGCAACAGCCAGATCAGGCCATACACGAGTGGAGCCAGCACGACCGTGCGCCACGGCACCGGGCCTGCTCCCGACAGGGCCTGCGCGCACACCACCCCCATCATGAAGAGGGAGAAGAGTCCCCAGGCTAAGGTAATGCGTAACCAATTAATCTTTGCTAGCTTGAGCATGGGAAGTGGCGCGGGTAGGCCGATTCCAACGAAAAGGAGACGTGCGAAGTTGACCTAGCTCCGTCTAGGCGCTACCGGCAACTGTTAGGCTC
>CAZZDR010000005.1:25282-36720 GCA_964652535.1 uncultured Hymenobacter sp. | reverse complement strand
ACACAAAAAATCTGGTGGATTACGGACATTTCTAAACCCAAAGGGGGGGTAGGCTTTTAATAAGTACGCAGGGGCGGCTGCTTGGGTCGTGCCTGTTGCGCCACTTTAGCTAAGGCAGCCCGCTGCGTTTTTTCGCGTATACCCTTCCTTTGCGCCTTCACACCCTACTCCCTCACACGATGAGCGACACCCCCACGGACTACGCATTCGGCATGATTGGCCTCGGCACCATGGGCCGCAACCTGCTGCTAAACATGGCTGACCACGATTTTGCTGTGGCCGGCTACGACAAAAACCAGAAGCAGGTAGACCTGCTGGGTCAGGAAGGCCAGGGCAAGCCCGTGAAGGGCTTTACCGACCCCCAGGCCTTCGTGCAGAGCATTAAAACGCCGCGCGCCATTATGATGCTGGTGCCCGCCGGCGCCATCGTGGACAGCGTAATTGCCGAGATGGTGCCGCTGCTCACCCCCGGTGATATCCTGATTGACGGCGGCAACTCGCACTTCACCGACACCGAGCGCCGCGCCAAAGACCTAGAAAGCAAAAACCTTCATTTCTTCGGCATGGGCGTGAGCGGTGGCGAAGAAGGCGCTCGCTTTGGGCCCAGCATGATGCCGGGCGGCGACGCCGAGGCCTACAAAACCATGCAGCCCGTGTTTGAAGCCATCGCGGCTAAGGTCGATGGGGCGCCTTGCGTGGCCTACATGGGTCCTGGTGCGGCCGGCCACTTCGTGAAGATGGTGCACAACGGCATCGAATACGGCCTGATGGAGCTGATTGCCGAAACCTACGGCATTCTCAAAAATGGCTTGGGCCTCGACAACGCAGCTATTGGCCAGGTGTTCACGAAGTGGAACGAGGGTCGGCTACAGTCGTTTCTGCTCGATATTACCAAGGATATTTTTGCCTTCGACGCACCCGGCACCGACCACCTGCTACTCGACGACATTAAGGACGAAGCGCGGGCCAAAGGCACCGGCAAGTGGACGTCGCAGGCGGCCATGGATCTGCAAGCGCCTATCCCAACCGTAGACGCGGCTGTGTCGATGCGCGACCTGTCGAAGTATAAGCAGCTGCGCGAGCAGCTGGCCCAGCAGTATGGCCCCGCCGAGCACTTGGCCGGCGATAAGGAGGAACTGCTCAAGCAGCTGGAGGAAGCTTTCTACTTCAGCATGATTATGAGCTACGCCCAAGGCATGCACATGCTGGCTAAGGCGTCGGAAGAGTTTAAGTATGACTTGCACCTGGCCAGCATTGCCAAAATCTGGCGCGGTGGCTGCATCATACGGTCCACGTTCCTGAACGACATTTTCAACGCCTTTGAACACGACAACAAGCTGGCGCACTTGCTGCTAGATGCCAACGTGCAGAAGCTGGTGCAGGGCAGTGTGGGTGGTACCCGCGCCGTAGTGGCAGCAGCTATCTTGGCTGGGCAAGCCCTGCCGGCTTACACCGCTTCGCTGGGCTACTTCGAAGCTTTCCGCACGGCACGCCTACCCTCCAACCTCATTCAGGCGCAGCGCGACTACTTTGGCGCGCACACCTACGAGCTCGTTGGCAAAGAAGGCGTTTTCCACACCCAGTGGACCGGCCTACGCTCCAAGCCCGAGGCCCCAGCTGGTCCGGCTACCAACCAGCAGCCCACCACGCCCCCCGTGGCCGGCACCAAGCAATCGAACGAGGAGCCTACTAACTCGCACTTATAAATGAACGCGCTTCTGAAAACCCAGCCGACCGTCTTCGTCATTTTTGGCGGCACCGGCGATTTGAATGCCCGCAAGCTGGCGCCGGCGCTGTACAACCTGTACCTGGAAGGCTGGCTGCCCACGCAGTTTGCCTTCATCGGCACGGGCCGCACCAAGCTCACCGATGAGCAGTTTCGGGAACGCATCCTGGGCGACATAAACGAGTTTTCGCGCAGCGGCAAGGTTACCGATGAGCAGTGGCAAGGCTTTGCGCCCAATGTTTATTACCAGGCCGCCGACGTGCAGGATGCCAAAACCTACCGAGATTTTGGCAAGAGAATAAAGACGCTGGAAGGCGACTGGAAAGCACCAGCCAACGTGCTTTATTACCTGGCGGTGGCGCCCAACTTCTTCCCCATCATTGCCGAAAACCTGGCCAAGGCCGGCCTGACGGAAGACGCCGAGCGCACGCGCATCGTGATTGAGAAACCCTTCGGCCACGACCTCGAATCGGCCAAGGAACTGAATGCGCTGCTAGGACGCATCTTTCGCGAAAAGCAGATTTACCGCATCGACCACTACCTGGGCAAGGAAACGGTGCAGAACATCATGGCTTTCCGCTTTGCGAACGCCATTATGGAGCCGCTCTGGAACCGCAATAGCATCGAGCACGTGCAGATTTCGGTGACCGAAAACCTGGGGGTAGGCGAGCGCACGGGCTACTACGACGGCTCGGGCGCACTCCGCGACATGATTCAGAACCACCTCTTGCAGCTGCTGTGCATTGTGGCCATGGAGCCACCCGTACGCTTTAGCGCCGAGGAAGTGCGTGACCGCAAGGTAGATGTGTTGCGTGCCATGCGCCGCTTCACACCCGAAAGCGTGCGCGAGCAGGCCGTGCGTGGGCAGTATGGCGCAGGCTGGCTGGAGGGCAACGAGGTGCCCGGCTACCGTGAAGAGCCCGGCGCCAACCCGCAGTCGAATACCGAAACCTTCGCGGCAGTCAAGTTTTTTATTGACAACTGGCGCTGGCAGGGGGTACCGTTTTACCTACGCACCGGCAAGCGCCTGCACCGTTCGGCATCGGTTATCACGATTCAGTTTAAGGATGTACCGCACTTCATCTTCTCGCCCGAAACGGCTGAAACGCTACGCCAGAACCGACTCATTATCAGCATCCAGCCTGAAATGAGTATCCGGCTACAGGTGCAGGCCAAGCGCCCCGGCGTAGACATGATGCTGAACACCGTGGACATGGTGTTTGACTACAAAGGCACCTATGTAAACCAGGCGCCCGAAGCTTACGAAACGCTGTTGCTGGACGTGATGCTGGGCGACCAGACGCTGTTTATGCGCGCCGACCAGGTAGAGGAAGCCTGGGACCTAGTGATGCCCATCCTGAACTCGTGGCAGAACCGCACTAGCCAGGATTTCCCCAACTACTCGGCCGACTCGTGGGGCCCCGAAGCCGCCGAGGCCTTAGTGGCCAAGGATGGTTTTCACTGGTTTACGCTCCCGCTGGCCGGCAAAAAATAAGCACATGAACTTGCACATATCACCAACCGCCGACGACGTTCTGCGCGCGCTAGCCGACTATTTTGTGGCAGCGGCCAGCCAGGCTGTAGCCACCCGCGGGCGTTTTGCGGTGGCCCTGTCGGGCGGTAGCTCGCCCAAGAAATTGTATGAGCTACTGGCCTCGCCCGCCTACCACGAGCAGGTAGCCTGGGAGAAGGTGTACTTCTTCTTTGGCGACGAGCGCAACGTGCCCCAAAACTCGCCGGATAGCAACTACTTGATGGCTAAAACGGCCTTATTTGACCCGCTGGCCATTCGGCCCGGGCAGGTATTTGCCGTCGATACGCGCCTCCCCCCTGCCGAAGCCGCCGCGCAGTATGGCGTAACTGTGGAAGAATTTTTTGGGGAAGAAAAAGCGGAGTTTGACCTCGTGCTACTTGGCCTCGGCGACAACGCTCACACGGCTTCCCTCTTTCCGCACACGCCCGTGCTGCACGACAAGGCCGTGGGCGTGAAGGAAGTATGGCTACCTGTGGAGCAAGTATTTCGCATTACGTTTACCGCACCGCTCATCAACCAGGCGCGGGCTGTGGCTTTTCTGGTTTACGGAGCAGGCAAGGCCGAAGCCGTGCACCAGATACTCGAGCTACCCCGCAACGTGGAGAACTACCCCGCTCAGCTCATCGAGCCGACCAGCGGCCCCGCCGATTGGTTTTTGGACGAAGCTGCCGCGCAGCAACTGCAAAAGCGCTAAGCCCTACCCCTCCCTTTTTGATAAAATCATCAGTAAAAAAGCCGCCGACCACGTACGTGGTCGGCGGCTTTTTTGGTGCTGGGTAGGGCCCTACCCCCCTATTGCTGCTTAGCCAGCCAGAGCGAGGCGTTGAGGTGAAGTGGGGCGTGGCTGCCGATTTCTGTCCAGCCAGGGTACACGGTGTTGCCGGGGCTGCCGGTGCCATCGTCGGCCGGCGACGAGTCGGTGATGCAGAAGACGCGGCCCGTGCCAAAGGTGCTGCTGGCGCACATAATATTGCTGAGGCCCTGCGACGAGCTGCCCTGCCACACGAGCGGCACGGCCGCCGAGCCGCTGGTTTTGGTGATGGTAGCGCCGTTCGAGAACTTGAGCTGCGTCACGTTGCCCTGCGAGCCGTGCAGGATGACGTTGGTGCTGCTGGCCAGCACGTTGGCGCTCGTTTCAGAAATATTGGTGAGCGCGATGCTGTAGCCAAACGGGTTGACCTGCACCGAGTTGTTGCTCATCAAATCATTCCAGATGGCCGGCGAGTCCTGGCCGTCGTTGTTGCGGTCCGACACATCGTGGTCGGAAATCATGAACAGGCCGCCGCCATTTTTCACGAAGTTGAGGATGGCTGTTTTCTCGGTAGCCGTGAAGAGTGTATTGGGCTCGTCGATTACGAAGACGTTGTAGTTGCTGAGGTCCTGTGGGTTAGTCGTGTTGCCGTAGGTGATGGCCGTGCCAGTAGGCAGGTTTTCGACCGAGTTGCCGAGCTTCACCAGCGCCACGCCCCAGGCCGAGAGGGCGGCCGCCCAGTAGGTTTCTGGGGTGCTAGCCGTAATGCCCGAGGCCGCCGGAGTAGGGTAGCGCGGCACCACACCGCCATCTACATCGAGCACCCAGTCGGCGTTGCCGGCCGTTTCGGCGTGGCTGGCGTCAAACAAGAATTTCTTGCCGCCGGTGCTGGGCGCAGGCGTGTTGCCCCCGGTGCCCGCGTAGCTTTCGACCGTGATGTTGTCGAAGTTGAGGCGGTTGGTGCTGCCATCGGTTTTGCGCACTTGCAGGCGCACCGCCCCAGCCATATTTACCGCGAAGCTAGCCGTGCTGAGCGTAGTAGTGCTGCTAGTGATGGTGCTGCCCACCTTGGCGTAGGAAGAACCGCCGTTGGCCGAGGCCCACAGCTCCCAGGTGCCGCTAGCGTCGGTGCCGTAGCGGGCGTGGCCCAAGGTCACGGCCCCTACCCCCCCGCTCAAGTCGAAGTTCATGCTCAGCGTGCCGCTGTTGCGCACGCGGGCCGACTGGCTACCGGTGTGCGCGTCGGCCGTGGTATTGCCCAAAAGCGCGTCATTGAGCGTCCAAGAACCCGAGCCGAGCGTGACGCTGCCAGTGGTGTAGGCCGTTTTGGTGCCGGTTTCGAAGCCTTCGGGGAAACCCGGGGCCGTGGCATCTTGGCTGCTATTGATGGTGGGCGCTAGCTGGGGGGTAGGCTCTTGGCGGGCGCAGGCGCCCAGCAGCGTAGCCCCTAGCAGCGGCGCGGCCAGGTAACGGAGTAACTGTTTCATGGAAAAGGAATGAGAGAAAAAAGATAGCGTATGCGGTGGCAAAGCTAGGTTTTTTCATTCCGCAATCACATGAATGTTACGTGAGTAACGAAATGATAGCGTACCCACAAAAAAACACCCCAACTTTAAGAAAAGCTGGGGTGTTCGGTAACGTATGCATGTAGCCACGAGCAGATTCGAACTGCTATCAAGCGTTTAGGAAACGCCTATTCTATCCCTTGAACTACGCAGCCAGGCCCCAAAGTTACGCCCGCGAGCGGTGCCTACATCTTATAGGCGAGCACGATGCCAAATGAGAGCGCCGTGAGAATGAGCCCGACCATAAAAATGGAGTAGCTCACGCGCAGCAGCTTGTATTTGCGGTCGAGCACTTCGCCGAGGTAGTACACGTCGGTTACCATGTTGTTGTAGAGTGTATCCTTCTGGCGCATCAGCTCGCGCATGCCTTCCTGGAAGTGCTGCAAGCTAAGCTTGGTAAACTGCCCGAAAAACAGCAAGTTGACACGGCGGTTGGTCGCAATTTCGGGATTTTTTTTCAGCCACTTAAAGCTCGTAACGTCAGGCTGAGCCGAAAGGATGGCCGACGTAACCGAGCCCAGTGCCGTAAGGAGCAGCACGGTCATGGGCACCGCCAAAATAGGGTTGCGCGTGAAGCTGGCATTGCCCGTAGGGGCCAGTATCGACGACTTGGCCCCGAGATACGTGATAATGATGGACAGGATTACGGCATTAAGCTGAATCATCATGCCCGCTTTTTTATCGGCCATGTCCGAGAGCTTCATGTGGTTGGAATACATGGTGCGGAACATGGTTTCGATACCGCGCTTAGGCTCGGCGAGGGTATCAGTGGCTTGCTTTTCCTTCTTCTTGGCCTTTTTCTGAGCCTTTTTGAGCAGGTCGCGCTGCTCTTCGGTATTTTTTTTGAAATCTTTTTTGAAGCGTGCTTTGCCCGTTTCCGACAGATACTTGTGGCCCACCATAAAGGCTAGCTGCAATTCGGCCCACTCCTCGTTGGTGTACAGCTTGTCGAGCCGCAGTTCCCACTCGGTGCGAATGAGCTCGGCGCGGGCCCGAAAATCGTCGGCCGCAAGGTTGCTCATATCCGCATCGACGAGCATTTTTTCCAACTCCGTATTGGCTGGCTCGTCGCGGTGCGTAGCCCGTATAAGGTTCTTAATCACCTCAATACGGGCAGGCGCTACCCGCTGCTCGCGCAGCCAGGCTTCGGCGCGGGCCAGGCTCTGGTACTCGTGGCCGTCGTAGGTATCGAGGTAGCCCGTGTCGTGAAACCAAGCGGCCAGCAGCAATTCTTCAGCCTGGGCGGGGGGTAGGGCAGCGGCATCAGCCAAGGCATGCGCCTGCTTCACCACGTAGGCCGTATGGGTCAGCGTGTGGTAAGTGAGGCGCGGGTCGAGGCCGGACGTGAGCAGGGGCTCGACGTAGGCCTGGGCCTGCTGCACCAGCACCGACACCTCCGACCGGGGCGGCTTGGGCGGCGGGGCAGCCGTGGCGGCGGCCGGCATTTCGACGTCGGCGGGGAGGGTAGTAATAGCCATATTCAACGCAAGAAACAACAACCGGGGAGCCTTGGGTTCGGCCCGGCCATTAAGCTTTCAACGCGAAGCCTGGGGCGCGGGTTAGTAACGCAGGCCTAACCGCCTAATTGCACTTTACGTAGCAGCTTTCGAGCCAAACATCGGGTACGCTTCTTGTAGCTTTCTGCTACCTGTGCACGGTGGCACTTATTCGCTATGAAATAGCAGCTTACCTAGGCTGGGATAGATGCCGACGTGCTGGCCTGGGGTAACTCGCTCGCAGTGCCTGCTCCTTGTTCGTAATTTTACTTTATGAAGCTACTTTTTCGCCTTTTTTGCTGCCTGAGTTTACTAGCTATTCTACCGCATACGGCTGCGGCTCAGCTGGAGGAGCTGGGTGAGGCCGGCGAGTCGGACTTCAACCCCATCAACCCCAAACCCAACTACCGGCGCAGTGCCGTGGGCTGGGAAAAATCCCTACCCCCCGATTCGAGCCGCATTCGCTACTCGGTATTCTTGATTGGCGACGTGGGCAACCCCATCCTGGCCGAAAAGGGCGGCGAGCCGTCGCTCAACTACATGCGCCAGCAAATGCTGCGCGCCGGCAGCAAGAGCGCAGTGGTGTATCTGGGTGATAATATTTACAACCAAGGCATGCCGCCCGAGGGCAAGTACGACCGCAAAACGGCCGAGGCACGCCTCAACGCGCAGCTCGACGTGCTGAAGGGCTACGCGGGTGAGAAATACATGGTGCCCGGCAACCACGACTGGATTCAGGGCTACAAGGGTGGGCTAGCCCAGGTAATTCGGGAACAGACCTATGCCGAGCAATACTTGGCCAAAGACTCGACCAATTTTGCTTACACTGGCGACTTTCTGGTGCCGCGCGATGGTTGCCCCGGCCCCTACGAAATCCGGCTGCGCGACGACCTCGTGATGATTGCCATCAACTCGCAGTGGTTTGTTACGGACCAGGCTAACCGGCCTTTCGGCTCGGCTTGTGGCGCTGATAACGAAGGTGATGTATATGAGCAGCTGGATGAGGTACTGAAGCGCAACCAAGACAAGCACATTCTGATTGTGACGCACCACCCGCTGTTTTCGGACGGCATTCACGGGGGCTACTTCACCTTTGCCGACCACGTATTTCCGTTGAGCATCGTGGCCAAATACGCTTTTGTGCCGCTGCCTATTATTGGCTCGATTTATCCGTTGGCGCGGGCCTATGGCGGCATTTCGCAGGATATTTCCTACCCTGCCTACCAAGACTATAAAAAGAACTTGCTGGCGCTGTTTGCTAAGTACCCGAACGTGGTGTACGCCAACGGCCACGAGCACAACCTGCAGTACTACGACGAGACGAAAACCAAGTCGCACTTCATTACTAGCGGCTCGGGCTGCAAAACTCAGCACGTGAAGCCTGGCAAAGGCGGCGACGCGCTGTTTTCGGACAAGGAGAAGGGTCTGGCCCGGCTCAACTATTACGACGACGGCCAAGTGTGGGTCGAGTATTTCATCCCGAGCGACGCCAACAAGGGCCAGACCGCCCGGCGTGTGTTTCGCAAGCAAGTGTATGCCGAGCTAGGCCGCGGCAATGCCACCGCTAGCACCAAGGGCCCAGGCGGCGCCGTGACCCAAGTAAAACCCGATGCTGGCCCTGTGCAAGGCACCCGTGCTCCGGCCGGCACTGCCCAAACCCGCAAGGGCAACCAAAGCACTGACGACCTTGACACCGCTGCTGCCCAAAGCCTGGAGGGCGCACCCGTGGTAACCTCCGCTGCCAAGCGCCCCCGCTACCAAGACAGCACCGTGACAGTAGCCGTGAACCCGAGCTACAACCAGCACAGCAAGTTTCATAACTGGCTGCTGGGCGAGCACTACCGCCAGGAGTGGGCTACCCCCGTCAAGTTTCCGGTGCTCGACATCAAGACAGCCGAAGGCGGCCTCATTCCTTACAAAACGGGTGGTGGCAAGCAAACGGCTTCACTGAAGGTGCGCAACGAGGATGGCTACTACTTCACGGTGCGCGGCATCGACAAGGACCCCGCCGCCGTGCTGCCCGAGCAGTTGCGCACGGGCCTAGCCAAGGCCGTACTGCAAGACCAGATATCGGCTCAGCACCCCTACGCTTCGTTTGTGCTACCCCCGCTGGCGGCGGCGGCAGGTATTTTGCACACTACCCCGCACTACGTCTTCATTCCGAATGACCCGGCGCTGGGCCAGTACCAGGCCAAATTTGCTAACACCCCGGCCGCACTCGAAGAAGACGCCAAGGGCAGCCAGGACCAAGACGCTGGCCTGGCCTACGCTAAGAAGCTGGTGAGCACCGACAAGATGCTCGAAGAGCTACTGCAAGACAACGACAACCAGGTAGACCAGTCGGCTTTTGCCCGCTCGCGCCTGTTTGATATGTGGATTGGCGACTGGGACCGCCACGAGGACCAGTGGCGCTGGGCCCAGCGCAAAACCAAGGACGGCGACAAAGTGTACACGGCCGTGCCCGAAGACCGCGACATCGCTTTCTTCAAGGGCGATGGGGTCCTACCCTTCCTGATTTCGCGAAAATTTGCGGTGCGCAACTTTCAGAATTTTGGCTACGACTACGCCGACTACAAGGGCCTTAACCAGACGGGCCTGAGCAACGACCGGCTGTTTCTGAGCAACGTGAGCCGCGAGGAGTGGGTGAAGCAAGCCAACATCATGAAGGCCCAGCTCACCGATGAGGTGATTGAGAAAGCCTTCCGCGACAAGTGGCCGGCTCAGATTTATGCTGCTCACGGCGCCGAAATCGTGGCTAAGCTCAAAAGCCGCCGCGACTTGCTGCCCGACGTGGCCGCCAAGTACTCCAACCTGATGTCGGACATCGTGGAAGTGCGTGGTTCGCAGAAGCGCGAGAAATTTACGGTGACGCGCCTACCCGGCCACCACACGCGCGTGGTAATGCAAAAAATCAGCAAGAAGGGCCAGCTAACCAAGGTGCTCTACGACCGCACTTTCGACCGCATCACCGACGAGATTCGCCTCTACGGCATCAGTGGGGAGGATGTGTATGACCTGCGCGGCGACGAGCACCTGGGCCACAAAATCCGCGTGATTGGCGGCACCGGCCGCGATAGCATCGTGGACGACTCGCGGGTAGTGGGCATTCGGCACCGCACCCAGATTTATGACGCCGACACCGGCAACGTGATTATCAACAAGCGTGGCGAGGCCCGCCTGCGCCTTGAACCCGGCGCCGACGTGAGCCGCTACGACCATCCCAAGCGCTTCGACCTCAAAGACTACCGCCTCAACTACACCGGCCCGGCGCTGTTTTTCGGTTATAACATCGACGACGGCTTTCTCATTGGCGGCGGCGTTACGCACCGGCGCTACGCCTTCCGGCGCGAGCCCTTCGGCTCGGAGCAGACCCTGACGGCCAACTTTGCCCCGACCCGCCAGGCGTATAACCTGCGCTATACCGGGCAGTTTACGAGCGTGTTTGGTGGCAAAACCGACCTGCACGTGGCTTCGCAGTATTACGGCCCGCAGCTGCTCTACAATTTCTTCGGCATAGGCAACAACACCCAGAACATTGCTGCCGGCACCGATAACGCTTCCATCAGTGCTATCAACGACCTGTACCGGGTGCGCTTTAGCCGCTTCTACGTGGCTCCTACTCTGGAGCGTAGCCTGTTTGGCTTTGGTAAAATAGGCTTTGGTCCGCAGTATGAGCGGTTTCGGGTAGAGACTGGCCCAATCGGCAGCGAGATTCAGAAAGCTATCGGGCCTGACTTGGAGAACAGTTCATTTGGCGTCCGCGCTAGCGACTTCCAGGCCAACCAATACCTCGGCGCGCTGCTCTACGCCAACATCGACGCGCTGTCTTCGCCCAAGGACCCGCGCATTGGCATTCGGTGGCACAACGAGGCCCAGTACAACTGGCAGCTCAATGGCGAGCAGCTTCGCTACGGCCGCCTCTCATCGGAAATCAGTGCTTACCTCACGCCTAATTTCCCCTTTCGCCTCACTTATGCCGGACGCCTGGGGGTGGCGCACAACATCGGCGACTACCGCTTTTACCAGGCCAACACGCTGGGCGGCACCACCAACCTGCGCGGCTACCGCCGCACGCGCTTTGCGGGCCGCAGCAGCGTCTACGGCAACTTTGAGGCACGCCTGCACCTATTCAAGTTCAACGCCTACCTCTTCCCCGGCGAGTTTGGCGTGCTAGGCCTGGCCGACGCTGGCCGCGTGTACTCCGACAACGACACACGCGCGGGTATCGAGGCGCTGCACACGGGCTTCGGCGGCGGTGCTTTTGTGAGCATCCTCAAGCAGGCCATCATCAACGTGACCTACACCGTGGGCGAGGAAAAGCTAGTGTTCCTAGGCTTCGACTTTTTATTCTAAGCAGTTGATTACT
>CAZZDR010000005.1:19607-25182 GCA_964652535.1 uncultured Hymenobacter sp. | reverse complement strand
GCTTTCTGGTGCGCCATAGCCATTCACCAGATATTCACGTAAGCAGGCCGTTTCCGTCTTCTTTAGCTGGTCCTTGCCCTGCCTATGTTGCTTCGCCCTACCCCTCTCTGCACAAAGAAATATCTGTTACTAGGCCTGCTCACTGTGTCTGTGGTAGCCCGCGCCCAAAACGTGCCGCGCATTTTTCCGGCCCCAGCCCCTACCCCCCTCGATTCGGCCAAAAGTTCGCTCGCTCTGGCAGACAAGCAGCAGTTTGCCAACCCCTCCGTGTTGGGTATGGGGCCCAGCAAAGGCATCATTGTGCACTACGAGCGCACTACGCCCTTTAGCGTGGCAGCCGCGGGGCAGGTGGCTGGCGTGAGCGACTACAACACCGACGCCAAGCGCAACGGCCGGCTCATCATAAAGGGCTACATCCCGGCCTGGAACCGGCCCCACCTCAAGGTCATTGTGGGCCTGAACTACGACCGCGAAGAATTCAAGTTCGACACCCGGCCCACCAACTACAGCTTGTTTGATAATATTGAGAATAAGGGCCTGAAAAGCACCGGCGTGCAGCTCGCCATTATCCGGCCCGTCGATGCCGTGCACTGGTATCTGGCGCGGGTTAAGGGCGAATTATCGGGCGATTATACATCGAGCACCGACATCGGCAATACCAACTACCTGCGCGCCTCGGCCGAGGCTTTTTATGGCTGGAAGCGCAGCCCGCGCTTTTCGTGGGGGGTAGGCTTTCAATATGGCTACACCTTCGGGCGGCTGAGCCTGTACCCGGCCATTATTTACAACCGCACTTTCAGCGACCGCTGGGGCATGGAGGCGCTGTTTCCGGCCCGCGTATCGGCCCGCTACAATGCGTCGGAGCGCTCGCTGTTTTACGCCGGCTACTCGGTCGATGGCTCCAACTACATCGTGGCGCTGCGCCAGGAGTTGCCTTTGGGGCCAGGCAAGCAGCCCCTACGCAGCTTGGAGCTCCGCGAAACCGAAGTAAAATTTCGCCTGCGCTGGGAACGCGAACTACTGTCGTTTCTGTGGCTGGGAGCCGAGGGCGGCTTCCGCTACAACTACGCCTTCGACGCCTTCGACTGGACCAATGCCAACCGCGAGCGCATCATCCGCACCAAGCTTGGCGGCGCGCCTTACGTCAGCTTGGAGCTGTTTGCGGTACCGCCCCGCAAGCTGCTTGAAAAAGCAGGCGTGCGGCGGTAGCGGCGGTTTAAACATTCAAAAAGAACGTCCTGCTTCACTAGGTTCAGCAGGACGTTCTTTTTGAAGCATTCGATTTCTTAACGCGCTCTTTAGTAATTGCGTCAGAGCCGCATTTCAACGGGCCAACCTCATTTTTTTGCGCGCCGCTTGCGTACCAGCTTGAGCAGATGCTGCCGCTGGGCTTCCTGAGCGCGCACCACGGGTTCGCCCGCGGCAGGGGGGGTAGGGAGCTGGTTGTTGAAGTCGCGGGCCTTCACGTTATCCTCGCGCTCGAGGTCGAGCAGGTGGCGCACCTCGGCCCGCAGGTTTTCGTCTAGGATGGGGAAGGCGACTTCGACGCGGCGGTCAAGGTTGCGACTCATCCAGTCGGCCGAGGAGAGGTACACTTTCTCCTGGCCGCCGTTGCCAAACACATAGATACGGGCGTGCTCCAGGTAACGGTCCAGCAAGCCGCGCTGGCTGATGGTATCGCTCAAACCAGCCTCGCCGGGCACGAGGCAGCCAATGCCCCGAATGAACAGCTCGATGCGCACCCCGGCCTGGCTGGCCGCGTAGAGCGCGGCAATCATGCCGGGGTCTTCTAGCGAATTGACTTTCAAGAGGATATGCGCGTCTTCGCCGTGCTTGGCGCGGGTAACCTCGGCGGCGATGAGCTTGAGCAATTGCTTGCGCAGCGTGAAGGGCGCCACCAGCAAGTGGTGCAAGTGGTGCGGCGTCTCACCCGTCACAAAATACCGGAAAACCTGGTCGACCTCAGCCGCAATTTCTGCGTTGGCCGTGAACAGGGCGTGGTCGGCGTAAAGGTGAGCGGTGGCCTCATTGAAATTGCCCGTGCTGAGGTAGGCATAGCGCTGCAATTTGCCGTCGGCCTCGGCGCGGCGCGTGATAAGCAGCAGCTTGGCGTGGCACTTGAGCTCGGGCACCGTGAAGATGACGTGCGCGCCGGCGCGCCGTAGCTTTTCGGCCCAGTGCATGTTGCTTTCCTCGTCGAAGCGCGCTTTTAGCTCCACTACGGCCGTCACTTGCTTGCCGTTTTTCACGGCTTTTAGCAAGGCTTTAGCCACCGCGCTTTTGGGTGCCACGCGGTAGAGCGTGATGCTGATGGCGCTCACGTGCGGGTCGGCGGCAGCCTCGCGCAGCAGGCGCGGCACAATGTCGAAGCTCTGGTAAGGCGGGTGCAGCAGGTGGTCGCGCTGGGCCACGGCGGGCAGCAGCGGGCCAGTACGCGGCAGCGTGGGGTGCGCCACCTCGGGCCAGGCTGGGTTCAGCAGATCTTTGCGGCCGAAATCGGGGAAGCCAAAAAAGTCGCGGAAATTGTGGTAGCGGCTACCCTCCACCAGCTCTTCGTCCTCGATGCCGGTTTTTTGCTTGATGGCGCGCAGCACCTCCTTGGGCGTGGCGGGGTCGTAGAGCAGGCGGGCCGGGTAGCCAGTGACGCGCTTAGCCAGGCTACTCTTGATTTTGGCCATCAGGTCGCCCGATACTTCTTCGGCAATGTCGAGCTCGGCATCGCGGCTCAGCTTGATAGAGTTGACCTCCACCTGCGCATAGGCCGGAAACAGCTCGGCCGCGCCGGCGCGCACCACATCGTCCAGAAACAGCACCAGGTGCGGGTCGGCTTCGGTGCCCGCGCCGCCGGGCAGCGCCACAAAGCGGCTGCCGTGGCGCTTGGTGGGCAGCTCCATCACCACTACGCGCTCGGTTTCGGCTTTGGCTTTCTTCTTGCCCTCGACCTTGCGGAGCTTGCTCAGAAAGAACGTGAGGTAAGTAGCTTGGTCTTTGAGGAAAAGCTGGTGCAGCGTATCGTCCAGCACCACGGGCGAAAGCAGGTCGCGCACCTTGTCCTGAAAGTAGGTTTTGACCCACTCGGCCTGCGCAGCCGTCAGTTCCTCAGCTGTAAGCAGCCGAATGCCCGCTGCCCGCAGCTCGGGCAGCAACAGCTCGCGAAAGGTGCGCCCAAACTCTTCCTGCTGGCGGTGCACCTCGGCCAGCACCTCGGCCAGCAGGCGCTTGGGGCGCTCTTGCGGCAGCTGGGCGCGGGTCTTTTTCTTGAGCTTGACCAGCCGGCGCAGGGTAGCCACGCGCACCTTAAAAAACTCGTCGAGATTGGCCGAGAAGATGGCCAGAAACTTGAGGCGCTCGAGCAGCGGCACCGTAGGGCACTGGGCTTCTTGCAGCACGCGGGCATTGAAGCGCAGCCAGCTCAGGTCGCGGGGTAGGGTTTTCAAAAGACTACGGAGTGGTTGGAAAAGAAAGTAAAACCTGCCCGCCCGGCAGGGGGTAGGGCCGTGTACGCAATTCCTGGGCCGGGCTGCCCATTGCCACGCCGCCCTACCCCCTTTGGTAACAGTAAGTTTACCTGCCTCAACCGGCTCACTAGGTGTTTTTAGGAAAGTCGTAAAAATAAAATTCGGCGTTGGCTGGCGCGATATTCGCCCATTGCTCAACCTGAAAGCGCAGGCAAACGACGGCGGCCGTGGGCATTTCGCCGCTCAGGGGCGAGGGCAGCAGGTAGTTGGCCACGTCGGTAAACGTGGGGTTGTGGCCGGTGAGCAGCACCGCCGCCGCGGTGTCGGGCAGGGACTTAATAATGGCCAGCAGTGCCTCCACATCGGCCTGGTAGATGGCGGGCTCGACCACGATATTGGCCGAGGGGTACTTAAGCTCGCGGGCTACGAGCACGGCCGTGCTCATGGCCCGCACGGCCGGCGAGCTCACCAGCAGGTCGGGCACGATGTGGCGCTTGGCCAAGGCCTGGCCCATGCGTGGGGCATCGTCGCGGCCCCGGTCGTTGAGCGGGCGCTCTTGGTCACTGAGCTCGTCGAAGCTCCAGCTCGACTTGGCATGGCGCATTAAATACAAGGTTTTCATGCTGCGAAGCTAAGTGACTGGTCGGCAATTGGCCCGACCAAAAATTACGGACGCGGTTGTACTTTGCTAGCATGAAAACTCTCTTTCTCTCGGCCAGCGCTACGCTGGCACTGCTCGGCCCAGCGCTAGCCTGGGGGCAGGCGCCCCCTCCCCCCCCACCCTACGGTGTAGCCGCCAACCCGCAGGGCCTGGCGGCCCAACCCTTCACGGTGCAGGGCAAGCTGGGCAGCCCACTCACGGGCATGGCCTACCTATTGTACGATACGCCCAGCGGCAAGCCCGACTCGGTGCAGATTACCGGCGGCAAGTTTACGCTGCGGGGCAAGGCGCCAGCGGGTACGCTAGCCGGGCTGTATGCTTTCAAACCTGGCCAGATGCAGCGCAAACCCAAGCCGGGCCAGCGCATGCCCCAGCCTCTAGGCATTTACCTGGAGCCGGGCACTATTAAGGTGAGCAGCCCCGACTCGCTGCCCCATGCCACGGTGGTGGGTACGCCCCTCAACGCCGACAACTCGCGGCTGACGGCGGCACTGCTGCCTACTACCACGCAGATTAACAAGCTTATGGCCAGCTACCAGACGGCTACCCCCGCACAACGCGAGGACAAAGCGTTTAGCGAAGCGCTGGACAAGCAGTATGACGCCATCACGGAGGCCCAAAAACTGGTGCTGGCTAGCTTCATCAAGGCTACGCCGCAGAGCATCGTAAGCCTGACGGCACTCAACCGCTACACCGGCTACGCCATTGACCCCGCCACGGCCGAGCCGCTGTTTATGGGCTTGGCGCCGGCCGTGCGCAGCAGCAAGCCGGGCCAGGAATTTGCCGCCAAGCTGGCTTCGGCCAAGACCACGGCCGTGGGCGCGCTGGCTCCCGACTTTACCCAAAACGATGTGAACGGTAAGCCCGTAAAGCTGAGCGATTTTAGGGGCAAGTACGTGCTGGTCGATTTTTGGGCCAGCTGGTGCGGCCCCTGCCGCCAGGAAAACCCCAACGTAGTGGCCAACTACAACCAGTACAAAACCCGCAACTTCACGGTACTGGGCGTGTCGCTCGACCGGCCCACTGGCCGCGATGCCTGGCTCAAAGCCATTGACACCGACCACCTCACCTGGACCCACGTCTCGGACCTCAAGTTTTGGAAAAACGAAGCGGCCGTGCTCTACGGTATTCAGGCCGTGCCCCAAAACTTGCTCATCGGCCCCGATGGCCGTATCGTAGCTAAGAATGTGCGCGGGGAGGAGCTAGGCAAAACCCTGGCCGCCAAGCTCCCAACCGTAGCGCCCTAATGGGCCCTACCCCCCACTAAGCCATTAAAAAAGGTAACGCAAACAAAAAGGCCCGTCGCAAGCGACGGGCCTTTTTGTTTGCGCGGGCAGGCCGCTTATTCTTTCACGAAGCGCTGGTGGGCAGTCGAGCTGCCATCGCTGATGCTGAGCAGGTATACGCCCTGGCTCAGGCCGGTGAGGCGCAGCTGGTTGTCGGTGAGCACGGCGCC
>CAZZDR010000005.1:0-19507 GCA_964652535.1 uncultured Hymenobacter sp. | reverse complement strand
ATACGCCCTGGCTCAGGCCGGTGAGGCGCAGCTGGTTGTCGGTGAGCACGGCGCCGCGCACTTCGGCACCGCGCAGGTCATACACGCGCACCGTGAGCGAGGCGGCGGCATCGACCGAGGCCGGGCGCTCGATGTTGAGCACGTCGGCGGCCGGGTTAGGGTAGAGGGTGTAGGCGGGGGCGGCCGCGAGGCGGGCCGCGCCGCCGGTCACGTTCAGGGTGTAATCTTCGGTTTCGCCGGTGTAGGTGGTGCCGCAGCTGGTGGTGGCACTATTGGTGCTCATCACCACGCGCAGGCGGGTGCTGCCGGTTTTGGCTGTAGCGGGCACCGTGAAGGTGGCAGTGCGAGTGGTTTTGCTGGTGCTGCCGGCGGCAGATACCAGCGTCTCATTAGCGTCGAAGACACCATCCTGGTTCCAGTCGGCATAGGCGTTGAAGTACACGGTAGTGGCCTTGCTGGCGTAGCCCGCCGAGAAGCTCAGGGTCTGACCCGAGCCGGTGGCTACACTGGCGCTCAGGGCCGTGCCGTTGTAGTAGCCGCCGTCGTTGCCGCTGGTGCGGCTGAGGCTACCCAGCTTCACGTAGTCGATAAACTGAGCCGCGGCGTTGCCTTTGCTTTCGCAATAGGCCAGGGGCGTAGGGGTAGTAGGAGTAGTGGGGGCAGGCGCCGACGAGCCAGGGGCCAGCCCACCTACCGAGGTCAGCAGCGAAGCACGGGTGCCGCCGCTGGCAAACAGCGCGTCCATGCGGTCGCCTTGGGCGCTCGAAAACATCTGCATGCAGGCATCGTCGGTGTAGTCCATGTAGTTCATGAACATGTCGCCATTGGCGCCGTTCGAGCAGGTCACGTGCGGGAAAGTGGGGCAGCCGTAGTTGCTGGTTTGCTGGGTAGGCGTGTCGGCCACCTGGTCGTTGCCGCAGCGGGCATCGCCCCAAATGTGGCGCAGGTTCAGCCAGTGGCCCACTTCGTGGGTGGCGGTGCGGCCCAGGTCGTAGGGTTTCACCGCCGAGCCGCCGCTGCCGAAGGCCGAGTACAGAATCACAACTCCGTCGGTAGCAGGCGCGCCGCCCGGAAACTGCGCGTAGCCCAGCAGGCCACCGCCCAAGTTGCAGCACCACAGGTTGAGGTACGAGGCAGCGGGCCAGGCATCGTCGCCGCCGCTGCTGCTGTACTTCATCTTGTCGCTGCTGTCGAAGCTAAGGGCCGGGGTGCTTTTGTGCACAATGCCCGTGGTAGCCTTGCCGCTAGGGTCCTGCTTAGCCAGCACAAACTGCACGCCCGCATCGCCGATGAGCGGGGCGAAAGCGGCTGGCACCTTGCTCAGGTCAGTGTTGAGCTTATGAAAGTCGTCATTGAGCACTTTAATCTGCGACTGCACCTGCTCATCGGTAATGTCCTGGGCGTCTGTATTATGCAGCACGTGCACTACCACCGGAATCGTCACGAAGGCCTCCAACGTGGTGCGCTGCGTGGGATTGGCCGCCTTTTTGGCCGCGTACGCGGCGGCCTGCTGGTCGATGGCTTGCAGGCGGGTGGCCAGGCTGGGGTCGGCGGCGATTTGGGCGGCCAGCACCTCCATGGTGGCGCACTCGCGGTGCGCGGGCATTTGCTGGGCTTGGGCCGTCAGGCTCAGTCCCAAAAGCCCGCACAAGATGGGGTAAATGTATTTCTTCATAAATGGTTGTAGAAAAGGATAGAAGTGTAGCCCAAACCTATTGGAAATTTTTCAATTTTTCGCCGAATACTTCCGGCCCTTTCTCAGCCTTTTAACAAAAACTTCATTTCGGGAAAGCAGGCGCATTTTCTTCCACCAAAAGTTTTTCTGCACCAGGCCCCTACCCCCCTGTGCGCCACCATCAGCCACAAAAAAAGCCTGTCCGGGTTGGACAGGCTTTTTCAACTTAACTAGCTGCAATATAAGGCGCGGGCCGGAGCCCTACCCCCCGTAGCCAACCTGAAAATGCGGAAAGCGCTGGGCAGCCAGCTCGCCCACGCGGCGGGCTAGCAGCTCGCGCAGGGCTTCGATATTCTCCTTTTCTTGGGCCGAGATAAACACCACCGGGTCGTGCATCCGGGCCATGTAGGTTTCCTGCAGCTGCTCCAGCGGTGGGCGCGGCGCGGGCTCGTGCTGGTCGGTGGGCCATTCGGCGTCGGCCTCGTCGTCGAGAGCGAAGACGGGGGCCGGGTTTTCCTCCGCCTGGTACTGGTCTATCTTGTTGAAGACGAGCAGCGCCGGCTTGTCGGCCGCGCCGATTTCGCGCAGCGTGTCGTTCACTACCGCAATGTGCTCCTCGAAGGCTGGGTGCGAGATATCGACCACGTGAATAAGCAAGTCGGCCTCGCGAATCTCATCCAGCGTGCTCTTAAAACTCTCGATAAGCTTGGTGGGCAGCTTGCGGATAAAACCCACGGTATCAGACAGCAAGAACGGCACGTGGTTGTCGAGCACCACCTTGCGCGTGGTAGCATCGACGGTGGCGAAGAGCTTGTTTTCGGCAAAGACTTCGGCCTTGCCCAGCAGGTTCATAATGGTGCTTTTGCCCACGTTGGTGTAGCCCACCAGCGCCACCCGAATGGAGTTGGTGCGCGTCTTGCGCTGGGTATGGGCCTGCTTGTCGAGGTCTTCGAGTTTCTCTTTCAGGAATGCGATGCGGTCGCGCACAATGCGTCGGTCGGTCTCGATTTCGGTCTCACCCGGGCCCTTCATGCCCACGCCACCACGCTGCTTGTCCAAGTGGGTCCAGAGGCCAGTGAGGCGAGGCAAGAGGTATTGGTACTGCGCCAGCTCGACCTGCGTGCGCGAGGTAGCCGACTTGGCGCGTAGCGCAAAAATGTCGAGAATGAGCAGCGACCGGTCCACGATTTTCACCTTCAGCTCGGCCTCCAGGTTGCGAAGTTGCGAGGGCGAAAGGTCATCGTCGAACACGACCATGCTGGTTTTTTCGTGCGTCACCCAAGCTTTGATTTCGGCTAGCTTGCCCTCGCCCACGTAGCTGCGGATGTCGGGCTTGTCGAGCTTCTGTACAAAGCGCTTGGTAGCCTGCGCGCCGGCCGTTTCGATTAGAAAAGCTAGTTCGTCCAGGTATTCAGTGGTTTGGGCATCAGTTTGGCGGCGCGGGGGCACGCTCACGAGCACGGCAGTTTCCACTTCCTTGGCCGTTTCGTAGGTTTTGGTCTTGAGTAGGCGGTCGAGCTTAGTATCGCGGCGGGCAGGTGTGTGGTCGGTGGCGCCCACGTGGCGGGTGCTGCCCTGGCCGTTGTTGTCTTTGGATTTGGACATAGAATAGGGGCACGAGAAAACCGCGCCCAAATAAGAACGCCAAATACGGACGAATCGTTGAGAATTTTATCGCCTATGAGCTGTTTTAGGCAGCACTTTAGCTAGTAGGCAGTTTACAGCAAAACGGTTGGCTTTACTCGCTGGCTTCCTACCCCACCAATTAAGGTCAACTTTTCCCTTTAGCCTGCCTGCTAGTACTTAGGTTGCAGCACTACGGCTAGGGCTTGGCGCCGGCGGCAGCTTTTGCACCACGGGCAAAGTCGCCGGCTTTGGCGATAGTCAGCTTACTGTAGTCCAAGTATTTGCAAACGGCGGCACTCACCTGCTCGGGCGTGAGGGCAGCGATGCGCTTTTCCAGCTCGGCGTCGTAGGCGAAGGTGCGGCGCTGGGTTTTGGTGAGGTACTGGACCCAGGGGCTGGCCACGTTGCGGTTGGCGGCGCGCTGCACTTGGTAGGCTTGCAGGGCGGCTGTTTAGCTTACTTCGGCGCCTACCCCTCCCAGATGCGCACGGTGTGGCAAGCATTGCACCGCGTGCGGGCTACTTCAGTGTCAGCGAGTACGCCACTACCTGCGTTATCTGGGCCGGCGTTAGGGTTTTGCCAAAGGCCGGCATCTTACCCATACCACTGGTAACCAAATAAGTGCGCCCGAAGGCGTTGAGGTTGCTTTTGGTCAGGTCGTGGGCGCCATTGAGGCCTAGGCGACCGTCTTTGCCATGGCAACGCACGCAATTTTTTTGAAAAATGAGCTGGCCAGGGGCGGGCGGGGCGGCGTGCGCCCGGCTTCCTACCCCCCACAAAACCAGCAAGCAACCGGCGGTCTTCCGAATAGTCATAACGGATGCGTAACACAAAAACTACCCCGAAAGTAACGGCAACCCAGCCCAGGGCGGCGGGCGCGCCGATTTCTGCCCGACCTTTACACTGTTTTTCTATTGTTAAATTAATTTCCCTTATCGCGTGCGGGTTGCTATCGTTATTAATACGTCCTGGAACATCTGGAATTTTCGGCGTGGCCTGGTGCGTGCCTTACAGGCCGCCGGCCACGAGGTGCTAGCCATTGCCCCGCCCGACGCCTATTCTGCGCGCCTTGAAAGCGAGCTAGGCTGCCGCTACGTGCCCATCTTGATGGAAAACAAGGGCACCAACCCTATAAAAGACGCCCAGCTAACGCGTCGTTTTTTAGGAGTTTATAAGCGCGAGCGGCCCGATGTGGTGCTGCACTTTACCATCAAGCCCAACATCTACGGCACGCTGGCGGCGCGGCTGGCGGGCGTGCCCAGCATCAACAACGTGAGCGGGCTGGGCACGGTCTTCATCGTCGAAAACCTGGTGAGCAAGGTGGCTCGCGAGCTGTACCGGCTGGCGTTTCAGTTTCCACACAAGGTGTTTTTTCAAAACAATGACGACCGCGAACTCTTCATTCGCTACGGGCTCATCAAGCCGGCGCGCACGGGCCTAGTACCCGGCTCGGGCGTCGATTTGGCGCGCTTTCGGCCGCAAGAGGGGGTAGGGGCCGCGCCGGGCGCGCCCTTCACCTTCCTAATGGTGGCGCGCGTGCTTTATGAGAAAGGCATTGTCGAATACTTTGAGGCAGCTCGGCAGGTGCGCGTGGCGCTGGGAGCCGGCCAAGTGCGCCTACAATTACTGGGCAGCCTTGACGAAGCCGGGGGGGTAGGAATGCCACGCGGTACCTTCGAGCAGTGGCTGGCCGAAGGCCACGTGGAGTATCTGGGCACCAGCGACAACGTGGCCGAGCACCTGCACCGTGCCCACTGCGTGGTGCTGCCCAGCTACCGCGAGGGCACGCCCAAAACCTTGCTCGAAGCGGCGGCCTGCGGCAAACCCCTAGTAACTACCGACGTGCCCGGCTGCCGCGAAACTGTGCAGAATGGCCGCAACGGCTACCTCTGCCAGGTGCGCTCGGCCTCCGACCTGGCCGACAAGCTGCTCACGGTGGCCCAGCTGCCACCTGCCCGCTTGGCCGCCCTCGGGGAGGCCAGCCGCCAGCTAGCCGAAGAAAAATTTGACGAGCAGCTGGTGCTGCGCCAGTACCTGGCCGCCGTGGCCGAGGCAGCGCGGCCTAGCAAGTAGCCGCGGCCGGTGGCGAAGTCCGGCATTCTGGCTTTTAGTTTGCAGCCGCGGCCGCGGCGGGCACGCCAGCAGTAGTCTTCAGAACCCTACCCCCCTCAACACCCAGAAAAATTAATTTTAATGGAAGTTATCACGCATTCGCTACCGGGCTTGTTGGAGTTCCGGCCCCGGATTTTTGGCGACCCGCGCGGCGCGTTCTTCGAGTCGTTCAGCGCCCGCACCATGGAAAACCTGGGCTTGCCCCGCCACCACTGGGTGCAAGACAACCAGAGTAGCTCGAAGGCGGGCACCCTGCGCGGACTGCACTTTCAGCGCCCGCCGCACGCCCAGGCCAAGCTGGTGCGCGTGGCCCAGGGCCGCGCCCTCGATGTGGTGGTGGACCTGCGCCACCGCTCGCCCACCTTCGGCCAGCACGCCAAAGTGGAGCTGACGGCCGCGCTCGGCAACGTGTTCTACGTGCCCGAGGGCTTTGCCCACGGCTTTGTGGCGCTCGAAGACGACACGCTGTTTCTCTACAAGTGCTCGGACTACTACACCCCCACCGCCGAGGGCGGCGTGCGCTGGGACGACCCAGCTCTGGGCATCGCCTGGGGCTTCGAGGGCGAAGCCCTAGTATCGCCCAAAGACGCCATCCTACCCACGCTGGCCGAGCTAGACAATCCGTTTTAGGTTGGTCAGCAGCTCGCAGACTGGTTACTGAGTAAGAAAACAGGCATGCTCATCTGGCTTCGGCAAACGGAAGCTAGATGAGCATGCCTGTTTCAACAGGCTTTCCGGCTAACCTTAACCCGCTTCCTGAAGCCTAGAAAAGGTAGCGTGGCGAGCTTCGCAGCATCTGACCATCATCTACTGCAACAACGATTCGTTGCGGCTGTATTTGTCCATGGTTATAGCCTAAGCCCAGCCCATAGCAACCCTGGCCGTACGGAGGAATGTACTGCTGAAGATTCATGCCCTTCACTGCTCCTACCCGTACCGCAAACCGCGCTATCGTTGGCCGAGCGAGACTCCTTGGGGCATTATACCCCAAATATGTGGGCCCGCACCTAGTAAGACAGGCATTTTCTGGGGCCTGCATGAACCACCAGGCGACCTTATACTAAGGAAGCAGCAGAGTGAGCGACACTTTCGACTTTTGGCATAAATTCTAAAAATTCAGGTTTGTTTCTGGAATAGTTCAGTACCTTTGGCCAGCTTCACTGCAGCCTTCGCTGTGGGCTTCGAGCCCCGCACGAGGCTGCCAAGCGTCAGCTAGTTGAGCAGCCAGGAAGATTCCTGCTCGTTGCTGACCACTCCAGCCGTCTTGATTTACCGGTAACAAGCTTCCGCTTCCTCTCGGACAGCCAGCCGCTACTCGTAAGCCAATGAGTGAAGCCAAGCAACTACTGCCATATCCACCTAACATTTTGCAATTTAGTGGAAGTATATTCAGTGAACTGTTCAGGCAGGGCGAAACGACATGGGTTGGCCGGGGTGCTGTTAAGTGGGGCTTTGCTGCTGCCATTCGTAGGAGCCGCGCAGCTCTACACCACCCAAAACTACGTGGCCCTGCCGCCCGGCAGCTCTTCTAGCGCCGTCATCCAGAAAGCGGCCCATGTGGTGCCCTCGCCGCGGCAGCTGCGCTGGCAGCAACTGGAGCTAACCGGCTTCCTGCACTTCGGTATGAACACCTTCACTAATAAGGAATGGGGGGATGGCACCGAAAGCCCGTCCTTGTTTAATCCTACTTCGCTCGATGCTGGGCAGTGGGTAAAGACGTGCAAAGAAGGCGGCATCAAGCAGGTCATTATTACGGCCAAGCATCACGACGGCTTCTGCCTGTGGCCCAGCAAGTACACCGAACATTCGGTAAAAAATAGCCCCTGGAAGGGGGGTAGGGGCGACGTAGTAAAAGAAGTGGCCGAGGCCTGCCACAAGCAGGGGGTAGGATTTGGGGTGTACCTATCGCCCTGGGACCGCAACTCGCCGTATTTTGGCGACTCGGCCAAGTATAACAACTACTTTGTCAACCAGCTCACGGAGCTACTCACCACCTACGGCCGGGTCGATGAGGTGTGGTTTGACGGCGCCAACGGCGAAGGCCCCACCGGCAAAAAGCAGGTCTACGACTTCAACCGCTGGTACGCACTCATTCGCAAGCTCCAGCCCACGGCGGTTATCGCCGTGATGGGTCCCGACGTGCGCTGGGTCGGCACCGAGTCGGGCTACGGCCGCGAAATGGAGTGGAGCGTAGTGCCCACCGACGCGCAGCGGCAGGATAAGGTGGCCGCCACTTCGCAGAAGGAAGTCGCCTTTGCTCCCAAAAACATGATGGAGGCCGACCTAGGGAGCCGCGATAAAATCAAGCAGGCCCAAGCGCTGGTGTGGTATCCGGCCGAAATAGACGTATCTATCCGCCCAGGCTGGTTTCACCACCCCGCCGAGGATAATCAGGTCAAAACCACCACGCAGCTGCTCGATATTTATAACAGTTCAGTGGGCCGCAATGGCGTGTTGCTCCTGAATATTCCGCCCGCCAAAAATGGGTTGATTACGCAGCAAGACATAGCCAGCCTCAAAGCCTGGAAAGGCGCCCTAGGCAAGACCTATGCTACTAATCTACTGAAAGGCAGTACCGTGAGTGGTCTTGGCGCCAGCAAGGTGGCGGCGCTGCTCGACAACAAGTACGATACCTACTGGACGACCACGGGCCGCGACACCACGGCCACGCTCAGCTTTTCGCTGCCCGCGGCGCAACGCTTTGACGTGCTGCAACTGCAGGAAAACATCATGGTGGGGCAGCGCATCGAGCAATTTGTGCTCGAATACAAGAGCGGCGCAGAGTGGAAAACCGCCGCGACGGGTACTACTGTTGGCTACAAGCGAATTATCAAGTTCGAGCCCATAGAGGCCCAATACGTGCGGCTACGCATTACCTCCTCGCGGCTCAGTCCTACCCTCGCGGCCATTGGGCTTTACAAGCAGGCCGACGTAGCGGGCACCAAGTAATAAGCTCAGGTTTCTGAGAATCAGTTCTTAATCATGAAGAAAGCTACCCTTGCCCTAGCCTTGCTGACCGCAGCTAGCGCCCTGCCCGCTTATGCCCAACAACAGGGCATTCACCAGCAATCGACGGAGTACGAAGCACCTACTGACCCGCTGGTGGTGCAAAAGCTGGAGAAATGGCGCGACCAAAAGTTCGGGCTTATTCTACACTGGGGCTTGTATGCCGTGCCGGGGATTCTGGAGTCGTGGCAGATATGCTCGGAGGACTGGATTGACCGCGACAGCACCATTTCCTATGACGCCTACAAGCAGCGGTATTGGGACTACAGCAAGCAGTTTAACCCAGTAAACTTTAACCCGGAGCAGTGGGCGAGCGTGGCCAAAAAGGCGGGTATGCGCTACTTGGTGTTCACGACCAAGCACCACGATGGCTTCAACATGTTTGACACGAAGCAGTCAGATTTCAAGATTAGCAACGGGCCATTTAAAGACAACCCGCGGGCCGACGTGGCCAAATACGTTTTCGGGGCGTTTCGCAAGGAAGGCTTTATGATCGGAGCATATTTCTCGAAGCCCGACTGGCACTCGCAGGATTTCTGGTGGTCGAAATACGCTACCCCCAACCGCAACGTCAACTACGACATTACCAAGTATCCGTGGCGTTGGAAGAAGTACCAGGACTTCACTTATAACCAGATAAGTGAGCTGATGCACAACTACGGGTCTATGGACATCCTGTGGCTCGACGGGGGCTGGGTGCGGCCCAAAGAAACCGTGAACGCAGAAGTGCGCTCCTGGGGTGCCCCGATTCCTGAGTTCAGCCAAGATGTGAATATGCCACGCATCGCGGCCATGGCCCGACAGGCCCAGCCCGGCCTGCTGATGGTAGACCGCACCGTGCACGGCCCCTACGAAAACTACCAGACGCCCGAGCAAAAGGTGCCCGAGCAAGCGCTGGCCAACCCCTGGGAAAGCTGCCTGACCCTCGCCAACAACTGGGGCTACGTGCCCAACGACACGTATAAGTCGCCCACCAAGATTATTCACTCGCTGGTAGAAGTGGTGGCCAAGGGCGGCAGCCTACTGCTCGGCGTGGGCCCCAAGCCCGATGGCACGCTGGCCGACGAAGCCGTGACGCGCCTCACCGCCATCGGCAAGTGGCTGGATGTTAACGGCCCCGCCATCTACAATACCCGTGCTACCGCCCGCTTCAAGGATGGCAACACGTACTTCACCCAAGGCAAGAAGGGCACGCGCTACGCTATTGCCTGCCTGCCCGAAACTCAGGCCGCGCCGACTACCCTAGTCTGGACCGGCAACGTGCCCAAGAAGGGCAGCAAAATGACGCTGTTGCAAACCGGAAAATCGGTAAAATGGACTGCAGCCGGCGATAAAGTGACGCTCACGCTGCCTACCGGCTTGGCTAAGCAGGCAGGCACCTACCCGGCATTAGCCTTTGCCTACGTGGCTCAGTAAGCCGTTCGCCTTTCCTTATAGTTGCCTTCTTTCATGTTACAGTCAATGCTCACCCGGAGCTGTCTGGGCTTGCTGCTGGCTACTAGCCTCACCGCCCAAGCGCAGCAAAAACACACGTTTGAAATCAAAGACGGACAGTTTCGCTACGACGGCAAGCCTACCCAAATTCACTCGGGCGAAATGCACTATGCCCGCGTGCCCAAAGAGTACTGGCGGCACCGGCTCAAGATGCTAAAGGCCATGGGGCTCAATACGGTAGCCACCTATGTGTTTTGGAACTACCACCACCCCACGCCGGGTGTGTGGGACTTCAAAACGGGCAACCACAACCTACCCGAGTTCTTGAAAACAGCCCAGGAGGAAGGCTTGTTCGTCATCTTGCGGCCGGGGCCATATGCATGCGCCGAGTGGGAATTTGGCGGCTACCCCTGGTGGCTGCAGCAGAATAAGAACCTTGTCATTCGAACCAACAACCAGCCGTTTCTGGACTCGTGCAACGTGTACTTGCGTAAGCTGGCGGCACAAGTGAAGGGCTACCAGGTGAGCAAAGGCGGCCCCATCATTATGACCCAGGTAGAAAACGAGTTTGGGTCGTATGTATCGCAACGCCAAGACATTCCGCTGACTGAGCACCGCAAGTACAACGCGGCCATCAAGCAGCAACTGGCTGACGTTGGCTTCGAAGGGCCCTTCTTCACCTCTGATGCTTCTACGCTGTTTGAAGGCGGCGCCACGCCCGGCGCCCTACCCACCGTCAACGGCGAAGGCGACGTGGAAAACCTGAAGAAGGCCGTGAACCAGCACAACGGCAACCAGGGGCCCTACATGGTGGCCGAGTACTACCCCGGCTGGCTCGACCATTGGGGCGAGCCCTTCGTCCGCGTCGGTACCGAGCAAGTGACCAAGCAGGTGGAGACGTACCTCAAAAACGAGGTAAACTTCAACTTTTACATGGTGCACGGCGGCACCAACTTTGGCTTCACCTCGGGCGCGAACTACAATGAAGCGCATCAGATTCAGCCCGATATAACCAGCTACGACTACGATGCGCCCATTAGCGAAGCGGGCTGGGTAACGCCGAAGTACACCGCCGTGCGCGAGCTAATGCAGCGCTACGTGAAGTACCCCGTGCCAGCCGTACCAGCTCCAATCCCGGTCATTACGCTGCCGCCCATCGCGCTCAGCAAGACGGTCGAGCTGTTTGACTTGAAACGCGACCTCAAGCCCGTGACCAACAACACGCCGCTGTCGTTTGAGGATTTAGGCCAGGGCCACGGCTACGTGCTGTATAGCAAGCGCTTTGCCCAGCCAGTGCAGGGCAAGCTTCAGGTGAAAGGGTTGCGTGACTACGCCACGGTGTATGTGAACGGCAAGTTTGTAGGCGAGCTAAACCGCCAGCAAAACAAGTACGAGCTAGACATCCAGATTCCCGCCAACGCGACTTTGGAACTGCTGGTCGAGAACATGGGCCGTATCAACTACGGGGCTGACATTGTGCACAATACTAAGGGTATTATTGAGCCACTCACCATCAATGGGCTCACCATCACTGGCGATTGGAGCATGTATAAGCTGCCCTTCGACAAGGTGCCCAATCTGAGCCGCTACCCCACCAAAAATCGCGAAGGCCAGCCCACGCTGTACACTGCTTCCTTCAACGTACCGCAAACCGGCGACACGTTCCTGGACATGCGCGGCTGGGGCAAAGGCATCGTCTTCGTGAATGGCCACCACCTGGGGCGGTACTGGAAAGTCGGCCCACAGCAGACACTATATGTGCCCGGCTGCTGGCTTACGAAAGGCAAAAACGACGTGGTCGTTCTGGAACAGCAAAACGACGTGCTGCACCAAGCGCTCAAGACCACGGACAAGCCTATTTTGGAAAGTACGCAGTAACAAGTAGCTCGGACTACAAAGTCCGAGTTACATAACCTGAATCTATTAGTCCTTTTCTATGCCTAACTACCTAGCGCTAGGGCTGTGCCTGCTCAGCGTAACTGCCACCTGCGCCCAAGGCACTAAGCCGCTTTACCAAAACCGCCAAGCCCCCACCGAAGCCCGGGTGAAGGACCTGCTGGGCCGCATGACGGTAGAAGAAAAGGTGGGCCAGCTCTCGACGCTCTTAGGCTGGGAGATGTACCAGAAAGACGGTCAAAAGGTTAGCTACAGCGCGGCATACAAGAAAGCGGTAGATGAGCGCCACATTGGCGCGCTGTGGGCGACCCTGCGCGCCGACCCCTGGACCAAGAAAACTCTACTAACGGGCCTCAATCCCAAGCAAGCCGCCGAAGCTACCAACGCCTTGCAGAAGTACGCCATGGAGCACACGCGGCTGCACATTCCGCTGCTGCTGGCAGAGGAGTGCCCGCACGGCCACATGGCCATTGGCACTACGGTATTTCCGACTTCCATCGGGCAAAGCAGCACCTGGGACCCAGCCCTGATTCAGCGCATGGCGGCCACCATTGCCACCGAAGCCCGGGTGCAGGGTGCCCACATCGGCTACGGCCCAGTGCTAGACCTTGCCCGCGAGCCGCGCTGGTCGCGCGTAGAGGAAACGTATGGCGAAGACCCCGTGCTCAACAGCCAGATGGGGGTAGCAATGGTGCAGGGCTTCCAGGGCAGCAGCTTAAAAAGTGGCGCCAACATAGTCTCTACGCTTAAACACTTTACGGCTTACGGCGTGCCCGAAGGCGGCCACAATGGCGGCAGCATCAGCACGGGTTCGCGCGAGTTGTTTCAAAGCTTCCTACCCCCCTTCCACGCGGCGGTGAAGGCTGGAGCGCAGTCGATTATGACGGCTTACAACTCCATCGACGGCGTGCCGTGCTCGGCAAATACGTACCTCCTGACCGACGTGCTGCGCCAGCAGTGGGGCTTCCTAGGCTTTACGGTGTCCGACCTGGGGAGTATCACGGGCCTAGCCAGCAACCACCGCGTCGCCGCGTCGCCAGTTGAGGCGGCGGCCCTCGCCATCAACGCGGGCCTCGACGACGACCTGAGCGGCTATGGCTACGACAAGGAACTGCTGGCAGCCGTCCAGCAAAAGCTCGTTTCGCTTGAGGTATTGGACCGCGCCGTGAGCCGCGTGCTGCGCGTAAAGTTTGAAATGGGGCTCTTTGAAAATCCCTACGTAGACCCTAACAAAGCTGCCAAGCAGGTGAAAACTCCGGCCAATGTGCAGCTCGCCCGGCAAGTGGCCCAGGAGTCGGTGGTGCTGCTGAAAAACGAAAAGGACTTGCTGCCGCTGGCTAAAACCTTGCAGCGCATCGCTGTGATTGGCCCCAATGCCGACAACATGTACAACCAGCTCGGCGACTACACGGCGCCCCAGCCTGAAAGTAACGTGGTGACGGTACTAGAAGGCATCCGGGCGAAGGTGCCGACCACCACGCAGGTGACGTACGTGAAGGGCTGCGCGATTCGGGATACCGCCAGCGCCAACATTGCCGAAGCCGTGGCTGCGGCCCGTAAAGCGCAGGTAGCCATTGTGGTACTCGGCGGCTCCAGTGCCCGCGACTTTAAGACCGAGTACCAAAGCACCGGTGCCGCGACCGTGACGGCCGCTGCGGGCGGGCAGGTTGTCAGCGACATGGAAAGCGGCGAAGGCTACGACCGCGCTACCCTCGACTTGCTCGGCAAGCAGCAAGCGCTGCTACAAGCCGTGGTGGCGACCGGCACCCCAGTGGTGGTCGTGCTCATCAAGGGTCGGCCGCTGAACTTGAACTGGATGGCGGCCCACGTACCCGCCCTGATAGATGCCTGGTACCCAGGGCAAGAAGGCGGAAATGCCGTGGCCGACGTGCTGTTTGGCGACTACAATCCCGCCGGCCGCTTACCCATCTCGGTGCCCAAAAGCGTGGGGCAGTTGCCTGTGTACTACAATGCCAAGCGCCCTACCCCCCACGACTACGTCGAAACCGACAACAAGCCGCTCTACAGCTTCGGCCACGGACTGAGCTACAGTAAGTTCACGTACTCCGATTTGCAAGCTAGCACTACCGAAAATCAGGGCGACGTGCGCGTAACAGTGCGTTTCAAAGTGAAGAATACCAGCACCCGCGCGGGCGATGAAGTCGCGCAGCTGTACCTAAGCGACGATGTGAGTTCGGTCGTTACGCCGGTCAAGCAGCTGAAGAAATTTCAGCGCCTCACTCTAAAGGCCGGTGAAGAGCGAGAAGTCGCCTTTGAGCTGACTGCGCAAGACTTGATGTTACTGAATGGCAGCTTGAAATGGACGGTAGAACCCGGCACTTTCACCCTGCTACTAGGGGCCTCATCGGAGGATATTCGGCTGAAAACGCAGTTTCGCGTAGCGCAGGCAGTGGAGAACATTGCGTGGTAGCCGGGGCGGCAAATGCTGCTAAATCAACCCTATTAAGGTAGACGCCCGAATGGTGTAACGCATTGAGTTATTTGTTGGCTACTCAGTTCCCTACCCCCTTCTGGCAGCAATCTCATGAAAAAACTCATGCTACTAGCCACGCTTGGGCTAGGACTCAACACTCCAGGAAAAGCCCAGCAGACCTGGGGAATAGCCAAACAAGAACTGCTTTTTGCGGCGCCGCCCTTTCGGCAGTGTCACGCTTCTACGCTGGTGGAGGTGGCAAAAGGCAAGTTTCTGGTGGCCTGCTTTGGCGGGTCGCAGGAGAGCAAGCCCGACGTGGCCATTTGGCTTGCTACTGTTGATAATCAAGGGGTTTCAACGCCGAAATGCGTGGCTGATGGGGTAGTAAACGACACGTTGCACTACCCCACCTGGAATCCGGTTTTGTTCAAGGTGCGCGGCGGCAACCTGCTGTTGTTCTACAAAGTGGGGCCCAATCCGCGGGAGTGGTGGGGCATGGTCAAATCCTCCACCGATGGCGGCCTCACGTGGTCGGCCGCGCGGCGGTTGCCGGCAGGCGTGCTGGGGCCAATCAAGAACAAGCCGGTGCAGCTCGCCAACGGGACTATTCTGGCCCCGTCGAGCGTGGAGGAAGAAAGCGGGCGTTGGAAAATCCACCTAGAGAAATCGACCGACCAAGGCCAAACGTGGCAGCTCATACCGGTGGATAATGAATCCCCGTTGGACGTCATTCAGCCCAGCATCCTGACATATCCAGGTAATCGCCTGCAGCTATTGTCGCGCAGCAAACAAGGGCGCATTGTGCAGGCCTGGTCTACCGATGGCGGCACTACTTGGGGCAAGCTGTCGCAAACGTCGCTGCTCAATCCGAACTCAGGCACCGATGCCGTGACGCTGAAAAACGGCACACAACTGCTTGTTTACAACCCCGCGTTGCCGGGCAAGGATTGGTTTAATGGTCGCAGCAAGTTGCGCGTGGCACAGTCCATTGATGGGGTAGCGTGGCACGATGTAGCCGTACTTGAAAACGGCACTACCGAAGAATATAGCTACCCCGCTATCATCGAAGGGCAAAATGGCCAGGTGCATATCATGTATACTTACAACCGCCAGAATATCAAGCACGTGGTGCTACAGGGGAAGTAATTTACTAAGCAGCAAGGTCAGGGAGGCACCGAAAATGAGGGACATGTTTCCTCATTTTTTTTGTTTTAAAGACTGACTTATCTAAAAATTTAACTGAAGTCCTTGCACTTATGAAAAGAAGTAACTTTATTTACAAAAAAATCTAATCTCATCTTTAATGAGTTCACTTTTAGCGCTAGAGGAAACTCACCTGGCTCGGCTCAATAATATTGAGCGGAGAAAGCACGTGCAGAAGCTTAAGATAGTTAAGCACTTGTATGTGAAAGGCGCTAAAACCAACGCGGATATTTGCACTCGCTTCAATATCAGCTCTCCTACCTCCATCGCCATTCTCAACGAACTCGTGGCGGAGGGCTTGGTCGAGAAACAAGGCCGCGGGAAGTCGTTGGGAGGTCGCAAGCCGGAGCTCTATGGGCTGCGAGATAGGTCGCTGTTTGTGCTCAGCGTCCACATGGAGCAATTCAAGACGCGGATAGCCATTTTTGACAACAACAACCAGATTATCAACGGGGTACACACGTTTGATATCGAGCTCACGCCCGACCTAGGGGCGCTGTCGCAACTGCACGAACACGCCCAGGAGTTAATCAAGGCTTCGGGAATTGAAGTAAAAAAGCTAGTCGGCGTGGGCATCAGCATGCCGGGCCTCATCGATTCGAAAGAGGGCAACAACCACACCTACCTGCTCACGGCCGGCGCGCCAGAATCGCTGCAACAGCTACTGGAGCAGCAGTTTGGCAAGCCGGTTTTCTTGCAAAACGACGCGAAGAGCGCGGCTTTGGCTGAGTACCGCTTTGGCCTAGCGCACGGCCTGCGCGATGTGCTGGTTCTATCCATGGACTGGGGCATTGGCATGGGCATGATACTAGACGGCAAGCTCCGGAGTGGTGCTTCGGGTTTTGCCGGCGAGTTTGGGCACATTCCGCTCGTGGACGGGGGCGCGCTGTGCCACTGCGGCAAGCGCGGCTGCCTCGAAACAGTAGCCTCGGGTAGCGCCATTGTGCGCATAGCTAAGGCAGGCATTCAGGCGGGGCAGCATACCATGCTCAGCCAACTACCAGCTCAGCAAGTAGCCCAGTTGGCGCCCGAGCACGTGTACGAAGCCGCTCACCACGGCGACCAGTTTGCCATCACTATCCTCGCCGAGGTTGGTACCAATCTCGGCAAAGGCATTGCCATTCTGACGCAGCTTTTCAACCCCGAACTCATCATCCTGGGTGGCGAGGTGGCGCAGGCCAAGCAGTTCATTTTGCCCAATATTCAGCAGGCCATCAACACCTACTGTATGGCCCAGCTGCGGGAAAAAACCAGCCTCGTAGTGTCAGAGCTCGGCAATAATGCCGTGATTCTGGGCTCCGTAGCGACGGTGATGGAGAACATTTTTGAAAGCTACTTAGAACTCGCCTAAGCCCCTACCCGACTTGCCGCAGCTAGGCCTAACCTAGTCAGCCAGCGGGTCTCGATTCATACGTTTCAACACTTCTGCAACCCTTTAAGCTCGCAGCCATGCAGCACGTTTCGCTCCCCATCATGACCCGACTTAACCTCTTGGAGGAAACTCGTTTTGAAAAGCTGCCGGTGACTGTTTACCGCGATAAGCAAGTGGCTTCTGCGCGGGTAGCCGAGCGCATTGCCACCCTGATTAGGGAAAAGCAAGGCCGCGGCGAAACGGCCGTACTGGGCCTGGCCACCGGGGCTACGCCAGTGGGCGTGTACGAAGAGCTCGTGCGCCTGCACCGCGAAGAAGGCCTGAGCTTTCAGAACGTGGTGACGTTCAACCTAGACGAGTACTACCCCATGCAGCCCACGTCGCCGCAGAGCTACGTGACGTTCATGAACGAGAACCTGTTTGACCACATCGACATCAAGCGGGAAAACATTCACATTCCGGATGGCACGCTAGCCCCGGACGAGGTCGCAGCTTTCTGCCTAGACTACGAGCGCCAGATAGAAGCGCACGGCGGGCTGGATTTGCAAATCCTCGGCATCGGCCGCACGGGCCACGTGGGCTTCAACGAGCCCGGCTCGGCGCCCAACTCGGGCACGCGCCTGGTTACGCTCGACGACCTGACCCGCCGCGACGCTTCGCGCGACTTCGGGGGTAAGGAGAATGTGCCGACCAAAGCCATTACGATGGGTATTGGCACCATTTTCAAGGCTCACGAGATTGTGCTGCTGGCCTGGAGCGGCAAGAAAGCGCCCATCATCAAGAAAGCCGTGGAGGGCGAAGTATCGAGCGAAGTGCCGGCTACCTACCTGCAACTCGCCGATAACGTGGAGTTTGTGCTGGACGCAGACGCGGCCGCCGAGCTCACGCGCTTTGACAAGCCGTGGCTGGTGAAAGACTGCGAGTGGGACGACACGCTCATTAAAAAAGCAGTTATCTGGCTTTCGAACACGCTTAAGAAGCCTATTCTGAAGCTGACTGACGAGGACTACAACGCCAATGGCATGGCCCAGCTGGTCACCGAGCGTGGCCCGGCTTACACCATTAACATTCACATTTTCAACAAGCTTCAGCACACCATTACGGGGTGGCCGGGGGGTAAGCCGGGCGCCGACGACTCACAGCGCCCCGAGCGGGCTTTGCCGGAGAAGAAACGTGTCATCATCTTTTCGCCCCACCCCGACGACGACGTGATTTCGATGGGCGGCACGTTTATCCGCCTCATCGACCAGGGCCACGACGTGCACGTGGCCTACCAAACCTCGGGCAACACCGCGGTGTGGGACGATGATGTGCTGCGCTACGTGGAGTTCGCCATCGACTTTGATGCGAGCATGGGCAAGGATACCCGCGAGTTGCAAGGGGTATACGAAAACATGCGGCAGTTCATTAAGCAGAAGCTACCGAACCAGCCAGACACCCAAGAAATTCGCAATGTGAAGAGCTTCATCCGCAAGAGTGAAGCCATTGCGGGAGCCCGCTACGCTGGCCTGTCCGACGACCATATCCACTTTCAGGCTTTGCCATTTTATGAGTCGGGTAGGACGTCGAAGCTCTCGGTAACGGACAAGGACATTGAGCTTACCATGAAGCTTTTGCAAGAGGTGAAGCCGCAGCAGGTGTTCGTGGCCGGCGACTTTGCTGACCCGAATGGCACGCACCTCATCTGCTTTAACATCGTGACCGAGTCGCTGCGGCGCCTACGTCAGACCGAGGCTTGGGTCGAGGACTGCTGGGTATGGATGTATCGCGGCGCTTGGCACGAGTTTACGCCCTACGAGATTGAAATGGCCGTGCCGCTGTCGCCGCAGGAGGTGATTCGCAAGCGCAACGCCATTTTCAAGCACCAGTCGCAGAAAGACACGCCGGTATTCCCCGGCGACGACGCCCGCGAATTCTGGGTGCGCGCCGAGCACCGCAACCGCGAGACAGCGCTGCAATACGACCGCCTCGGCATGGCCAACTACGAGGCCATGGAGGCATTCGTGCGGTGGAAGTTTTAACGCCCGTTTGCTACCCCCCTCCTTCTGTTGCACTGGACTCAGCCGCTCGCACACCCTTTGAAACCGCATGACTAACAGCAAGTACCTAGGCGTAGATATTGGCGGAACGAAGGTTCACGTTGGCGTCGTGCAGGCGGGCGAGCTTCTGCACGAAGCCCGCTTCGAAACCTCGGCGACTGCGTCTAAGGAGCAGATTTTAGCTGAATTGGTGCAAAACCTGGCGCCGCTGGTTGATGCTGACTTGGCGGGGATTGGCATTGGCGTGCCAGGGCTGGTAGATGAGGAAAATGGCATTGTGCACAACGTGCAGAATATTCCGTCGTGGCGCGAGGTGCACCTGAAGCAGCACCTCGCCAGCCACTTCGGCAAGCCGGTATTTCTCAGCAACGACGCCAACGCTTTTGCCGTGGGCGAAAAGATGTACGGCCAGGGGCAGCCTTATGCCAACCTGGTGGGCATTGCTCTCGGCACCGGCTTTGGGGCCGGCATCATCATCAATCACCAATTGTATTCGGGGACGCTGTCGAGCGCCGGCGAATTTGGGTGCGTGCCTTACCTCGACAAAACGGTGGAGGACTATTGCAGCGGCAAGTTTTTCGTGCAGCGCACCGGGCGGCCGGGTGGTGAGTGGTATGCTCGCGCTCAGCAAGGCGACTCGGTGGCACTGGCGCTCTTCACGGAGTTTGGCCGGCACCTCGGCAGTGCCATTCAGATTATCCTATACGGCC
>CAZZDR010000004.1:37470-40618 GCA_964652535.1 uncultured Hymenobacter sp. | reverse complement strand
GTAAGCCCGCGGCTGCCAAACTCGCGGATGAGCAGCGGCGCGGCGACTGCTAGGTTGGAGCGGCACAGGTAGTAGGCGCTATACCCAATAGATAAACTCGCGGCCGTGCGGAGCTGCTAGCGTTGCAGCGCCATAGTTGGCAAAAGCTTGAGCATGACTACCGTTTGGCATTTTCGGTAGACAAAGTTGGGCTTTAAGCTGGGGCTGCTAGCTGCGGCCAAGTTGTTTATGCGTTAACAAATTATGCATAGCTGTTGACTATGGGTAAAATACGCATCCCATGCGCTGTTAATGCATTGATTAACTGAATACTAACCAGCAATTATCTTGCTTCGTATTTTGAACTTGTATATAGGGGAGTTTTGAGCTAACAGGCGAGAAAGTACCTTTGCTGCATCATGAGCACGTTACCTACCTCTCTCTATTTCGGCAATGCTGCTGGCCTGGTGCAGGAGTACGCCGACCACGTACGCCTGCAATACCACCCCGGCCCGCGTCGCTTTGACGAGTTCACGGCCATACTCCACCACGTGACGCGGGCGCTCTCGCGCTACCGCCTAGGCAAGCTGCTCATCGACCAGCGTCAGATGACGCCCTACTTGCCAGCTGAACAAGTCCACGTGGTGCAACACTGGCTGCCGCGTACCATTGTAGAAGGGCAGTATCGTTACGGGGCCGTGGTGCAAGCCCACGATGTGTTCGCCCGTTTGGCTATGGACACCATTCGGACTCAGGCGCAAGACCTGCCGCTTACCTACCGTTTCTTTCCAGACGAAGTAGAAGCCATTAGCTGGCTACAGGCCCAAGAACTGCCGTTTCCGAGTTCTCGTAATTAGGGCCTATCAGCCTTAATTTACAATAACCAGCTGGGGTAGTGAAGCCGGGTATTTTACTTGCCTGTTTCTTATTGAGCGGTAGGTATCACAGGCAACATCATTTGTTCATCTAAATATAATTTTTCAAAGCTTTGCTATTGCCAGATGGGTAGGAGCTTTGCTGCATGAAAAATGAACAAACCCAACGTCGAATTATTGCGGCAGCCCTTTTTCCTATCAAGAGCTGCCCCAATACCTCTGCTACCTACGAGCAACTAGTGGCTGACAAATACATTGAGGGCAGCTTGACTATCTATCAATCGGTTGAATTATTAGAAGAATACCATCGCAACATTAATGGTAGGTCTAGCTGAATAAGCTTGGGTTGGAAGTAGGGAAACCAAAGGAAATGTCAACATACTACCAGCATATGTTGACGTGCCTTGCAAGGCTTAAGAATAGCCTGGTTGACATTAAAAGGAAGTACCCCACAACTAGCCGCTGCGGTCTTAGAACCAGTAGTGTATGCGCTAAAATACTGAGCTGGAACTGGGAAGCCGACGGGAATACGCCGACAACTGCCAGATGCTTTGAAGGGTCGGCTATGAGGTACTACTGGGCGCACTAATGGCGCCAAGAGCGCTGCTGCGGAAGACCATTCTCAGCTCCCTTTCTGGTAGGTACTTTCGCAATGAGAGCAAGCTCTTCTTGCTTGAAATCAGCTATGAATGCATTAGCCCTACCCCTCGCCCTGCTCCTAAGTTATGCCGCTGGGCAACCGCCCGAATCGCCCATACAATTGAACGGCTACTTTGCCTGCACGCAGCGCATGCTTATACCTAGTGCCTATGCCTTTGTGTGTTACGCTCCCGCTCAGCAAAACTGCCAGAGTGGGAAGGTTATTTTAGCTTACGAAAAGCGAGTGAGCAGCCCAATAGAAAAAACGCGCTTCGCTATTATCGACACAGTGCAACTCAACCTGCGCTCCCCCAACAATAGTCTTTCTATTTCGAGCTGCACAAATACCAAGGGCAAAACCAGCCAGTATTTCGTTTTATGCACCCAAGACAACTTGGGTAGCAAGTATTTGCGCCACGTGCTGCGTGTGTGGGGCGTGGATACTCGGGGGCACTTGGTAGAGGTGCCGGCCAAGACGCTCAAGTGTCTCAATGACGATTTTGGTGCTTGAGGATGCGAGCAGCCAGCTACTCGCGTATTGCTACAAAACCAAAGGCCAAAGCACGAAGCAACAGCTATTAATAGCTGCATGAATTCACTGAGTGGCACAGCTAAGTCGATGGGACCTTCCATTCACCTAACCACTACCTCCTACCCCATCTAAAAGGCCCTCTCGTCGCAGCAGGAATCTATCCTGCTCAACTAGATCATCACCCCTTGTTATCGGCTCTGTGCTATTGGCTTATTTATACTTAAAGCTATACGATGAACCTGTGCGCAAATTTTTAGCGAAGCGTTTTTTGCAAGTGTAAAATTATTGTTGAGTATGCGTAATAAGTAAAGTAATTCATTTTTAAATCGTCTGGCAATAGCAGCTACAAAAGTCTTCTGTACGAGCAAATAATGCGTTCTCTCAGCAATGTAGGAGCAGTTGCTCCGGCCCGCCATCCTTTGATGCGCGATAGATAGGTAGGCTACCTAAAATTTCCGAACATGGCGCCGACTAGCAATAGAATAGGGCAGCGTAGACTGGTATGGGTAGCAGGCTGAGCTACAGGCGCGTTCTGCGGGTGAATACGTAGCATATAACCCGTATTCACATCCTCACTTCGGATAGATACCTCCTTTTTTACTTGTTCTAGGCGGCGGAGCTTTGTGGCAGAAAAGTAGTCACCTATTATCCTGCTGCCGATGCACCTGCATTCCTTAACCTTTCAAACGGGCGGCCAGTGTGCCCTTTCGTTCGATCCAGCCCAGGGGTGGCTGCGCGCTACCTGGACCGGCTACGTGCGCACGGAAGAAGCCCTGCGCGGCGGGCAAAACTACTTGCAGCAAACCGGCCCATTGCATTGCCTATACTTGCTCAATGACAACGCGGGCTTGCATGGCCCCTGGTTCGATACGCTGGCTTGGCTGGGCAGGGTCTGGTTGCCCCAGGCGCAGCGCCTAGGCCTACGCTACGTGGCACACGTAGTGCAGGCCGACACCCATTCCGACATTCTTACCCTGCGGCAGCTGCCTACCCAACTGGGTGAGTTAGAGCTCCAGTTGTTTGATGACGTAGCCAGTGCCGAGGACTGGCTACGCCGCTGCCAGCAGCCACTGGTAAGTACGCCGCGCCGTGCGCCCTTTACCGCAAAAATTGGGCAAGTGGC
>CAZZDR010000004.1:27749-37370 GCA_964652535.1 uncultured Hymenobacter sp. | reverse complement strand
TGAGCTTTTTCTTCAAGGTAGTATGCAAGAAGCAGCAGGGTTAAGAAGCTGCCTATTGTATACCCCCCTAGTTCTTGCCGGTAGCCTAGGTAGCGACTACTCAGTAGCGCGTATGCTAGACGGGTTTTCGCGAAATGCCACAACAGAGTTTTGTGGTATGAATACCTACTCTTAACCTCACTCATTGCATAAAAAGGGGCGCACGTGGGTCAATAGGAAGCCACTTGCAGCGGCTTCCTATTGACCTACGTGCGCCCATGCTAGCCGAAACGCAGCTAGCTTTCAGTTACAGCAGTTCGGGGTTTGTAGCCTCGGCTCATGCTTAGCTCATGCCGGTGATAAATCAGTACTTCAAGTCTTGCTTATTATCGTCTAACGTTCTATCCACTAGTTCGTGGTAGGGGTCTACAGCTACCGAAGCAGGTTTTTGGGTCACGATGAATTGTAGCTGGTTGTTACCCGTTAGCAGGCGGCGCTTCACGAGCAGCAAAGGGAGCGCTGGTTTTTTGCCTTTTTCTAGCTCGGGGAAGATGGCCACGGGCAAGTAGTCGTGCTCGGGGGCGGGCCGCTGGCTACCCGTGCTGTCGGCGTAGAACTTTGCGCTTTTTACTGTGAAATTGACCTGGTAGCGACCATCGGATAGTTTTTTGGTGGTTGCGGCTGTTATCCGGTTGTCGTAGAGCGTGATGCGGTCGAAATTATCTGTAATGAATTGCTGAAGCGAATCGGGCGCCGCCTGGCGCAATCTGCCCACAAATTCGGTCGAATTTGTGTAGGGTGGCCCTTGAAAAGCCACTGCCTTCACATACTCGCGCAGGGCTGCGTTCAGCTTTTGTTCGCCCAGGTAGTCTTGCAGGGCATACATCACCACCGAGCCCTTACCGTAGTGGATGTACGTCTGGTTTTCGACCAGCGCTAGCGGCACTTCTTTCTTCTTTTCGAAGGCGCGGCCGCTGAGGTAGCGGTTGAGGTCGAGCTTAAGGAATTTTTGCATGGAAGCGAGTCCATAGTGGTGCTTCATTACCATCAGGGCGGAGTATTCGGCCAGGCTTTCGGCCATGAGGGTACTACCCTGCACGTTGCCGCCAATAACTTGGTGCGCCCACCACTGGTGTGCCACCTCGTGGGCGGCCACGTAGAAAGGGTAGTCGAGGTCCTCGGGGTCGTTGTCATCGACCTTGGCAATGAAGCCGATGCTTTCCGAAAACGGCACTGTATTGGCGAAGCTTTGCGCAAAGCCCTGGTAGCCCGGAAACTCCAGAATGCGCAGCTGCTGGTGCTGGTAGGGCGAGAAGTTTTTGGAGCAGTAGCTCAGCGCCTCCTTGGCCCCGGCGGCCATGCGCTTGAGGTCATATTCGTGACCGGCGTGGTAGTAAATCTCAATTGGTAGGGTGCGCCCGCCGGTCGAATCGACCCACTTATCGGCGTACTTCTTATAGCGTGCCGACAGGAAGGTGTAGAAGTTGAGCATCGGCCGGTCCATGCGATAAGCAAAGTAGCGGCGGCCGTTTCGCACCCATTCCTTTTGTAGGTAGCCGGGCGCGATGGCCGTTTGGTCGGGCTCGGTGCTCACGGTGGCGCCAAACCGAATCCAGTCGGCGTCCTGGCTGATGGGCGTATTCTGTCGAGCCTTTAGGTCGTTGACCAGCGCCATACGGGGCTTTGGCTTGAGGCCGTAGTTTTTGCGGTCTTGGTCGCCGCTCAGCTCGGCGTCTTGGCGGTAGCCCAGGTTAGGCAGGTAATTGCTACTGACGAAAGTGCCGTTTTCGACGATGTCGGTGTTAGAGCCCACGTTGGGGAAGCCTAGCTCGCGATAGTCGAGCGTGAGGGTCAGGGGCAACGAGTCGCCGGGGGCCAGGGGCTGGGCCAGGCGGTAGAGACGCAGGCCCACCGTCGTGTCGTTGAGCGCCAGTGTGGCTTGGCCGGGGGCACCTAGGCTTAGGCTGCGCACGCGGGGGTGTTTTTCGGCGGGTAAGCTCACGATGACGGTATCGAGCGGCCGGGCGTGCTTGTTTACCAGCATCATTTCGCCCTGAAAATGCACGCGCCGGGTGCTCGGAAAAATGTCGGTGTTTAGGGTTACGGCCACGATGCGCGGCTGCGGCACATCTTTCAGGTGGCGGTACTGCTTTTCGTACTGCGCCTGTAGTTGCTCGGAAGCCTTGGCCGTGCGGTACTGATTGAGCACGTTGGTGTTGTAGTAAATAAAGCTGCCGGTGCCCAAGGCTATAGCTAGCCCAGTGGCCAGGGTGGCTGTGCTGCCCGCGCCCCAACGGCGGCGCGCTTCGCCGAGGCGGCCAGCGGGGTCGGTGCCTCGCACCCAGAGCAGATTGGCCAGCAGTACTAGCAGCAGGGCTACCCCCGCCCACAGCAGCTTGGTCCACCAAAAAGCGGGTAGGAAGTGCCCATAGCCATTCATATCCGAATACGGGCCAGGGCTACCCCCACCCGCGTACGACGTGAGGCGATGCGTGAAACCCAGCCCGCTCTTGGCCAGCGTAAACACGTAGTACACCACCATCACCAAGAAGCCCACGTACTTGTTGTTCACCACTACTTGCGTCACCATGGATAGCACGCACAGCAGCAATAAGTAAGCTAGCTGATAAAGAAATAGCGCCTGCAAATACAGGCCGATTTCGTAGTGAAAGTAGCCTTTGGCAGTCTGGATAACGAGGCAACAGGCCAGCACCACAGCCAGCAGCACCACCTGCACCAGCCCGAGCGCCGCGAGCTTGCTCAGAAACGGCACCCAGTTGGGCACCGGCGCGGCATCGGCAATTTGGGCCACGCCAGCGTCGCGCTCGCGCCACACCAGCTCGCCGCTGTAGAAGATGATGATGGCCAGAAAGAATAAAGAGAAGGAGCCCGTGGCCAAAGTCAGCACTACTTCCGTGACAGGATAGGTAGGCGTGTCGAACGTTTTGCCTGCCTGCGCAGCAGTGGTAAGCAGAAAAAGGATGCCTGCCCCCACGATGGCCGCGAAATAGCGGTTGCGCACGATACCCCGAAACTCCAGCTTGGTCAGGCTCAACCACTGCTGCCGGTGCATGGCCCCGGTGAATAGCTGCGTTACGCGGGGCAAGCGCAGGCTCTCGGTAGTAGCCCCTACCCCCCGCTCAGCGGCCAAGTCGGCTGGCACAGTGCGTGGCTTTTTTGCAGCGCGCTCGGAGGCCAGTGCTGCAAAGCGAAACCGCACGTAGCAAAACGCCAGCAAAGCCAGCCCTACCCCTAGCCACACCGCCCGGTTGAGCAGCATGTAGGCATTGAGCGGCAGCAGGCGTGTGTTTTTATCGGCGGCCGTCCAGTATTTGGTGGTGATAAACTGCGCGCCCAGGCCAAAGGCGTCGAGCGTCGAAGCCAGGTATTCGTTCTTTAAATCGGACGTGTAGGAGGTAGAAATTAAGTAAGCTACTAGCAGCAGCACGGCCCCGATATACGTACTCAGGATGTTACGCGTGAGCGTGGCCATTGTAAAAAAAATGGCTCCGCAAAACAGCAGATTGGGCAGCACCAGCAGTAGGTAGGGCCAGAGGTAAGTGCCCGTCGGCGTCACCTTCAGGAAGCGCTCGGCCTCGATGCCGGGCAGCACCCCGGCCACCGCCGCGCCTACTAAGATGCCACTAAACACCAGAGCCGCTATCACATACGAACCCAGAAAACGGCCACCCAAATAGCCCCATTTGCTGATGGGCTTGGTGTAAAAAAGGGCGTGCGACCGGGTTTCGAAGTCGCGGTACACCGGGTTGCCCATCAGCGACGAGGCGATAACGATACCAAACACACTAATGGTGCTGACAATCAGGCTCACCGAGAACGGCGAGTTGATTTTGACGGTTTGCCCGTCGCCGCCTAGGCTGATATTGATGGCCGAGCCGAAAACGCCGCCAGCCGCCGCTACCAGCAAGCCGGCGAGCAGCGCCAGCACCAAGAAATAAATCCAAGTAGCGGGCCGCCGCAGCCGGTACTTCAGCTCAAAAAGGAATATGGCTAAAAACATGAAGAATAATTAGTTGTGTGGTAGCTTTTAGGGGCACTGCTAGCCCCGCTGCCTGCCCGCCAAAAGCAAGAGCCAGCCAGCAGCTGGTTGCTGGCAATAAGTTGCTGGCACTAAGGGGGGTAGGGCGGGGTGGGGCCGCGCGACGAACGAGCAGCCCGTGGCGGGCAAAATCAGTGGCCGTTTATTTGGCTGAAATACACATCTTCTAAATCGGGACTCACGGCCTCGAAGCCGCTGTCTGGGGCACCATCGGCCAGCACGTGCACCACTGTTTTGCCGGCAAACAGCCGCGAGCTGATGACTTGCTCGCTGGCTTGCAGGGCAGGCAGTTCGGCTTTTTCAATCAGCTTGCGCCACACCCGACCGCGCAGCGCGTGCATCACTTGCAGCGGGTCGCCGGTGAGAAGTACTTCGCCTTTGTTGATGATAGCCATGTGGCGGCACAAATCACTCACATCGCTCACAATGTGGGTGCTCAGAATCACCACCCGGTCTTCGCCAATCTCACTCAGCAGGTTGTGAAAGCGGTTGCGCTCGGCGGGGTCGAGGCCGGCAGTGGGCTCATCCACAATAATGAGCCGTGGGTCACCAAGCAGGGCCTGCGCAATGCCGAAGCGCTGCTTCATACCGCCCGAGTAGCCGCCCACGTACTTTTTGCGCACGTCGTAGAGGTTGGTTTGGTGCAGCAGGGCGGCTACCATTGCCTTGCGCTCTTGGCTGCTGGCAATGCCCTTGAGCGTGGCGAAGTGGTCGAGTAGCTCCTCCGCGCTCACCTTAGGGTACACCCCAAATTCTTGCGGCAGGTAGCCCAGCACGCGGCGCACGGCCTCCTTCTCGCGCAGCACGTCGAGGTCATCGAGCAGAATGCTGCCTGTATCAGCATCTTGCAGGGTGGCAATGGTGCGCATGAGGCTGCTTTTACCCGCCCCGTTGGGGCCGAGTAGACCAAACATCCCCGTAGGGATGGTAAGGCTGACACCCCGAAGTGCCTGGGTGCCATTGGGGTAGGTTTTGGAGAGGTTGCTAATAGTGAGCGCCATGAGTAAAAGAAAGTGCGTGTGCTAAATCGTAATCGTAGCTAGAAGAGTGTCGGCGGCCCGTGCGGCCTAGTGAGCGGTGCTAAGGGGATGAGGACGGTGACCCAAGGGTTGCCTGGTGGGCCGGGCTTATTTGCCGCGGCGCCCTAGCCGGTTGCTCAGGTAGCGGTGCGGGGCCACTAGTTGGGCACTACAAGTGCGTGGTAAAGATGACCTCACCCAAGCTACCGCGCCACGCACTGGGAGGCTAGCTAAGGTTTGGGCAAAACCAGCAAGGGAACCGAGAAGCACAAGCAGCTTTATTAGCCGACTAGGGGGGGTAGGGAACAACGCAATTGCTGCTCCTTACTAGGCGAGGAGTAGGTACTCGAAGGCTAGCGAGCCCTACCCCCTTCAAACTGCTTTCCAGTGGGGCAAAAGTGCCTGTTTCGCCTTCTACTCCCGTTTTTTAATGATGAAAGCCCCCTCCGCTGTGACGAACGCAGGCCTGGCGCGGACAAGCCGGGTTCGTCATTTTTAGTCCGCGCTCGGCCTGGCTGCCCCGTAATTTTGCCCCATGACGTTGCCCTCCTTTCTCTCGCCTCGGGTACTGCGCCACGTTAGTGGTTGGCTGCTTCTAGTGAGTCTGTTTACGTGCCTAGACTGGGTGGTGCTGCCGAATAGGTTTCGGATATTTGGCCTGCCTTACTCGCTGCCGGTGCTGCTTGGGCCGGCGCTGGCTATCTATGCCCACTACTGGCTGCTAAGCCACTACGCCGAACCCCGCCGCTACGGGCAGTACCTGGCTGGTACATTGGTCGTTATCTTACTAAGTTCGGCTGTGCTAGCGGCGGTGGGTAGGCAAATAAGCCCCGGGCTGCATGCGCCCGTCGTATTTGGCAAGGCTAGCGTGGGCGCAGTAGTTGCCGCCCCGCCACAGCCTTGGCTAGCAGAATACGGGCAAGCAGTTGCTAACGTGACAATTACGCTTGTCATGGCTGCCGTGGCCCGGTACACGCGGCGCGGCATCAAAAGCTACTATCAAATGCAGCAGCTGCGTGCCCAGCAGCTCGAAACCGAGTTGAGCCTACTCAAAGCTCAGGTAAACCAGCACTTTCTCTTCAACACCCTTAATAACCTCTACGGCCTAAGCTTGGCCGCGCCCGACCAGATACCCGAAGCCCTGCTCCAGCTGGCCGATTTGCTACGCTACCAACTCGATAGCTCGCGCCAGAACCTTATCACGGTAGGCTCCGAAGCCGAATACCTGCGCAACTATATCGGCCTGGAAAAGCTGCGGCTACGAGCCGGCACTAAAGTCGATTTTCGGGCCGAACTGCTAAACCCTGCCTACCCGCTGGCCCCGCTGGTATTGCTACCACTGGTCGAAAACTGCTTCAAGCACGCCGTGGGGCCAGAGGGCGAAGGCTTCATTCGCATTGGCTTGGTTCAAACGGCCACTAGCCTCACACTACGCACCGAAAACAGCGTGCCCGCCTACTTTCGGCCGGCCCCGTCGGGCGTGGGCCTGCCCACGCTACGCGCCCGGCTGGCGCAGTTTTACCCGGGCGCCCGCCACCAGCTAAGTGTCGAGGCAACACCCGGCTATTATGCGGCCACCTTGCGCATGGACTTGTAGCGCCTGGTATCTTCGGAGTCGTTAGCTGTTTGCCTATGTCCGTGCCCCTACGTTGTTTATTGGTTGATGATGAGCCCTTGGCCCACACCGTGCTACGCGCCCACCTTGACCGCCTGCCCGGCCTGGTCACCTGGGCCGGCAGCTGCTACGGCGGTGCCGAAGCCCTGGCCGAGCTGCACACCAGCGCTATCGACGTGCTGTTTCTCGACGTGGATATGCCCGGGCTCACCGGCCTCGACTTGCTGCGCGCTTTGCCCCAGCCGCCAGCCGTGGTGCTGTGCACAGCCCACGCCTCCCATGCGCTTGACGCTTTCGAGATGGGCGTAGCCGACTACCTGCTAAAACCCATTCGCTTCGAGCGCTTTATTAAGGCCGTCAGCCGGTTGCATGCTAGTCGCCTCGTCGTAAGCACGGGCGCCCTACCCCCCGTAGTCGAGCCAAATACGACGGCAATTTTCCTGAAGACGGACGCCGGCACTGAGCGCGTGCGCTTGGCCGAACTGCACTTTATTGAGGGCTACGGCAACTTTGTGAAGTGCCACTTGGCTAGCGGACGGGTGCTGCTCACCGCCGAAACTATAAAGCAGTTGGAAAGTCAATTACCTGCTGCCCAGTTTCTGCGAATTCATAAATCTTACGTAATCAATCTGGCTGCTATCGAGCGGTTTAGCGGCAATATTTTGGTCGTTGGCACACGTGAGTTACCAGTTGGCAGCACCTACCGTCAAGACGTGCTGCGGCATCTACACTAGCCTACGCTTGGCTAAACTGCGCGCTCGTTCTACGCCGCTCTCTACCTAGCCCTCGGCAAACCTCGGGCGCTATAGTATTTCAACCCAAATGGTAGGCCGGTATTTAAAGCGCTATCTCAAGCCCTGAGTTTGTTAAGCTCAACCGACGAATCGGCTGCTGAAAGGAGCACTTGTAGAAGCAGCTCCGTAGGTACTTGAAATTGCTCCGCTCAACTCGCTCATTAAATCTATGCCCCAGTGAAAGCGCGCTTACATAGCGTGCTTACCTATTTATTGGCAGAATTCAAAAAGGCAAAGTGCCGCCCTTGGTAGCGTGGCAACTGCAAGCTGCTGCGCAGTTTCAAGAATGATTGGTAGGGGGCAATGGGCGCCAAGCGATTGACCAGCCACACCGGCAGGTCGCCGCCCGGATCTACCCGGAAGGCATAATTAATTTGCAACCGATTGGCAGCCACGGCCCGCACTTGCCAATCGCCAGTCCAGGAAAGCACGCGCACTATACCCGTTTTGCTGGGGACCATTCCTTCGACGGCCGTCGTCGTGATGTGTAGCGAACGGGTGGGGTGAGAGTAGGCAAATTGCAGCCGCATGACCAGGTCGCGATTAGCTACCATGGCTGGCATTTGGCTTTCGAGGTAATAGAAAAACTCCGTCTCATTCACCGCGCGCAGCAAATAGGCAGACCGCGTGTTGCTAATCACATTCTGATAATTAGCAACATCGGAGTACAGGGCGACCAGCTGCTCGAGGGTGCCGGGCATTTCACACTGCACCCTTACTTCCTTAAAACGACTGCCCGGCTGCCCGCGTAAGTACACCTGAATACCATCCTTATTGGTTTCTAGCTGCCAATCGTCTGGAGAGACAGCCCGCCGGGAGACAGAATGCCCCCAAACCGGAAGTAAAATCAGCAGCGTGAGGAATAGAAAATGCCTGGTGCAGACGATACGCATGATAAAACGGTATAGTATAAAAAGCAGTACTACAAAACTATTGCCGGCATCAAGTACTTATTGCTCAACGTAATGCTTTTAAAATTAATTTATATTAAATATCAATAAATTAGTATCGACGCGTGCTTATTGCTAGATAACTCACAACTAACCCGCTAGTAAGCGAGGTTTTTCTACCCCCTCCACGTCAGGCTAAATTCGCTGCACTTGCGCTCCGCCTTGGGGGCTGGAAGGTCAGCACCCCACAATTGAGTACTTGAGGCGGCTCGCCTGGACCACTGGCGCTGGGCGGGCCGCCAGCCGCCCACGGGTGCCTAAGGCATAAAAGGCGAAACTAAGCTATGTGATGGCACTTGAAATTATTCTAAAACAGGTCAAAGCCCTACCCTTCCTACTGGCTTATTTTGATTCGCCTTCAATTCGGGAGAAAGTATTTCTGCTTTCCCAACCAACCTTTCTGGCGCGGCCCAGCACTTTGAGGCAAAGCAATTAACCAGGTTCGTGGCCGATTCACTTCCTCCTCCGTCTTCCGAAGAGCAGCACCTGCTGCGGGGTTGCTTGGCCCAGGACCGGCAGGCGCAGTACCGCCTGTACCAGCAGTACAAGACGGCCATGTTTTCGTCGGCTCTGCGGATTCTGGGCGACCGGGCCCTGGCGCAGGATGCTTTGCAGGAGGCGTTCATGGATGTCTTCCAAAGCTTGACCACTTTTCAGCAGCAGTCCACGCTCGGAGCCTGGATTAAAACCATTGTGGTGCGACGCGCCCTGCGCACGCTTCGGCACGAGCAGCGCATGGAGGTCTATGACCAGGAGCGCCATCCCGAGCCGCTAGTGGCCTGGCACGACAGCCTCACGGGCGAAGCCCTGGACAAGGCTATCGGGGAGCTGCCCGCTGGCTACCGCGCCGTGTTTTGCCTCGTGGAAGTGGAAGGCTACAGCCACCGCGAAGTAGCTGAGCTACTGGGTACTACTGAAGGCACCAGCAAGTCGCAGCTCTACCACGCCAAGCGCGTGCTTCAACGCAAACTTCAGCACCTATACTTATGAGCCAGACCTCGGAAACCCCCGAACTCGATGGGGCGAACCTGCGGCGGGCCCTAGCTACGCTGCCCACACACGAGCCCGACCCAACCACCTGGGCTCGCCTAGATGCCCAGCTAACAGCGGATGTAGCGCTGGCCCGCGCCTTGCCCACGCTGCCCGCGCATGAGCCCGACGAGGAGTTGTGGGCTGCTATCACGGCCAGGCTGGATGACGTCGC
>CAZZDR010000004.1:17463-27649 GCA_964652535.1 uncultured Hymenobacter sp. | reverse complement strand
CTGGAAGCCCAAGGCTTGTCCTTCATTGACGCGCGCTGCTCGGCGCAACCTGCGGTGTGCCAATCGGGCGAGTTTCGCACGCTGCGCACTCAGTTGCAAGAATTGGAAACCCAGGAAATACAACTACGCCAGGCGGCCAGGCGCTTTGGTGCTTCTCCCGAATTGCTGCGCGAGCAAGCGCATCTCGTCACCCTGAAGGCCACCTTCACTCGCCAACTAGTTCAACTTCTACTTTCATGACGTCCCCTATTCACTCGGGTGGGGCCAGGTGGCGATGGAGCATCCTGGCCGTGCTGCTTGGGCTACTGACTATGCCTACTGGGCGCGCCCAGCAGCGCGTGCAGGTGGTAACCCGCACCCTGGAGCAGACCTGGAATTGCCCGCCGGGCATGGTGGTGCGCATCCGGGCAGAGAAAGCCACCGTGCAGGTGCGCGGCTGGGACCGGCCCACCGTGCAGGTGACTCTGCACCTGAGCGCTCGCCACGCCGAGCGCGCCGTGGCGGTGCAAGACCTGCCGGTGGCGCAATACCGCCTTCAGCAAAATGGCAACGCGCTCGACCTCGTCAACCTCTTTGTGCTGCCCGCGGGAGCACCCGCCGTGCGTAGCGACCTGCGGGCCGAGTACATCGTGCTGATGCCCGCCGGCAACCCCTTGCAAGTGGTGAATGCCTACGGCCAAACCTCACTCACCGACCTGAGTGGTGCGCAGCAACTGACGCAAAATTTTGGGCAGATTACCCTGCGTAATCTGCGCGGCACGCTCAGCGCCACCGCCCGCTACGCCGACCTGACGGCCACCAACGTGCAGGCCGACTTCACCTGTGAGGCTAACAAGTCGGCCGTGCAGCTGCTGGGATTGGGCGGCCAGTGCGTGGTGCGCAATTACTACGGTAGCGTGCGGGTGCAGCCTGCGGTGAGCTTGCGCAAGCTCACCGTGGAGGCCGACCGCACCGAGGTGATTCTCAGCACCGCCGAGCCCGAGCGCTTCACCTACCAGCTGCAGGTATTGCAAGGCGAGCTTACCGTGCCGCCCGCCTACGCGGCCGCTAAAAAAGGTACGGCTAGCCGCACTACACTGGCTACTAAGCCTACTGCCCCGGCGCAACCCGTGGTGCGGGTAAGCACCTCCTACGCACCCCTGACCTGGCAACTACAGCCTTTCTCCACCCAATTCTGATTTTTGCAATGGCTACTTTGTCTCCTTACCGTGGCCAGCTCCTGCTGTGCGCGGGCTTGTTAGTAGGCTCTGTGGGGCGCGCCACCGCCCAAACTGTGCCTGACACGACGCACCTGAAATACGGCGAAGAAGTAACGATGCCGCCCACAGTAGCTGTGCCCCTTCGGGTGCAGCAGGAGCAGCGCAGCCTGTGGAAGCTGGGCCTCAATAACTTCTTGCCCTCCTCTACCTCGTTTGGCCCCGACAGCTACTATACCCGGTATGGCTTTCACCTAGCCTACGAGCGCAAGCTGCGTGACCCAGCCTGGTCGGTGCTGGCCGAAGTCAGCCCGGCTCTGATGCGCTACCGCCCCGAATTTAGCTCAGCTAGACGCCAGCGCCTGAGCGCGCGGGCCCAAGCAGCTGGGCGCTACTACTACAACCGGGAGAGCCGCTTGCGACGGGGCCGCAGCGTGGGCAACTTTTCGGCTAACTACGCGTCGGTAGCGCTGGGAGCTGGTCTTGGGAGAGACGCTCACGAAACCCCCTTTTTCTTTTATCGAAACACGGAGCGCCGCTTTCTAACCGCCGACGTAGCAGTGCTCTACGGCTTGCAGCGCCGGATGGGTCGCTACGGTTTTATCGATGCGAATGTGGGGGTAGCTACCATATTGGTCAACCAGCCAGTGGTGAGCTTGGCGGGCAGCGTGCGTATTGGCGTCACGCTAGGCCCGCAGCCGGCAAAATATGCGAGGCAGTTGGCTCCCGCCAGCGAGGTAACGACGCTACAGCCAAAGTTTTATGTAGGCACCGGCCTAGGCGGTTATTTTTACCACGTACGCTATTCGACGCAAAATCCCTACCCCTCCCCGGTCGTCAAGGTTTCTCCCACCGAAACCCAAACTACTACCTACCCAATCACTTACCGCGATGGCTATGGGCACTACGCCCAGTACGTATCGGCGGGGCCAGTGCCGTATGTATACGCCGGCTACTACGTGGCCCCGCGCGTCGCCTTACAACTCGGCTTTCAGTACGGCGAAACCTTCAACGAGGAGCCGGTAGGCACCGTCTTCACTACCCCCCAAGGCACGTTTGCCGTGCCTAACCAAACGCTGGAGGAACGCGGCTTAGCGCTGCCCGCGCTGGTGCGTTATTCCCTCACCCCATCCTTCAAGCGCCGGGTGCGGTTCAACGCGGTGGGTGGCTTGGTGCCCGTGTGGTCTACGGTGAAATTCCGGGAATACGCCATCGTCAACCGGCAGCTTACCAGCCAGGAAACGTTTGGGTTCCAGCGCCGGGCCTTCGGTTTGCACGCCACGCTGGGTTTCGACGCCAGCTACGCCTTTGGCCGCCGGCGCCGGCTAGAGGCTACTACCGAAGTACTGCTCAATAAGGATGTGCAAAGCATCTTTTCAGACGGCCACAGTGACCCTGCCTCCGGCGCCTACCTGGCGGGTGGTGGCAGCTTTGGGCTGCGCTACCGGTTTGGCTACCGGTAGCTTTAAAAGCGGTGTACCAGAGCCGCCTGCGTAGCTAACGACTGCTGCGCTGGAAAATCTTCAAAAAAATGGCGGGTAGGCTTACCTGCTCGGTTGCCGACTGAAACTTGCCTCGCAAGTAGGCCTCGCCAAATCAAAGTGGTGGCCTGAGGAGTTACACTGGATACCCTCTCCATTCAGCAACTCCCTTTTTTATGGCTACTAATGCTCTGTTTGCGCCATTTGCGCTGAAATCCTTGCAGTTGAAGAACCGCATCGTGATGGCCCCCATGACGCGCTCGTTCTCCCCCAACGGCGTACCCGGTGCCGATGTGGCCGCCTACTACCGCCGCCGGGCCGAAGGCCAGGTAGGCCTCATCCTCTCAGAAGGCACTGTGGTAGAGCGGCCAGCCTCGTCTAACGACCCCAACATTCCGCATTTTTATGGCGAGCAAGCCTTAGCCGGCTGGCAGCACGTCATAGACGAAGTGCACGCGGGCGGCGGCAAAATGGGCCCCCAGCTTTGGCACATGGGCGTGATGAGCGAGCACGGCTCGGGCTGGAAACCCACCGACGCTTTCGAAGGTCCTTCTGGCCTGCTCAAGCCCGGCGAAACTACCGGCAAGGCTATGAGCGAAAATGACATCATCGATACCATCGCCGCCTTTGGCCGGGCCGCCGCCGATACCAAACGTCTGGGCTTCGACTGCCTGGAACTGCACGGCGCCCACGGCTACCTGATTGACCAGTTTTTCTGGGCAGGCCTCAACCAGCGCACCGATGCTTACGGCGGCAGCAGCCTCCTCGACCGTAGCCGCCTGGCCGTGGAGCTCGTGCAGGAAGTGCGCCGGCAAGTGGGCGAAGACTTCGTTATCAGCCTGCGCCTGTCGCAGTGGAAGCAGCAAGACTACGCCGTGAAGCTCGCCCATACGCCTCAAGAAATGGAGGCCTGGCTCCGGCCCCTGGCCGACGCGGGGGTAGATATCTTCCACTGCTCACAACGCCGGTTTTGGGAAGCTGAGTTTGAAAACGAAGGCTCGGACTTGAACTTCGCCGGCTGGGTAAAAAAACTCACGGGCAAAACTACTATTACGGTAGGCTCAGTGGGGCTATCGGGCGAGTTTCTGGCCGGCTTCGCTGGCGAAGCCTCCGAGCCACGGTCGCTAGACGAACTTCTGCGCCGCCTCGATCGCCAGGAGTTTGACCTCGTGGCCGTAGGCCGGCAGCTAATTGTGGACCCCAACTGGGTAGAGAAAATCGAGCAAGGCCGCTCAGGTGAGCTGCTGGGTTACAGCAGCAAGGCCCTGCACACACTAGTATAATATTCTAAGTGGCCAAGCGGCCGTATCCTTTTCACAAAGCCCTCTCTACTTAGCTAGTCAGCCAAGTAAAGAGGGCTTTGTGATATACTGCTTAGGAGGATTTATCCTTGCCAAGTTGGCCGTAAAACGCACATCCTCAACCAAGCCAGCGGGCCTGTAGAAATTAGCAAGGTTTGCTACCCCCTACGCGCTGCCCAACCTTAGTGCGTGTAGCGCGCTACTTTAGCTCCCCTTACGCGCTAGCCCATGGAAGAAACCATTCCCAACCCCGCCTCCCTCACCGCCGCCTGCCCCGCACTAGCTAGCCCAACTTCTGTGCCGGCAGGGCTTAGCCAGGCGCTGTTTCCCGGCCTCATTACCCGCGAGCAAGAGCCGCTCAATTTGGAGCTCCCTTTTCCCACATTGGCCGAGCGCGTGGTGCCCACCAATCGTTTCTACGTGCGCAGCCACTTCCCCATTCCGGCGGTAGAGGTGGCTAGCTGGAAGCTTAGCATCGAAGGGGGGGTAGGGAAGGAGTTGCAAATCAGCTACGAAGAGCTGCGCAGCCTACCCGCCACTACCTTGATAGCCACCCTCGAATGCGCGGGCAACGGCCGCGCCCGGCTAGCCCCCAAAGCCAAGGGCCTGCTCTGGGAGCAGGGCGCCGTCGGCAACGCCACCTGGACGGGTGTGCCCCTGTCGGTGCTGCTAGAGCGGGCCGGCGTGCTGCCCGATGCGGTAGAAATCATCTTCGAAGGCGCCGACCAAGGCACGGTCACCGACGAGCCCAAGGCGCCGGGCACCATTTCGTATGCCCGCAGCCTACCGCTGGCCAAGGCCCGCCAGCCCGAAGTACTGGTAGCCTATCTTATGAATGACCAGCCTCTAACGCCCGAGCACGGCTTTCCGGTGCGGCTGGTGGTGCCGGGCTGGTACGGCATGGCCTCGGTGAAGTGGCTGCACAAAATCACGGTCAGCGCCGCACCTTATGCTGGCTACTGGCAAACCCTGGAGTACGCATACTGGCAGCGCACCCACGGCCTACCCACCCTCACGCCCGTAACCGAGATGCTGGTGAAGGCCGAAATTGCCCGCCCCGCCTTGCGCGAAGCCGTGCCCGCTGGGCAGCCCTACCGGGTATTTGGTGCCGCCTGGACGGGTGAAAGCGAAGTAACCGGCGTAGAAGTAAGTACCGACGCCGGCCACACCTGGCACGCGGCCCAACTGCTCGACGAAGCGGTACCCTTTGCCTGGCGCCTCTGGGAATTTACTTGGACGCCGCCCACCGCGCCGGGCCGCCACACGCTGCAAGCCCGCGCCACCGACCGCGCCGGCCACTGCCAGCCCACCAACCACGACCCCGACCGGCGCAATTATATGATTACCAAAATAACGTCCGTGGAGGTCCTCGTGCACTAGAACGTATACCAGGGCGTAACAGCGTGCTTATGTGGTGTTAGCAGAGCTCGCGCTCTTGTCTGCCCTGGCCGGTTTCGACCCGGTGCTCGCTGGTACTATCCCCTTAGCGATTGACGTACCAGCGAGTGATTTAGACATCATCTGTGCAGTAAATCTCTCGCACCAAGCGTCCTTTCCCAGGTAGTGCAAGACCACTACGGACACTTGCCCAGCTTTCAAGTGGCGCGCACCAGCAGTCGGGGGTACGAGGTAGTAGTTGGGAGCTTTTGCTACGCCGGGGTAGCTGTAGAGGTATTTGGCCAAGCGTTGCCTACGGGTCGGCAGTATGCCTTCCGCCATCTGGTCGTAGAAGAGGCTATTTTGCAGGTGGGCGGGGAGCCTTGACGCCAGGCAGTGCAAAGCCTTAAACAACAAGGCATGAAAACAGAACCCGTTTTTGCGCGGCTGCTTCACCTACCAGGCGACCCTTACGAGGCTTTACTAATGCTCGAAGGCAAGTCCTTGGCTGAACTAGCAGTTCAACTGGCTCAGCGCCCCTGCCGCACTTGGGTAAATAGGCGTGACGGTACACAGAACTGCGTCATACACGCTACCCCATCCCACCTGCTACTTGGTAGCGTGGCCAAAGCCACGCCCGTAAAACTTCTCCTTTCGTAAGCTGGGAACGCGCAGGTTGACGAGGGCGCATGGCAGCATGCCGGGGTCGTGCAGGCTCTGCCCTGACCCCGGCCCCAGGCAGGCCGAAGTAAGAGCGGCTTGGGAGGAAGCGATAGGCAGGTAGGGACTGCATTTCGGTTGTCTACGCACATTGCTACCCAAAAGATGGACAGTTTTGGCGAGCTGTCGTAGGCTACGCTACGCATCCATCGCCGCCTTATGGCGATGCAGGCCCTTTTCGCTGCGCAATAGCCGCGCGCTTACTTCTTCGTCTTATTTATGCCTTTTCCTGGTGTTCAGCGCCTATTTGATATCCCCGCTTATCAGCAGGAGCATTTTCCACAGCTAGCCTGCCTGGCCGACAAGCGAGCGGGCCACTGGCAGCCCTACAGTACCGCCCACGTAATAGATACCATCGACCAAGTCAGCCAAGGCCTGCACGCGCTGGGCGTGGGCCGGGGCGATAAGGTGGCCATTATCGCGCCCAACTGCCCGGAGTGGCTGCTGGCCGATTTTGGCATTATGCAGCTGGGAGCCGTGACGGTGCCCATTTACCCCACCGTCACGCCCGCCGACTACCGCCATATCTTGCAGGATGCCGAGGTCAAGGCCGTATTCGTGGCCAATGCAGAACTGTACGAAAAGGTGCGCACGGCCAGCGTCGGCCTCGACCTGCCTGCCCACCACCTCTTTACCTTCGAGCCGGTACCGCAGGCGCGGGGTTTTGCCGAGTTGCTGGCCCAGGGAGAGGAGCCCCTTGCTGCCCTACCCCTACTCAAGGCCGCCGTGCAGCCCGGTGACTTGGCTACCCTCATCTACACCAGCGGCACTACCGGCCCACCCAAGGGCGTGATGCTCACGCACGACAACATCTTGAGCAACTGCCGAGCGATGCACGATTTCCTGCCCGTGGTACCCGGCGAGCGGGTGCTGAGCGTGCTACCCCTTTCGCACGTGCTAGAGCGCACCGGGGCCTACCTGTTTATGCTGCTGGGCTTACAGATTTACTACGCCGAAAGCATGGATGCGCTCGCCGACAACCTGCGCGAGGTGCAGCCCAGCACCTTCGTGGCCGTGCCCCGCTTGCTGGAGAAGGTGTATGATAAAATTATGGCGCAGGGCCAGCAGCTTGGCGGCTGGAAACAACGACTGCTGCTGTGGGCCGTGGACCTAGGCCTGCGCTTTGACCCGCAGCGCGACCAGGGCCCGTGGTACAATGCCCAATTGGCCCTTGCCAATCGGCTGGTTTTTAGCAAGTGGCGAGCGGCCCTAGGAGGTAAGGCACGGAGCATTGTGAGTGGCGGTGGCGCCTTGCAGCCGCGCTTGGCGCGGGTGTTTTGGGCGGCAGGTATTCACGTGATGGAAGGCTACGGCCTCACCGAAACGTCGCCCGTCATTGCGGCCTGCCGCTACCGCCGCCAAGACTGTATGCCGGGCACGGTGGGGCTGGTTATTCCCGGCGTGGAAGTAAAAATTGCGGCTGACGGCGAGATTCTAACGCGCTCGGCCTGCGTGATGCAGGGCTACTACAAGCAGCCCGCGCTAACCAGTGCCACCCTTGATGCCGAGGGCTGGCTACATACCGGCGACATTGGCGAGTTCGTCAACGGCCGGTTTCTCAAAATTACGGACCGCAAGAAAGAGCTATTCAAGACCTCGGGCGGCAAGTACGTGGCCCCGCAGGTGGTGGAGGCGCTCTTGCTCGAATCGCCCTTCGTGGAGCAGGCCTTAGCCGTGGGCGAGGGCCAGCGCTTTCCGGGGGCCTTGCTGGTACCCAACTTTAGCGCACTGCGCCAGTGGGCCGAGCGCCAGCGGCTGCCAGCTACCCTGGCCGATGCCGACTTGCTAGCCCAAGCCCCCGTGCAGCACCTCTACGACGAACTGGTGCAAGCCACCAATGCCCGGCTGGCCAAGTGGGAGCAAGTGAAGAAATTCCGTTTGCTACCCCACCTCTGGACAGTAGAAAGCGGCGAACTTACGCCCACACTCAAGCCTAAACGCAAAGTAATTACGGGAAACAACGAACAGCTGATTGCCAGCTTGTATGCCTAGCTAGCCCTTTCCTTTCCGTCGATTTGCCTCATTGAAGATTCAACTTGCCCGCCATGGTGGCCGTGACTAGCTGCGCTAGTCCACGATAGTACAAGTTGGCTGTGGGCACAATGCCAGCGCTGCGCCCTTTCGAGGGGGTCGCTACCCCGCTCATTGCTCCTTTGTTTTTTGCCTCGATGCCCCGAGAGGGGCCACTTTATTATGACCAAAAAAACGTATTTCGCGCTTATCCTTATTCTGGGGGCGCTCACCGCGCTCGGGCCCTTTTCGATTGACATGTACCTGCCGAGCTTTCCGGCCATCGCCCAAAACCTGCATACTACGGTAGGGCGGGTTGGCTTGTCGCTGTCGAGTTTCTTTATCGGCATTTCGGCGGGGCAGTTGCTGTACGGCCCCCTGCTAGACCGCTTTGGCCGCAAAAAGCCGCTCTACTTTGGGCTGGCGCTATACGTGCTGGCTTCGCTGGGCTGCCTGGCGGTGCACCGCGTCGAAGCCCTGATTGCGCTGCGCTTTGTGCAGGCGCTGGGCAGCTGTGCAGCAGCCGTAGCCTCGGTGGCGATGGTGCGCGACTTGTTTCCGGTGCAGGACAATGCCAAAGTGTTTGCCCTACTCATGCTCGTGGTGGGCGTTTCGCCGATGGTGGCGCCCACCGTGGGCGGCTACGTTACTGCAGCGTTTGGCTGGCAGGCCGTGTTCGTAGCGCTGGGCGGGTTGGGGGCCCTGCTGCTACTGGCCACGGCCCGGTGGCTGCCCGACGGCTACGCACCCGACCTCACGCTCTCGCTCAAGCCCAGGCCTATTCTCACGAATTTTTGGGCCGTACTGCGCGAGCCTCAGTTTGCGACTTACGCCCTCACGGGGGCGGTGTCGTTCAGCGGGCTGTTTGCCTACGTGTCGGGCTCACCGTTGGTATTCATGGACATCTACCAGGTAGGGGCTAAGGCTTACGGCTGGATTTTCGCCTTGCTTTCCGTCGGCCTCATCGGTGCTAGCCAGGTAAATAGTTTGTTGCTGCGCCGCTACCAGAGCGCCCAGCTGGTGCTGGTCGCCTTGCTGTGCCAAGTCGTGACCACGCTCGTATTGGTAGTACTGACCAGTACCGGAACGCTGGGATTAGGCGGCACTGTAGCGCTGCTCTTCGTGTTTTTGTGCTGCCTGGGCTTCACTAATCCTAATACCTCAGCGCTTTCGTTGGCGCCTTTCACCCGCCATGCGGGGAGTGCTTCGGCCCTGCTAGGCGCCATTCAGATGGGCATGGGTGCGTTGGCCTCGGTCGGGGTTAGCTTGTTTAACACGCATTCGGCCCTGCCCATGGCCGCCATCATGGCGCTTACTTCGCTGCTGGCGCTGCTGGCGTTAGTGATTGGCCGGCAACGGATAACGCAACTGGCGGTGGCCCCAGCAGAGGCAGTAGCCGGCGCATTGCATTAAGTGATTCCTCAAAAAAGCTTCTGCCAAGCCCTGTACGAGCTCTTCCGCAGGCAAGGGTTCGTACAGGGGCGAGGACGCTGGGCATCCTGTATTAGGCTAGACAGCTTGTGGCTCCACCGCGCAAGCAAGTTTTAGGCGGCGCGTTCACGTTGTCCTTTTATTCTTCATCGAATCCGCGCGGCTACCACACCCTTGCCCTTGTATTAACAGCGATTCTTGCTTTAGCTGAGGGTTGGCCTCGCTAAAGCGTCGGCCGGAAAGTGCCGAATTCAAGTAGGGGTAGGGCGCTCGCAGTGGGGCAAAACGTGTCACCTATGACCAGTAGCCTTCCGGACCGATAGGCTAGTCGACGTTACGTCCTTGCTGGCGGTTATACGCCTCCAGTAGCTCCACGGACTGATACATAGTTAGGGAACCTTGGATATACTTTTCGGCGAGTTGCTGTTCAAAAGCGTTTGGCAATAGGTCAGCACTCATGATTGAGAAGAACGCCGCCGCAATGATTTGGCGCTGGGCTTGTTCATTTTTCATGCTGCAAAGGTCCGCTCGGATATTCGACGGGAGCGCTGCGAAAAGTTATAGTTAGATGACGTGACTGTTGCCTTTCTGAATCTGAACCAGCATGCGGACATACTTGCCCTAATTCTTCGCATCCTTAAAATGCTTAAGCTCACACCTCACTGCCCGA
>CAZZDR010000004.1:0-17363 GCA_964652535.1 uncultured Hymenobacter sp. | reverse complement strand
GCCTGGTCGGGGTAGCACCAGGCCCAGCGCTCGCCGGGCTGGGCCGACGTAATGACGGGGTGCTGCGTGGCGTGGAAGTGTTTGGTAGCGTGCTTGTTCTTGGAGTCGTCGCAGCAGCCCACGTGGCCGCACTGCTGGCAGATGCGCAGGTGCACCCAGGTATCACCTAGGGCTACGCATTCGGGGCACACGTGCTGCGTGTCATGTTTGAGGTGGCGCAGGTCGAGCGCTACTAGGTGTTGGCAAGGAGCTTCCATCTTGCAAAGGTTTTGAAGCGAAAAGAACTCGTTAAGGCTTCGCAAAGTAGCAAGATATCTGCTTTTTGCGTTACTAGTCTGGGGTTATTATCGCAATTTTTGGCCTTTATCCAGATTTAGCGAACCTACTAGCTGACAATAGAAAAGCTACCCTGACAAGTAGGGGTAGCCTTTCTGCTTTTGAGCGGCGGCAACGTGCAAAGCCCTTACCACCTACCAGTTTCTGCAACAGCTACCGCATGCTTCGAGACCTGTCAAGCTACTACCTTATCACTTCAGCTCGGCTATCGCAAGCACTATCAGCGGGGCGGTTCCTGAGCAAAGCTAAAAAGATGTGCGCGACGCGACTGTTACAGTTGATAGGCAAATGAAACGCGATGGCTTCGCTACAAAATGAGAAAGAAGTACGCTATGCTATTCAATTTTTTCGGCAGTATGGGCCCAGCTGGGGCATATTTTGCTGGCAAAGGAGCCAGTAAGCGCCGGCACAGAGGTCTGATGGCCCTGCGTAACCAGACTGCCCTCGTTTGGCGAACCAGCGAGGAGATGCTACAATGACTTCATACCTGACAGAGCCAACTCTTTTTCAAATAAATAACAGGCAACTAGTGCCTGCTAACTCGTAACGGCTGTTCTAGGTTGGTCCTTCAGCTGGGTGCTACTCACTATCAATTCTTATTCCGCACAGAAGGCGTTGCCCCCATGCGTCCTCACCACTATCACTGGCCGGCGAGATTATTTTAAACTGGTGCGCTAACCTCTATTTTAGGCAGCATCTTGAGAAGATGGTCTAGGCCGTGTTGCTCCAACTCTTTCGGTAGCACCTTGCGCACGCGCTGCGTGGCGCTGGCCACCTTGTCCATGTTGGGGCAGGTTATCAACCTTATTCCCTCACTCTATTGGATATTTACTGCTTTTCTGCGCTAGTACCTTTCTCTGCTTATGTCTGTTTCTGAACTATCTCGCCGCCGCACCTTCGCCATCATCTCTCACCCCGACGCGGGTAAGACCACACTGACCGAGAAATTTCTGCTCTTTGGCGGGGCCATTCAGACGGCCGGCGCCGTGAAGTCGAATAAAGCTCAAAAGACTGCCACCTCCGATTTTATGGAGATTGAGCGGCAGCGCGGCATTTCGGTAGCCACTTCCGTCATGGGCTTCGACTACCAAGACTACCGCGTCACCATCCTCGACACGCCCGGCCACCGCGACTTTGCTGAGGATACCTACCGCACCCTCTCGGCCGTGGACAGCGTGATTTTGGTGGTGGATAGCGTGAAGGGCGTGGAGGCTCAAACCCGTCGCCTAATGGAGGTGTGCCGCCTGCGTAATACGCCCGTGATGATTTTTGTCAACAAGCTCGACCGCGACGGCAAGCCGCCCTTCGACCTGCTCGACGAGTTGGAGGAGAGCCTGCATATCCGGGTGCGGCCCCTGACCTGGCCCATTAACCAAGGCCGCAGCTTTCAGGGCGTTTACAATCTGTATAGCAAAGAGCTAAACTTGTTCCGGCCTGCCAAAACCACGCGGGCCGAACACGTAGTGGCCGTGCGCGACCTGCATGCGCCCGAATTGGAGGCAAACCTGCCGGCTAACGATGTACGCCAGCTGCGCGACGATGTAGAACTGGTGGAGGGTATCTACGACCCGCTCGATGAGGCTGCCTACCGCCGGGGAACGCTGGCGCCGGTGTTCTTCGGTAGCGCCAGCAACAACTTTGGGGTGCAGGAGCTACTTGACACGTTTGTGGCGCTGGCGCCGGCCCCGAGCGGGCAGCCAGCCGTATCGCGGTTTGTGCGGGCCGAAGAGCCAGCCTTTACGGGCTTCGTGTTTAAGATTCACGCCAACCTTGACCCACGCCACCGCGACCGGATTGCCTTCGTGCGCATCGTGTCGGGGCGCTTCGAGCGCCACGCGTTTTACCTGCACACCCGGCTGGGCCGCAAGCTGCGCTTTGCCAACCCAACCACCTTTTTGGCCAATGATAAGAGCGTAGTGGACGAGGCCTGGCCCGGCGACATCGTGGGCCTCTACGACAGCGGACAGTTTGCCATCGGCGATACGCTCACCGAAGGCGAACAGCTGGTGTTTCAGGGTATTCCGCGGTTCGCCCCCGAGATTTTGCGCGAGGTAGTGAACGAGGACCCGATGAAAACCAAACAGCTCGATAAAGGTATCCGCGAACTCACGGAAGAAGGCGTGGCTCAGTTATTTACGCAGCAGCCCGGCAATCGCAAAATCATCGGCACGGTCGGCGAGTTGCAATTTGAAGTGCTGGCTTTCCGGCTAGAGCACGAGTACGGGGCGCGCTGTTCATTTCGACCGCTATCCATCTTCAAGGCCTACTGGCTGGAAGCCGAAAGCCCCGCCGAGCTGCGACAGTTCGTGTCTCGCCGCACTAACAGCATTGCCTACGACCGCGACCAGCGCCCAGTGCTACTAGCCGACAGCCAGTGGACCGTTAATGCCCTCAAGCAGGGCAATCCGTCCATCACCTTCCTTGCCTGGAACGAGCCGCAGGAGCAACAGCAGCTAGTGTCATAAGGAAAGTGTATGGTGCTTCTACTGGAGAAAACGCACGGTTGAGATAAGCGGATTCAGCATTGCAGCTTAATATACTTTCTCCCAGTAGACGAGTCTAAGAACAGGTGCAAACGTGGGCCTAGCCAGGATACCGGAGTTGAGTTGCCAGCAAAAATATCCTGGCTCAACTGGGGTAGCGTAACCCAACACTCGGATAAATAAGCTTTACTGTGCTGAAGGGGGGGGCGTCTGCGTGCCCCACGTTTTGTTGGGCTGGCTGCCCATCGTGAACACGAGCCTACCCCCCTTCATCAGCTCATCGCGGTAGAGCCAGCAGTTGGCGAGTGGCTTACCATTTAGCTCGGCGGCTTGCACGTACACGTTTTCCTTGGAGGTGTTTTTGGCTTCAATTATCAGTTGCTTTTTAGTACCTAGCTGGATGGTGGATTTGCTAAACATAGGGCTGCCCAACTCGATGATGGGCCGGGAGTCGGTGAAGCCTTTCACGTCGAACAGGCCCAGGGCCGTGATGACGTACCATGAGCCCAACTGACCCTGGTCTTCGTCCTGCCCGTAGCCGTAGCCGTGAATGGGCTCGGTGCCATAAAACTCGTCGCAAATCTGGCGAGTCCATTTCTGCGTGAGCCAGGGCTGACCCGAGAAATTGAATAGCCAGCTGATGTGCAGGCACGGCTGGTTGCCGTGGTTATAAATGGCCTTGATGCCAGCAAAGGCGTCGATTTCCTTGCCGCCGCCGAAGCCCGTTTTGGCCGAGGCCGTGAAGAGACTATCGAGGCGACTGTTGAATTTATCGCGACCTAGGGCCGCGATGAGCCCGGCGGGGTTTTGCGGCACGTAGAAGGTGTACTGCATGGCATTGCCTTCCTGAAAGCCGCGCCACGGCTCAAAGGGATTGAAGTTGCCCGCGAAGGTGCCATCGGCCAGCTTGGGCTGCATGAGCTTATTCTGTGGGTTCAGAATCGCTTTCCAGCCGTTGGAGAGCTTGAGGAGCTGCTCGTAATCGGCTTTCTTACCCAAGTCTTTCGCCATTTGCGCGGCGGCAAAGGCGCTGTAGCTGTACTCTAGCGTGTGCGAATTGGCGAAATACGCGCCCGTCGAATCGGTCTTGTACCACTCGCCCTTATACTCTTTGTAGTTGTCCTTGAAGGGTACGTAGCCGTACTGCGTAAAGGCTTTTACGTCCATCTTGCCCGAGCCAAAGGCGCGGTGGCGGTAGTTTAGCTCGTTGGCGCGCACGGCTTGGTAGGCAAGGTTCACATCGTAGTTGCGGATGCCCGCCTGGTAGGCGCCGGCCACGGCCAGCCCCACAAAATTGGTCCCTACCCCCGACACGTACTCGCTATTTACGAGGCCGTCACCAAACCAGCCTTTGTCGCGATACACTTGCAGCTGGGTGTTCACGTAACTGCCGTACCACTCGGGGTACGACAGCGCCCAGAGCTGCGTCAGGTTCCAGTAGCCTCCCCAGATAGCGTCGGTGTTTATGAACTCAGGCTTGGGGCCGGGACCGCTGGCTACCAGCTGGCCTACTTGGCCGCCGTGCTTGGGGTAGGCGCCGCTCACGTCGCTGGCAATGCCGCGCCCGAGCAGGGCGTGAAACAGACCCGTATAAAACTTGGTTTTGTTCTGCTCATCGGGGCCTTCTACCGCGATTTTACCTAGCTCGCGCTGCCACGTGGCTTGCGCGGCGGTGCGGGCCTGGTCGAAGGTGAGACTCTTAGCCTCGGCCAGCAGGTTGGCTTTCGCGTTAGCGATAGAGGTGTACGAGAGGCCTACTTTCAGCTCAATCTTTTCCTGCGCGGTGGTTTGGTAGTTGAGCACCAAGCCCGCGCCCTTGCCGGTGGCCGATTGAGTATTGGGCTGCGTGCCTGCGGCCGTAAAGGCGCCCACGCTGGCCGGCGCCTTGCTGATTTCGCCGAAGAAGTACATGTTCACCTTGCCGGCGGGGTCGTAGGTTTTCACGTACTTAGGGTAGGTATTCACGAAGCCCTCCACGTGCGTGGCGTCCACCATCCGAATGCTGGCATCGGTTACTTCCCCACTTTCGCCCTGCTTGTTGCCGATGTCGAGGATAACGTGCGCCTGGTCGTTTTTGGGGAAAGTGTAGCGGTGAAAGCCTACTCGCTTGGTGGCCGTCAGCTCGGCCGTGATGCCGTAGTCGTCGAGCAGCACGCGGTAGTAGCCGGGTTCGGCCACCTGGTTTTTGCGGTCGAAGCGCGAGCGGTAGCCGGTAGCCGGGCCGTCGAGGTCGCCGGGCTGCGTGCGCAACTCGCCGGTGGTGGGCATGAAGCTCACGCCACCCACCTGCCACTCGTGAAAGTGCACGAAGCCTTCGATAGAATTTTGGCGGGTGTCGTAGCCCACGGCTTCCCAACCCGAGGCGTTGCCGTAGTGGCCGTTGGTAGAAGGTGCCAGCTTGGCCATGCCGTAGGGCACGGCCGCTGGGGTATAGAAAAACCACCGGCTGTGCGCTGTGCCAATGTTGGGGTTCACGTACTGGAGCACGCTTTGCGCCCTACCCCCCCCAGTCGACAGGAGAATCAGAGAGAACGCGCTAGCAGTGAAAATCAATTTCATACAGGATTTTTAAGAAGAAGTAGGGATAGGCAAAATACCCGCGCCCGGCTTCAGACCAGACGCGGGTGGGCCTCAGCCGCGCCCACCACGCAGCTCGGCCGCTTTGCCGCCGCCAGCAGGACGGGCGTAGCCTTTCTTAGAGAAGCTTGCGCGCCTGTAAGTCGGCCATCACCTCGAATAGCATGACCCCGCTCATCTGGGTCGAGCCATCTACAGTGCTGCCCGGCTGCGTCGTCCAGTTGGTGTTAAAGAGGTACTGCGGCCGGCGCATACCCTGCTTGTACAAGCTCTCGCCGTTGAACTTGAGGAACGACACGTACCTAGCGCGGGTGGCGGCGGGCACGGCAGGCTCGGTGGCTAGTAGGGCCAGGTAGCGCACCAAAACCCCCTTGAACAACCCGCCATCTCCGCCGCCTTCGTCCTTGAGCACGCCGCCGGGCGATAGCTGGCTGTCGTTGACTACGTAGCCCGCCGTGCGGTTGGCATCGTCGAGGTAAGTGCTTTGCTGGGTGGCGCGGTACAGCTCCAGGCCAGCCCCCAGAAATACGCCTTGGTTGTAGCTGAAGCGCCAGTCTTTGTCTACCTGCCCGTCGCCCTGGCGGTTGAGGCCATCCCACACGGCTCCGGTGGTGGGGTCCACCAAGTTCTTTTTCTGCCAGTCATAAATCTTCGTGGCCCAAGCCAAATCGTCGGGGTTGCGGTCGAGCTGGTAAAGGCGAGCGGCCAGGATGGCTACCGGCGCGTTGGCCGGCGTGTTCTTGTAGTCGAGCTGGTTTTTGCGCCAGGCTATGCCGCCGCCCTGGTTTGTGTTCCAGCCGGTTTTGAGGTCGGCCCAAAGCAGCGTGGCCGTGGCCTTGTACGAGGGGTCCTGCGTGAGCTGAAACGCGCGCAGATTGGCCAGCGCGTGCCAGGCCATGTCGTCGTAGTAGGTGTTGAGGTAGGTATTGCCGTTCTTCTTTTTAGTGCCTTGTTGCAGCTGCTGCATCTTGGCCGTGTAGTCCGTCACCTTGGTGCGCTGGTAGCCATCGAGCAAGATGTCGAGGCCGTGGGCCTGCCACCAGTAGTTGAAGTCGGGCTTGCCCAGGTTGTTTTGCTGGTAGTACTGGTCGGCCGGTGCCCAAAAGTATTGGTTGAGCGCCGCCTGCGCCGAGTCGGCGCGAGCGGCCCAGTTGGCCACTACCGCCACCGGCTTGGGGGCCGGTGGGGTAATAGCATCATCAACCTTCTCGTGGCAGGCCGAGAGGAAAGCCAGGCCCAATAGGGCGCTGGCAGTGACCCGAGTGAAATGCATAAGCATACTAGTAAATTGTTATTGGCTTAGCGCACTTTCACTTGGTGGGTGTAGGCAGCGGGCTGCATCATCACCATAATGTCGACACTCTTGCGGTCGGCCGTGCCGATGAACTTAAAGGCATTGTTCCACTGGTCTTCGGCCACCGGCACGAGGTTGTAGTAGGCGGCCGCGGTAGTAGCCGTGGGCGGAACGTTATCGGTGTTGGTGCTGCCGTACTGGCGCGCCGTCACTTTGCCGGCCATGTCCTTTTCAGAGAAAATGAACTTGTAGCGCTCGTCGCGCCCCCAACTGAACTGGAAGAATTCAATCGGGGTGTTGTCGATTTCCCATAGGCCTTTGCCCACGTAGGGCAGCGTCACGGTCACCTTGTTTTGCGCCGAAACCCAGAGGCCGACCGACTGAATCTCGGTGAGGATGGCCGAACCGTTGTTGAAGTCGAGGGTCATGCGGTACACGCCCGCGGTAGTGGTAGGGTTGGTAGCATCGGCCCCTTGCAGTAGCTTGGTGCCGCTAACGTAGTAGGCCGTGGGCGTGCCCGTGGTTTGGTCCACTATTTTGACCTCGCCGGGCGAGAGCTTGCTATACAGCTCAAACACGCCTGATGACACGCGCTTGAACGGCAACGCTTGGCTGAGGGTAGCGCCTCCTTCAGTACCCGCGCCGGTGAGGTAGAGGTTGCCTGGAATGACCGAGAAACCAGAAGGACGCTCTACGGTTAGGGTGCGCGTGGCGGCGGCCGGCACCACGTTCAAGCCCTTGGAGGCGTTTACCGTCCACTTTAGCTTGCCCTGGCCCTGGGAGGCAATGCCGGCCAGGTTAGCGATTTTATTGAGGTCGCCGTGGCTAAGCACCAGCTTGGTATCGAGGCCGTTGGTGCCCGATACCGAGCTGTACACAGGCTTGGAAAAGTCGCCGCTTTCCTTGTCAAACAGCACTTCGTAGAGCACCAGCGTGCCATCGGCGGCGCGGGCCTGGCTCCACTCAAACGTCACGGCCGCGTTGGAAGGGGGGTCAAGCTTCACGAAGATGTTGTCGGCGGGCGAGATGTAGTTCGACACCGGCGCAATGGTATCGTCTAGGGCCTTGTCATCTTTCTTGCAGCCGGCCAGCAGGCCAACCAGCATCACGAGTAAAAGCAGGGGGTGGGAAAACTTTTTCATGTAGATAGAGGCGAATAAAACTTCAAAGAGAGGGAGGGGGTAGGGCTACCAGCCCGGGTTCTGCGTCAGGTTGGCGTTAATGTCGCGCTCGCGCTGGGGCACTGGCCAGAGGTAGTGCTTGGCGGGGTCAAACGTGCGCTGGTCCACACGCAAGTAGCCATTATCCACGTTGGGGTCGCCGGCCTTAATGCCGTGCGCGTAGCCCGTGAGGGCAGTTTGGGCCGTGCGCCAGCGGCGCAGGTCGAAGATGCGCTGGCCTTCCATCGCCAGCTCGGTGCGGCGCTCGCGGCGCACGGCGGTTTGCAGGCTAGCCTTGTCGCCGCCCGGAAAGGCGAGCGCGGCGGGGTCGGTGAAGCCGGCCCGGCGGCGCAGCGCCCCGATGGTGCGGTCCCATTCGGCGCTGGTGAGCTGGCCCAGCTCGTTCTTGGCCTCGGCGTGCATGAGCAGCACGTCGGCGTAGCGCACCAAAATCAGGTTCAGGCCCGAGTTGAGGTTGGCGTCGGCGGTAGGGTCAAAATACTTGGCCGAGTAGTAGCCCGTGGGGCTGGCGTCGGCGCGGTCCACGGAGTTGTCGCCAGTGCCCGGCACCGTGCGAATGAGGATGCTTGACCCGTCGGGGCGCTGCCACTTGTAGCCATCGTACACGAGCGTGGCGGCAAAGCGCGGGTCGCGGCCTACGTAAGGCGTGGCCTCGTTATAGCCCGAGCCAGCGTCGGTAATTGCCTTGCCATTAACCATTATGTAGCTATCGACCAGCTCTTGCGTGGGGGCAATGGCGCAGATGAGCTTGCCCTCGGTACGCGGAATGAAGAAGCGCTGCTCGGAGTATGTGCGCGACGGAAACAGGTACTGCAAATCGAGCATTACCTCGCTGTTGCCCTCATTATTGGGCGAGAAGACGCCCGCGTAGCTCGAAAATAGACTGTATGCGCCAGCCTGACCGCCCAGTAACTGCTCGGTTATGGCCGTGACGTCGGCCCAGCGGCCCTCGTAGAGCAATACTCGTGCTTTCACGGCCAGCGCGGCGCCCTTGGTAAAGCGCCCGCGGTCTTCGGCGGCGTAGGCAGTGTTTAGGGGGAGGCCGGCGGCGGCGGCATCCAGCTCTTTCAGCACAAAATCGAGCACTTCGGTACGCGGCGCCCGCACTACCCCCGCCGCCGCCGACACGTCGATTTCGGTGGTTATCAGCGGCACATCGCCGTACCAGGTCAGCAGCTGGAAGTACTGGTAGGCGCGCAGGGCCCGAGCCTCGGCGATGTAGCGGGTCTTGAGGCCCGCGTCCAGGGTCGAAATCTTGTCGATGTTGGCCAGCAGCTGGTTGCACTTGCGAATGCCGCTGTAATGGTAGCTCCACTCGTTGGTAATGCGCTGCTGGTTGGTGCCGTAGGCACCTTCGGCGATGTTGCGGGCGTTGGAGCCATTCACATCGCTCTTATTATAAGCGTTGTCGGAGAGCGTTTCGTTGAAGAAGAAATACTCGGAGTTGTAGAGGTTTTCGTAGGCGGTGGTCAGCACGTTGGCCGCGTCGGAAGGCTGCTGCCAGAACGTGGCGTCGGTGGGCCGGTCGGTGGGCGGCAGGTCGAGCTTTTGGCACGCCGAGATGCCAAAACCTAGCCCGAGCCCAAGCAGTAACGTATGGCGAAAGTTGCGATTCATGTGGATGGGTGGGATGGAGATTAGAGAGAAATATCGACGCCTAGGGTCACGACCCGCACGGCCGGATACACGCGGCCGCTGCTGCCCGAGCCCCCGCCCTGGCCCACGCTCTCGCTGAACTCGGAGAGTTCGGGGTCAAAGCCAATTTTCTTCAAGTGGCTGATGGTGAACAAATCCTGGCCTGAGGCGAAAATGCGCAGCCGCTGGATGTAAGCTTTTTTGGTGAGCGTGGGGGGTAGGGTGTAGCCAAACTGCACGTTTTTGAGGCGCGCGTAGGCGCCATCGCGCAGCCAGTAGTCTGAGCCCTGGTTGTTGTTGGTCGAGGCCGTGCCGATGGTTAGGCGCGGGTAGGTACCGTTGGGGTTGGTAGGCGTCCAGCGGTCGAGGTGCTGCTGGTACACATTCTCCCAGTTGTTGTGAAACGCCTCTACCCCCTCGCCCCGGATGTAAAGACTGCGCTTGCCCACGCCCTGCACAAATACCAGCAGGTCAAAACCTTTGTAGTCGGCCGTGTAGGTGGCGCCGAAGGTGTAGCGCGGAAACGGATTACCCAGAATGAAACGGTCGTCCTGGTTGATAACGCCGTCGCCGTTGCGGTCTACGTAGCGAATGTCGCCGGGCCGCACCGTGCCGGGCGCCACAAACGAGGGCTTGGGGCCGGCGCTTACTTCTTCCATGGTCTGGTATAAGCCAGCCGTGCGGTAGCCGTAGTACGAGTTGATGGGCCAGCCCTCGCGGATAATGTTGGTGGCGTCGCCCCCGCGGATGGTTTCTACCCCCTTGGTATCCAGCACGGTATTGCGGCTATCGGCCGCGTTCAGACTCAGGCTTTGGTTGAAGCCGCGCTCGGTACGCATGCGGTACGTAGCCGACACCTCCCAGCCCTGGTTGCGCACTTTCGCCGCGTTCTGGGTGGGTGCGCCAGCCCCGAATACGCCTGCCACGGGCAGGTCGATGAGGATGTTGCTGGTGCGCTTATCGAAGTAATCGACGCTGAACGAGAGCGCATTTTGGAAGAAGCCCAGGTCAACACCCACGTTGCCCATGGTGGCCGTTTCCCAGGTGATGCCCGCATTGGAGGTGCTGAAATAGGACCCCGATACCGGCGTGCCACCAAACGAATACGTACCCGGTGACAAGCTTACGGTGCTCAGGTAGCGGTAGAGGCCAATGTTTTGGTTGCCCAACTGCCCCAACGAGCCACGCACTTTGAGGTCGCTAAACGTGGGCTTCAGGAATTCCAGAAAATTCTCTTCCAGTGGCCGCCAGCCCACCGAGCCCGACGGGAAAAAGCCCCAGCGCCGGTCGCTAGCAAAGCGCGACGATCCGTCGTAGCGGAAGCTGCCCTCTACCAGATACTTGCCGGCAAACGCATAGTTCACGCGCCCAAATACCGAGTTGAGCGCCCATTGCTCCTGGTTGCCGTAGGTGCCGTTGGCGTGGTAGCCGCCGCTGGGGTCGAACACGCCAGCGTAGGTAGTGCCATTGTTGATGACCCCAAACTGATTGCCTGGCACATTGATGACGTGAATGCCGCGGCGGTCGTCGGTGTAATGCTCGGTCGAGTAGCCCACCAGCGCCTGCACGCTGTGCTTGTCGGCAAAGGTGCGGTCGTAGTTGAGGGTAGCTTGGTAGTTGGTGAGCAGCGTGCGCTGGTTGCGGTTCTGCACCGAATTGTTGCCGTCGCCGCCCGCCGTGGGCGAGCCGTCGAGCGTCACGTACTGCAAGCTGCGCGTAAACTCGTCGTTCTGGTAGTTCCACAGGTCGCCACCCACTAAGCCGCGCAGCCGCAGGCCTTTCACAATCTCAAACTCAGCGTTGAGGTTACCAAAGACGTTGTCGTTGGAGTTGGTGCGCAAGCCGCCGTTCAGTAGGCGATTCACCGAGTTGTCGCTGGCCGTGGCCGGCGTCACGTAGTTGCCCTGGTTGTCTTGAATGGGGTAGATAACTGGAATGCGGGCGGCATCGCTGATAATCCACTGCGAATCGAAGGCGTGCTCGCGGGTGCCCACGTGCGCATACGAAACGATGGCGCCCAGCTTGAGCCGGTCCGTCACCTGCGTCGTGAGGTTGAGGCGGCCGTTGAGGCGCTTGAAGCCGTAATTGTCACCAAAAAACAGGCTATTCTGGTCTACATAGCCCAGAGAAACTAAGTAGCGCGTTTTGCCCGAGCTACCGCTCACGCTGAGGTTGTGATTTTGCTGGAAAGCTTGCTTTCTAAGCACCTGGTTGAGCTGCCAGTCGTAGTCGCCGTGGGCGGCAAAGTCGCGTATTTGCTGGGGCGAAAACTGCGGCGCCTGCCCCGAGTTGACCAGCGCCTCGTTCTTCAGCTCCATAAACTGGATGCCGGTCACGGGCTTACGCTGGAAATTGGGCGCCTGGTAGCCCAGCACGGTGTTGTAGCTGATAACTGGTTTCTGGTTGAGCGTGCCTTGCTTGGTCGTTACCAGCAGCACCCCGTTGGCGGCCCGCGAGCCGTAAATGGCGGCCGAGGCGGCGTCCTTGAGCACCGTTACGCTCTCGATATCATTGGGGTTAATCGCGTTGAGCGAGCCCGCAATGCCATCCACAATTATCAAGGGAGACGCATTGCCGAGCGTCCCTACCCCCCTAATATTGATACTTAAGCCTGCGCCCGGCTCGGCGCTATTCTGCTGAATGGTGAGGTTGGGCGACGAGCCTTGCAGGGCCTGCGCCACGTTGGTGACGGGTCGGTTTTCGAGCGTGGCACTGGTTACGGTGTTGATGGCGCCCGTCACGTTGGCGCGCTGCTGGGTGCCGTACCCCACTACCACCACTTCATTCAGCGACTGGGTTTCATCGGCGAGCGACACGGCCAGGTTGCTGGTGGCGCCCGTCACGGGCACTTCCTTGCGGGCGTAACCCACAAAGCTGAAAACCAGCACACTATTTTCGGGAGCTTGCAGGCTAAAGTTGCCGTCGGGGTTAGTAGTCGCGCCCTGCGAGGTGCCTTTTACCACGATGGTGACGCCCGGCAGCCCTACCCCCTTATTATCGGTTACGCGGCCGGCAATCGTCACGTCGGCCAGGAGTAGCGGCCGGGCCGTGGTCCCAGCCATCGGCGTGGTCGAGGCTAGCAACGTTGGCATTGCTTCTTCCAGCGCAGGCACCGCCGCGCTAGCCGTAGGCTTGGGCACGATAACGTACAGGCCCTCCTTTAGTAGCTCAAACTCCAGACCGCTCTGCTGGGTCACGTAGCGCAACGCTTCAGGCAGCGACCTAAAGGTGGGGTGGGACTTAGCCAAATACCGACCGCTTATCAACTGATTGCGGTAGAGGAAATTGACTTTGTAGGTGGTTTGTAGCTCCTGGATAAAGGTTTCCAGCGGTACCTGGACCGAGGCCGAGGTGCGGGCCGAAGCCACTGGTGAGCGTGGGTTTTGGCTAGCAAGGGCCAGGGCCCCCTGGGCCCGGCTGGCGCCACTGGGTACGGCGCCCAGCAGCAGTGCCAAACGCACGTAACGGGTAAAGTTTGCCATGTGATGGGTGGGAAAAATAGAGGAAAAGCAAACAGCAAGAACCTAGGACCAGCGTTACTGGGCCAGGGGTTGAAAGCGCACGACGTTGCCAGTGCGCGTTACCTGCACGCCCAAGGTCTTGGCCAAGGCGGGCAGGAGCAGGTCAGGAGTATTGGCGGGTAGGATACCCGTGAGCGTCTGATTCAGCAGGCCCGAATCGGTAGCGACCACCTGCCAGCCGTAGGCATCGCGCAGCAGTTGCACAATGGCACGCACCGAGGTTTGCTGCAAGCGCAGCTCACCCTGGGTCCAGGCCGAGTACAGGGCGGGCTGCACATGTCGCCGGGCTAGGTGCGGCGCGGCCGTCGAGGTCTCGACAAGGTCGCCGGGCTGCATGAGCAGGTTTTCGCGGGTCAACCAGGCGTGGCGGTCCACAGCAACCTTGCCCGAGTTGAGCACGACCTTGGTGCCGGTCGGCTGGCTGTTTACATCGAAGCGGGTACCGAGCACCGCAATGTCGAGCCCACCCGCGTGCACCACAAACTTGGCGCTGGCTGGGGCAGCGGCAATGTCGCGCACGGCTGGGGCCGCCCGGTGCGTCACCCGGAAGTAACCTTCGCCCGTCAGCCACACTTCGCGGGGCGTGGTGGCGGTCCAGTGGGCGGCCGTGGTTAGCGTCGCGTTGCCGTTCAGCACTACCACCGAGCCATCGGGCAGGGCAAGGGTCCGCTGCTGGTTGGGGCCGGTGAGGTACTGCACGGTAGGGCCAGTAGTAGCTGGCCACTGCCACCAGCCCACCACGGCGAGCACAGCCATGACCGAGGTGCCCACCAGCAGCCGCGTGCGCCGCTGCCAGCGCAGCCGGGGCAGCGGACTAGAGGTTTGCAGCGACTGCCGCAGGCGTAGCAACTCCTGCTGCTTGAGGCCAGCCGGCACCGGGTACAGTTGGCCGGGACCCAGGCCTTGCACCAAGGCGTAAGCTTGGTCTGCGTCAGCTCGGTGGGCGGGGTAGGCGGCTAGCCACTCTTGCCAGAAGCGCCCCGCCGCCGAGTCGGCATCGGCCACATAGGCCTGAAACGACTCATCAGCTACGAAGTCATTAACCGAGTAATTCGTGAAATCCATAGGCGAGCAAGGCGTAGTAACCTGCCTTTTCTTGACCACGAGCGAAGGTTGTATTTGTACTCTATTCTTTGCGAAAATTTCTTGAAATAATTTTACAATTACTTCATTTGCAGATTCTCAGCCTAGCAAAAAATTTGCAAATAATCCGTTCAAAAGCAGCAGTAGTGGGTGGGGTAGTACTTGGCGCAGCCGCTTGATAGCTTGGTGTACTAGGTTGCGTACCGACTGCTGGTTGAGGCCCATAATCTCGGCAATGCGCTCGTAAGCCAAATCCGCAAAAAACTTGAGGTACAAGGCCTCGCGGTGCCGGTTGCTGAGCTGCCCGAGAGCGGCCAGCAAGTGGGCTTGTTGCTCGCTGGTAAGCTGCTGGGCAATTAAAAAGTCTTCGGGCGAATGCACGGCTACTTCTACCTCCGTCGGATAGCCAGTTTGCAGGGCCGTGCGGCGCTTTTGGGCCCGCGCCTCGTCGGTGAGGTGGTGGCGTAGCGCGGCGAATAAATAAGGCTTGATTTCCGTGACAGTTTCGAGTGCCTTGCGGCGTTGCCAGAGCCGTTGAAACAAGTTCTGAATACAGTCTTTTACTACCTCTTCGTCGCCCGCCAGGCGCATGCCGTAGCGAAACAGGTCATCGTAATGCGCCAAAAAAATGCGCTCAAACACCTGCTTGTTGCCCGCCAGAAAGTCATTCCACAGCGAAGCATCAGGCGAGGTCATGAGACGGGTTTAATTAGAAAAAGAATCGCTGCCAAGGAACTCCAAAGCTGCGCAGTGCTTAAACGTATTAGCAGGTTTTATCAACGGAGTTGCTAGCCGGCCTCCTCCCCTACTGCCATTTTTGCTCTATCTCCTCCAGCGTCCGGCCCTTGGTTTCGGGCACGGCGCGCCACACAAAGCCAAAGGTGAAAGCCGAAAGTAGCGCATACAGCCCAAACGCGCCCGCCAGGCCTGCTGCCTTGACCAACGATAAGAAGGTGAACGAGATAAGTGTGCAGGCGGCCCACAAGGCCACCGTAGCCAGCGAGGCTGCCCGGCCTCGCACGGCATTCGGGAAAATCTCGGTTATCACGACCCACACGCCCGGCCCCAGCCCCACCGCAAAGCAGGCCACGTAGCACATAATAAGCCCCAGCAGCCACGGCCCGGGCGCGTGCAGCTGTAGCGCCACCACCAGCGCCCCCAGCGCCAGCGCCATCCCGCCCGAGGCAATGAGCAGCAACGGCTTGCGCCCTACCCGATCGATAACGAACAACGCCACGATGGTGCCCGCGAAGTTGATGCCCCCGATGAGCGCATTGGCCCCGATGGCCGATGTAGCACTCTGCCCACTGTGCTCGGTGAGGATAAGGGAGCCGTAATAGAGAATGGTATTGATGCCCGTGATTTGCTGCAGCACGGCCAGCACCACCGCAATGCGTAGCGGCCGGCGCAGGCGCGGCTGGCGTAGGCTAGCGGCCTCGCCCCGCTCGGCAACCAGGGCGGTCTGGATTTCCTCGGCCTCAGTGGCGGCGGCCACTGAACCGTTGAGGCGGGTGAGGGTACCCAGCGCTTCGGCGTCGCGGCCCTGGCCCAGTAGCCAGCGGGGGCTTTCGGGCACTAGCAGCAGCGTGACCATAAACAGCAGCGATGGCACGGCGGCCACCGCAAACATCCAGCGCCACGACGCGAGCCCCAGCTCGGCCAGGTAGTAGCTGGCCACGTAGGCCAGTAAAATCCCCGTGACGATGGCCAACTGATTGAGCGTCACTAGCCGGCCCCGGATGCGGGCCGGGGCAATCTCGGCAATGTAGAGCGGCACCAGCAGCGAAGCCACCCCAATCGCTAGCCCACCGGCCAACCGCGCCACCACAAACTCAGTGAGCGTGCGCGGCACTGCCGCCGCCAGCGCCGATACCGTAAACAGCGCAGCCGCCCCGAATAGCAGACGCCGCCGCCCGTAGCGGTCGGTAAGCCAGCCCGCTACTGCCGCGCCTGCCACTGCCCCGAACAAAATGCTGCTCGCCGCCAGCTCGGTTTGGGCATCAGTGAGGTTAAAGTCCTTTTTCAAAAAGACTAAGGCGCCGTTGATAATGGCTGTGTCGAACCCGAAGAGCAGCCCGCCCAGCGCTGCCACGGCCGCAATCAGGTACACATAGCCGGCGCTACCGCCTGGGTTAGGCGGTCCGGTCACCGCCTCGCGGAATGGAAGATTGGGTGCGGTTTGAGAATGCATAGCAGGGTGGGAAAAGGTTAGCAATTAGAACAAAGGCTCTGCGCGGTGATGGTTGCGCAACCGCCCTACCCCCCTTTGTAGTGGTAGAGGGGGGTAGGCGGCGGTAGGTCTCACACCAGCAGCACCTCGATGCCGAGCTCGCGAAAAGGTGCTAGTTGCGCCTCGGTGGCGCCCGTGTCGGTAATGAGCTGGTGCACCTCGGCAGTGGGGCAGATGAGTGAGGTGGCGACCGTACCGAGCTTGGTATGGTCGGCCACCACGATGCGCCGCTTGGCTTGGCGCACCATTACTTGTATCACAGCGGCTTCTTCGGGGTGCAGCGACGTTAGACCTTTTTGGGCATCGATGCCGTTGACGCCAATAAAGACTTTATCGACAAAGAATTGGCTGAGCGCCTGAGTGGTGGCTGGCCCCACCAGGGAAAACCAGCCACCCGTCAGGAAGCCCCCCGTCACGAACACGCGCACGTCGTTGCGGTGGCTCAGCTCCATGGCTACGTTTACGGTGTTGGTAACGATGGTCACGCTCGCTCCCGGCCGCAGGCTGCGCGTGACCTGCGTGGTGGTGGTGCCCGCTGTGAGCGAGATAATTTCGCCCGGCTGGATGAGAGCGGCGGCCGCCAGCCCGATGCGGCGCTTTTCGTTCAGGTTGCGGTCAATCTGCTCGTGGAAGCTAGAATCGTAGCGAAAGGGCTCGTAGAGCATCGGCTCGCGGGGCACGGCACCGCCGTGGGTGCGCCGCAAGCGGCCACGCTGCTCCAGCTCTATCAGGTCGCGCCGCACGGTGGCCACCGACACGCCAAACTGTGTGGCGAGCTCATCGACGGCCACGGTGCCCGTGTGCAGCAGTTTTTCAACAATGGTTTGCGCGCGAGCCGCCGCCGCGTTGTCAGGAGTTACTAAGTCAGACACGGTAAAATACGTTTTGCTAAGTGGTAGTGCCGGTGAAGTTAGCCGCCCGGGGCGCAGCCTCACCTTCCGCAGTGTCTGCCTAGGTGCGCACGTAGGCTTTCATCGTAGCGCACTCGGTGCCTACCGCCGGGCCGTGGGGCCGAATGGTATA
>CAZZDR010000003.1:31279-43078 GCA_964652535.1 uncultured Hymenobacter sp. | reverse complement strand
TTCTGGACCGACACCAAGAATGCCTACCAGCGCGTGCGCATCTGCGCCCAGGCCCGCGCCATCGAAAACGAGTGCTACGTGGCCATTACCGGCTCGGTGGGCAACCTGCCGCGCGTGGAGAACATGGATATTCAGTACTCGCAGTCGGCCGTATTCAGCCCCAGCGACTTTGCGTTTCCGCACGACGCCATTGTGGCCGAGGCTACCCCCAATACGGAGATGACGCTCATTGCCGACCTCGACCTCGACTTGCTGAAAGACTTGAACACCAGCGGTGCCGTGCGCAACCTGCGCGACCGCCGCAAGGACCTGTACGGCCTGAACTGGATACCCAAAAAGACGGAGCGCGACGACGAGCTGCTGGCCCAGGGCGAGGAGCGCCAACCCGCCACCAAACCTAGCCGCCGCAAGGCCATTGCGGCGGGGTAGGCCCCGCGTGCTTTTGCTAATGAGTAGCCGTTCCGCAAGGAGCGGCTACTTTTTTTGGCCCACACCCACTGAGTTATCACAAATTACTGACGGGTTTAGCTTTATTTCAGCTGCACGTTAACTCATTATCTAACAGCATATTTACTAAGTCACCCGGATTAAATATTGATTAAATTTCATGTTAACTTCATCCAATTGCAGAGGGTAGGGCGTAGGTATAGCGGGCCGGGCGGTAGGCGCGGCCAAGCATTTTATCTTCTTTTTCCATTCACTTTTACCCTGCTCATGTTAACACACTTTACTCGCTGGTCAAAAATCCGCAACAACCTCGCGCTGAGCGCGCTGATGGCCGGGTCCACCGCGCTGCCCGCCACAGCCCAAACTATTTACGGGCTGTCTACAACGAGCAATTCCACGGTAGTTAGTCTGGTCACCTTCTCGGCTACGGCGCCGGGTACATTCACGGCTACAGCGGCCATTACTGGCTTAGGTGATAGCCAAACCCTAGTAGGGTTGGATAGCCGGCCTAACACCGGCCAAGTATTTGCACTGGGCTATGTCGTGGCTACCACGCAGGTGCAGCTCTATACCGTGAACGTGACCACAGGGGTGCTGACGGCTGTAGGCCCGCTGCTTATGCTAAACCTAGGCACCAACCCGGCCCGCATTGGCTTCGACTTTAACCCGACTGTGGACCGCATTCGGGTGACGGGCAGCAACAACACCAACTTCCGTCTGAATCCTAACAACGGGGCATTGGCAGCTACTGATAGCAACTTGGCCTATGCCACCACCGATGCTAACGCTGCCCAAACCCCCGGCGTGGGAGCCGTGGCCTACGGCAACTCCTTCATTGGCGCAACTAATACGGTGCTATATGACATTGACGAAGCTAACAGCCGCTACACTACCCAGGACCCGCCAAACAACGGCACGCTTAATAGCCGCGCCGCACTTCCGGTGAGCACCGCTACTGCCCTGGCCACGGATTTGGATATTTATTTTGACCCCACTATCCGCACCAACAGGGCCTACCTCACCATCGCCACTGGCACGGCCGCCGCGCCCACCACGCAGCTTTATACTCTAGACTTCATCACGGGCAACAACCTAACGGCCGTGGGAACAGTGGGACCAGCTGGCAGCTTGGTTACTGATATTGCCTTTGCCATCAGCCGGCCCGCTACGCAGCCGGCCGTAACGGGCCAGCTGGCCTACGCACTGGCCGGCACCAATTTGCTGACCTTCGATACGGCGCTGCCGACCAGTATTCGCACGTCAGTGGGCGTCACGGGGGTCGATGCTACTCAAACGCTTGTGGGGCTCGATGTACGGCCCGCAACCAACACGCTGTACGCGCTGGGGTACAATGCTGCCGCTGCCACAGGCGTGGCCAATGCGCAGATTTACGCACTTAGTTCGGTGACGGGGGTAGCCTCGGCCGTAGGCGCCGCCGTGCGGCTGGAGCTGGGCTCGGGCAGTATTGGGTTTGACTTCAACCCCACCGTGGACCGCATTCGGGTGGTAGGGGCCAACCGCGCCAACTACCGCCTCAACCCTACTGATGGTACCATCTCGGCTACCGATGGCAACTTGGCCTACGCCAGCGGCACGCCCAGTATCGGAGCGGTGGCTTATACCAACAGCTTTATGGGGGCAAATGCCGCTTCGGGCACTACCCTCTACGACTACGACGAGGTGCTGAATACACTCAACACCCAAGCGCCACCCAATGACGGCACGCTAAACAGCATAGGTGCCTCGGGCATCACGGTGAATGCTACTACCCCCAATGTGGACCTCGACATTTATAGCACTGGGGCAGGCATGAACATGGCGTACCTAGTGGCCAATACCGGCACCTCGGCCAATACGTCGCTCTACACCCTGAGCCTGACCACTGGCGCAGCTACGCTGGTGGGCGCCATCGGCAACGGCATTGCGGCCCGCGACATTGCCATTGCGGCCTCTACGGGCGTGGTTACGGCAGCCCGGCCGGCCGAGCTGGCTACCAATTTTGGCCTCTACCCTAATCCCTTGGCCGATATGGCTAGCCTAAGCTTTGGCTTGCCTCGCACGGCGCACGTTGAGCTACAAGTAACCGATGCCCTAGGCCGTGTGGTGAGCAAGGTAGATGCTGGCCAGCTGCCCGCCGGGACCCAAACTATTCGCTGGAACCGGCAGAGCCAGGCGGCGGGCGTTTATTTCTTCCGCCTCAGCTTCGATGGCCAGCCCGCTGGCACGCGCCAAGCTGTACTGTTGGGACGCTAGCCCTGCCCCCCTTTTCGGCTTGAAAGAGGCCAACTCCGCACGGAGTTGGTCTCTTTTTATGTATCTGACTTTCAAATGAGTAAGTAATCACTCAATGACATTATCTAGGGTTAACACGAGCCCTACTACAACAGCAAAAAACACGCCTTATTACCAACTGACAAACAGGTATTTATCCAATTTATAAATAACCTGCCTAGCAATTAACCCAGTGAAATAGATCAAAACACAAGCATCCGCTCAGTGAATAAGAAGCTTATTATCAATAAATTAATTTTTCTTTATCATTTTCTCATCCCAAAAATAATTGCGACTCGATACCGGCCACTATATTTCGTCAGAATACCCAACATTTTTCAAACAAATTCATACCCATGCAGAGACTCTTACTACTGTTTTTTTCGCTGGTTTTGGTGCTGCTGGCGCCTGACCTACAGGCCCAGACCCGCACCGTAACGGGCACGGTAAAGGGAAGCGATGGTGCCGCTATTCCGGGTGCCACCGTGCTGGTGAAAGGCACATCGCTCGGTACCTCTACAAACGTCGATGGGCGCTTCGACTTACAAGCACCAGCTTCAGCTACTACCCTGGTTGTTTCTTATGTGGGCTACGAAAGCAAGCAGGTGGCCATCGGCGACCAGCCGACGGTAAACATCACGCTGGCTACTGCCCAAACCGGCCTTAATGAGGTAGTAGTAGTGGGCTACGGCATTGCTCAGGCGCGCCGCGAGATAACTGGTACCATTGCCACAGTGGGCGGCAAGCAAATTGCTAACCTACCAGTGCAGAGCTTCGACCAGGCGCTACAAGGCCGAGCGGCCGGCACCAACATTACTACGCCAAACGGGGTACTCAACAACCCGCCTGTAATCCGTATTCGGGGTCTGGGCTCGCTCAACCTGAGTTCGCAGCCGCTAGTGGTCATTGACGGTATTCCGACATTTACGGGTAATAACTCAGCTGTGGGCAGCGTGCCCAACAACCCACTGGCTAGCATCGACCCCAACGATATTGAGAGCGTGGAAGTGCTGAAGGATGCTGCCTCGACGGCCATCTACGGCTCACGCGGCTCCAACGGCGTGATCGTGGTAACTACCAAGCGCGGCCGGGCCGGCCAGAGCCACCTCAACTACAGCTTTTGGGCGGGGCTTACGCAACCGGTACGCTTGTTCAACATGCTCGGCGCCGAGGACTACATAAGCATCAAGAATGAGGCCGTACGCAATCTGTTTGCCAACCGTGGCCTGGCTGCTCCAACGACTGACTATTTCCGTCCCTCGTACGACGCCAACAACAATCTTATTGATACGCACTGGTACGACTATATCTACCGCAATGGCGTATCGACCAACCACAGCTTGGATTTTTCGGGCGGCAACGAAAAGACAACCTACTACGCGTCGGTAAACTATAGCAATCAGCGCGGAATGCTGAAAAAGAATGAGTTTCAGCGTTATGTGGGCCGCATGAACATCGACCACAAGGTGTTTAGCCGCCTCACGGTGGGTGCCCGCTTCAGCTACTCGTTCACCCACAACCTGTCGCCCAACTCGGGCTCGGTTTCGGGCGGGGCGTTTGGCACGGGCGGCCTAGGCCGCCTGCCATTGGTGCTGCCCCCCAACGTGGGCGCCTACAACCTGGATGGCACCTATAATACGAGCGGGGCAGGCATTGGGCCGGGCGCTAACCTCAACCCCAACAACAACACTCCGCTGCTACCGGGTTACTACAACCCAGTAGTAGACCTCGACAACAACTACTTCACCTCGGATGCCAGCCAGGTTCAGGGTAGCGTGTACGCTGATGCCGAGCCCCTGCCGGGCCTGCACCTGCGCTCCAATCTGGGTATCAACAATATCTCGTTTGAGGATAAGGCTTTCTACACGGCCCTGGCTGGTGACGGCTTTTCGACCAAGGGCGAAGCTGACAACTACTACCGCACCAACAAGCTTACGAACTGGCAGAACACAGCCAGCTATGCGCACACCTTCGGCGAAAAGCACAACCTGAGCTTGGTGCTGGGCAACGAGCAGCAGTTTGTGGATCAGCAGCGCTGGGGCGCTAGCCGCACCATCGTAGCCGACCCCTTCTTCACTACTTTCCAGGGCAACTTTACCAACATCGCAGCCTCGGGCAACTTTGCCAGCCAGAACTACCTGGTGTCGTTCTTCAGCCGTCTCGACTACAACTACAACCACAAATACCTGCTTTCGCTGAACGCACGCCGCGACGGCTACTCGGCCTGGGCCCAAAAGTGGGGTAACTTCTTCGGTGGCTCAGCAGGTTACATTATTTCGGAGGAGGACTTCTGGAAAAATTCGAGCATCAACAATACGCTCAGCTTCCTGAAGATTTCGGCCAGCACCGGTACCGTAGGCAACAACCAGGGTATCGACGACTTTGCCTCTCTACAGCTGTACGGCTCGGGCCTGTACGCTGCGAATCCGACCCTTTACTACGCGCAGGCCGCTAGCCCGTCCCTCACCTGGGAGAAGGCTCGCAAGACCGACATCAGCCTGAACATGGGCTTTTTGCAGGACCGCTTGACGGTGGAGGCAACCTACTACCGCAACCTGATTAACGGCCTGATTCTGCCAGTACCGGTGGCCCCATCGCTGGGTATTCCTGGCGGCAGCGGCCCCGGCTCTTATGCTAGCTCTATCCCAGCCAACGTAGGCTCGATGCTGAATCAAGGTTTTGAAACCAGTGTACGCTTCAACGCCATCCAGAACAAGCCTTTTACCTGGACCATCAATGCCAACCTGACCACGCTGAAGAACGAAGTGCTGACCCTGGCTGACGGGCTGCCCTACGTGAGCGGAGCTACCTCGGGCCTCGAAACGGTAAACTATACTACCGCTGGCCGCTCAGTAGCCTCCATCCTGGCAGTGCCTTCGGTGGGCGTGAACCCTGAGAACGGCCGCCGCATGATTCAAAAAGCTGATGGCACTGTGGTGCAATACCAGCACTTGGCCACTGTGCCCTGGACTACCCTCGACGGCCGGGCAGCTACGGCTCCCAGCCAGCTGGTTGACGGCCGCTACTACGGCCCGGTGCTACCTACCTTCTACGGTGGCCTCGACAACACCTTTACCTTCAAGGGCTTTGACCTGGGCGTATTTATCCAGTATTCGGGTGGCAACTATATCTATAACGGTACCAAGGCCGGCCTGCACGACCAACGCTTCTGGAACAACGCGGCCGACATCAAAGACCACTGGACGCCTACCAACCGCAACGTGCAGTACCCTGCCGTGGTGTATGGCGACAACGTATCGAACGGCTCGGCACTGGTGATGTCGTCGAACATCGAGAAAGGTGACTTTGTGCGCCTGCGCAACTTGTCGCTCGGCTACACCTTTAAGTCGGATATGCTAACCAGCGTGAAGCTGGCTAGCGCCCGCATTTACGTGCAAGCCCAGAACCTGGTGCTGCTGACCCGCTACACGGGCAGTGACCCCGAAATCTCGAGCAACGGCTCGCAGAACACCGCCCCTGGCGTCGACCGCAACTCGGTGGGCCAGGCCCGCACCTACACGGCCGGGGTGATTGTTGGCTTTTAATTCGTCTTCTTTATGCAACTCATAGTTAGAAAACCTTTTGCCGCCGTAGCAGCTACTGCCCTGCTGGCGTTGGGCAGTGTATCATGCCAGAAAGATGCGCTAAACCCGGTACCGCAGACTCAATTCTCCGATAAAGTCGCGTTTGACACCCCTACCCGGGTAGCCTTGCAGGTGAGCAACCTGTACGCTTTTACCAAAGTTGGCAACTTCCTGGGCGGGCGCTTTCAGCTTTATAACGACATCCGAGCCGATGAGTTTATCAACCTCACGTCTAACGCCGTAACGGGTTCAACGGTGTGGAACCACACCGAAACGGAGACCTCTTCTAACGACGTTAACAACTGCTGGATATACGGATACCAGGCCATCAACCAGGTAAATGTATTTCTGGCAGGCCTCGATGACAATGCCAGCAAGTTTGTGGCGCCCACCTTTCCGAGCACCTTCGCCACTACTGCTAACCAGTACCGCGGCGAGGCCAGGCTGTTGCGTGCCCTCTGCTACTACTCGCTGCTGCAGCTGTATGCCCGGCCCTACGCCGATGGCAATGGCAGCAAGCCTGGCTTGCCGCTGCGCCTGCTAGCCGAGAAGAGCACCACCAATAACTCGCTCGCTCGCAGCTCGGTGGCTGATATCTACGCTCAGATTCTGGCCGACCTCAACTTTGCGGAGACCAACCTACCCGCCTCGTATAGCGACGATTTCACGAATACTACGCGGGCGCACCGCAACACGGCCATTGCCCTGAAAACCCGCGTGTACCTGAACATGGGCAACTATGCTTCGGTTGGCACGGAGGCCGCCAAGATTGTGCCCAGCAAGGCGCCCTACGTGGCCGCCAACGGGGGCGTGGCTAACGGCCTCAACTCCTCGATCGCAGCCGTGTTCGCCCCACCACAAACGACTAGCGAGAGCATTCTGTCGTTTCCCTTCACTGCCAACGACGCTCCCGGGACCCAGAACCAACTAGCCTACTATTACCTACCCGCCTCGCTGGGCGGCAACGGCGAGTACAGTCTGAACACGGCCACCGGTATCGTGGCTAACCCGGCCTTTGCGGCTACCGATGCCCGGCGCACCAACTTTGTGGTCACCACCACGGGCGGCACCTTCCTCAAGAAGTACCCGACCGGCGCACCCTTTACCGACAACGCGCCGGTAATTCGCTACGCGGAAGTGATGCTGAACCTGGCCGAAGCCCGCGCCCGCGCCAGCAGCACGGTTGATGCCCAGGCGCTAGCATTGCTCAATGCTGTGCGTGGCCGCTCCAACCCGGCGGGCGTGTATACCTCCTTTGCCTCGGCCACCGAGCTAGTTAACGCCATTTTGCTGGAGCGCCGCTTCGAGTTTATCGGCGAAGGCCTCCGCAATATTGACCTGATGCGCACGCTAAGACCAATTCCGGCCAAAGGCATTGTGCGAGAAATTCCAACTACTGACCCGCTCTACATCTGGCCCATTCCGCAGTCGGAACTGTCGGCCAACCAAGCAATGACCCGCAACTAGGCCCTACCCCCTAGCTAGCTTTGAGAGGCTTGCCCACTGCTGGGCAAGCCTCTTTTTTGTGCGGGCTATTTGCTAGCGGCTAGTATTTTGCAGCTTCTACCACGTCAGTATTCGGGATGAAAAATCAGCCGCTTTTACTTGTTCTTACGTTGCTTGCGGCCAGTACGAATGCTTTCGGCCAGCGAGCGGCCGGCTCGTCCGCGTTTGAGCGGGGCACGCTGAGCCAGGGCCAGCCCACGGGCGTGTGGGAATACTTTGACGAGGCCGGCCAGCTGGAACTGCGCATGAACTACGATTCGAGCCGCATTGGCTACCGCCGGCCCGACACTGCTCGCTACGAGCTGCAAGTGGGCGGTGCCTGGCAGCTGGTGCACCCCAGCCGGGCACCGGGCCCGATGGGCAGCCGCGCTGGCCGGCGGCACGAGCTGCAAACGCAGCTGCGCTACCCCGTGGCGGCGCTGCAACAGCAGCTGCAGGGCGATATGCTTTTGTCGTACGTGGTGGAACCCAACGGCCACACCAGTCACTACTCCATCGAGCACAGCTTGTCGCCGGCCTGCGACCAGGAGGTGTGGCGGGCGCTGCAGCTGCTGCCCGACCGCTGGATTCCGGCGGTGTACCGGGGCCAAGCAGTGGCGGCCCGCTTTTACCTGGCTGTGCATTTTGAGATGCAGCTAGCGGAGCACCGCCCTAGGCCAGGCGCGTCGTCAATGGCCCCCGCAGCCGGCCTACCCCCCTACACCGACCGCATTACTGTAACAGCTATGGGCGTGGCGCGCGGCGGGCAGACGCGCTAGCCGGGCCGGCGCGGCCACCCGGCGCCCTACCCCTGCGCCGCCAGGTAAGTATGGTCGCGCAGCACAGTTTGCAGGAAGACCTCGTCGGGCAGGTCGGTGTGCACACCCAGCAGCTGCTTTATTTTAGTGGCCGTCTCGTTGAGCAACAAATAATTGCCTTGCTTGATACTGCGACTGAGCAGCTGGCGCAGCAGGGCTATATCGTGGTCGCTGAGGTCGGCGGCTTGCGCAAACACTGGCTGGTAGCCCGCCAACGCGGCGGGGCTGGGCAGGTCGGCCAGCATGGTGGGCTGGTGCCGCTGGCTGATGACGCTGGTGCCGGCCGCCATGTCGCCAAGGCGCTGGCCCTTGCCGCTGGCGGCAATCGCCACCACAGCCACTAAGCCGCCGCCAAAACCGAAATCGACCAGCCGCAGCAGCCAGCGCAGCAGGTAGTCGCCCACGCGCGGCGCGGTGCCATCGAGGCGCACCACGCGCAGGTCGCGGGCTTTTTTACCCAGTGTCTGGCCGTTGAATAAGATTTCGCTCAGTAGAAAGTAAAAAACGTAGGGCGCGACGACAATAACCATCACGATAATAGCAATGATGCCGGACGCGCTGCTCCAGTCTGTAGTCCTGCTACCCCCCTTATAGCCAGCAACCAAGGCGAAGAAGAGCGCCGTCCACAGTCCGCCCCAGGCCAGCAGGATGAGGTAGTCGATGAGCGTGGCCACGATACGGTCGCCGATGCTGGCGACCTCGTATTCGAGGGTCACGTTTTGGGTGGTGTGAATGCGAATGGTCGCCATGGAGCCGGGGCAGAGAAAGGAAGACGAAAAATACACCGCTCCCGCTGAGTAGCGCTGCAGCCGCAGCCTATCTTTAAGGCCCAAACCCCGCTGACTTATGCGCGAAGCCGCTTTTTTGCGTCAAAATCAGGCTCGCTGGCAGCAGTATGAGGCCCGGCCGGCCACCACTCCCGACGAGCTGGCTGCCCGCTTTGTAGCCCTCACCGACGACCTGGCCTACGCCCAGACCTTCTACCCTGCCTCGCCCACCACGGCCTACCTCAACACGCTGGCCGGCAAGCTGCACCAGTCGCTCTACCGCAACCAGGCCGAGCAGCCGCGTCGCCTGGGGCACTTCTGGGCTGTGGAGGTGCCGCTGGTGGTGGCTCGGCACCAAGCGGCGCTGGCCTGGGCTATGGGGCTGTTTGTGCTGTTCACGGCGCTAGGTGCGCTGTCGGCGGCTTACGATGTTGATTTTGTGCGGGTGGTGCTCGGCGACGACTACGTGAACCAGACGCTGGCCAACATCCGGCGCGGCGACCCGATGGCCATCTACAAGTCGGGCGGGTCGTCGGTGATGTTTCTGGGCATTGCGGCCAACAACCTGCTGGTGGCGCTGCGCACCTTTGCCTGGGGCCTCACGCTGGGGGTAGGCACGCTGTATTCGCTCTTCTCTAATGGGCTGATGCTGGGCGCGTTCCAGTACTTTTTTTACCAGGAGCACGTGCTGCTGCCCTCGCTGCTCACCATCTGGATTCACGGCACGCTCGAAATCCCGAGCATTGTGCTGGCCGGCGGGGCGGGGTTTATTCTGGGCGGTGGGCTGCTGTTTCCAGGCACCTACGCGCGGCGCGAGTCGCTGGCCCGCGCAGCGCGCGACGCTATCAAGCTGGCGCTGGGCCTGGTGCCCATCATCGTGGTGGCCGCTTTTTTAGAAAGCTTTGTGACGCGCCACACCGAAATGCCCGTGGCTCTGAGCCTGAGTATTATCGGCGGCTCGGCGGCGTTTATTATCTGGTATTTTGGTATTTACCCGCGGGTAGTGCAGCGTCGGGTAATGGGTAGCGAATAACCAGCGATAGGCCATAGCGCCGTTTGTCCTGATGAGCGCAGCAAGCGCGCTGGCACGATACTCGAACGGCTCGTTCCGAATCCGTTCTGGTGCGCTTGCTGCGCAGACTCGCAAGGACAACTAATTATCGGTTAACCATCAATAGCTACCTTATGAAAAACGCTTACACTACCCCCGCCGACTTCTGGCAAGAGCGTGATTTTGGGGCCAAGATTTCGGCCACTTTCGAGTTTATCGGCGTGCACTGGCGGCCGCTGGGCAAGTGCCTGGTATATTTTGTGTTGCCGGTGGCACTGCTCGCCGGTATTGGGCTGGGTATATTCACCAACTCAGCCTTTCAATCGGTATTCAGCCACCGCGGCTTTTCTGCCCGCAGCAACAACCCTTTTCAATTCCTGAATTTCGGCTGGCTGGGGCTGGGGGCTTTGGGCATACTGCTAGGGGTTTTCTTGCTTACCGGCACCCTCTATGCCTACGTGCGGGCCCGGCTGCGGCTGCCCGCTGCCGAGCCCGTTACACCCGCAGTGGTATGGGCCGAACTGCGCGCCCGGCTTGGGCGGGTGGCGCAAGCTATTGGGCTGGCGCTCGTGGTGGGCCTGCTGGTGGCCGGTTTGGTTTCACTCGTATTTCTGGGGGCCTTTGGCACGGGCAAGGGGGGTAGCATCGGGGTTATTGCGTTTGCGGGCATCTTGCTGCCCATCGCGTACCTCTTTCTGATTTATGCCGCCGTAGCACTCAGCTTGTATCTGCCCGTACTGTGGTTTGAGGAGCTGTCGGTGTTGGCTTCGGTTGGCCGCTGCTTTCAGCTGATAAGGGGGCGATGGTGGGCCACCTGGGGGCTGGTGGTGGTCGTTTCTATTCTGCAATCCATGCTTTCCGTGGTGTTTTCCTTACCCAGCTATGTTCTTACGGCCGGTCAGTTTTTGGGCCTGGCGGGCCTGGGCACCGACGTATTGACTTTGGTAGCGCAGAGCATTTACTTAGTCGGTTTAACTTTCACCTATTGCCTGCCGCTACTGGCGCTGTGCTTTCAATACTTCCACCTTGCCGAGCAGAAGGAAGGCATAGGCACCAGCCTGCTGGTGAGCCAGCTGGGCCAGCCTGCACCCACAGCACAGTCGGGCCACTACCAACCCGACGAAGAAGGTGAATATTAACGGCACGCTACCCCCTCCGCGTTTTCAAAAAGCCTTCAAAAATCCCTCATGCGCCACCCGTTTCTGCTCGTATTCTTTGCGCTGGCGCTAGCCACTGGCCCCGCTTTGGCGCAGGGGCCGTCGGCGTGGCACCGCTTGGCGCGGGCCCGCACCGATACCAGCACGGCGGCACCCTTACCCCCCGCTACGGCGCCAATCGTTATTCGCCGGCCGGCCGGGCGCCTGCGCGAGCTGCGC
>CAZZDR010000003.1:0-31179 GCA_964652535.1 uncultured Hymenobacter sp. | reverse complement strand
CGCTACGGCGCCAATCGTTATTCGCCGGCCGGCCGGGCGCCTGCGCGAGCTGCGCGGCCAGCGCGAGCTGCAGTACGTGGAGGTGCGCGAAGAGCCGGCGCAATCCAGCATCTGGCAGCGACTGCTGCGCTGGCTCTGGAACTTGCTGACTCCGGCGGCCAGCAGCAAGGGTGGCAAGGTCGCCTGGGATATTTTTTTCTACGGTCTACTGGCCGCGACGCTGGTATTTGCGGTGCTGAAGCTGTTGCAGGTGGATATCACCCGGGCTTTTGGGCGAGCGCCGCGGGCCCTACCCCTCGCCTACGAGGCGGGGCAGGAGAACATTCATGCGCTAAACTTTGCCGAGGCCATTGCCCAGGCGGAGGCTACCGGCAACCGCCGCCTGGCGCTGCGCCTGGGGTATCTGGAGCTGCTCAAGCAGCTTACTGACCGCGACTTTATTGCCTGGCAGCCCGACAAAACCAACCAGAGCTACCTACACGAGCTGGCCGCCAGTTACCCCGCCGCTCGCACAGCTTTTGCCGAGCTCACGCGCCAGTTTGAGTACAGCTGGTACGGCGAGGCGCCGGTGCCCGCCGCGGCCTACCAGCAGGCGCGGGCTGCGCAGCAGCAGCTAGCCCAGCAGCTGCGCACGGCCGCGCCGGGCCGCCCCCAGCCCGCCTGATTTTCTGCCCCCGATTAGCCCGATGTCCTTGCCCCGTATTATCCTTGACTGTGAGCCGCTGAAAGACCGCAACAGTGGCTTTAGTCACTTTGTGGTGCCGCTGGCCCACGAGCTCATTCGCCAAAACCAGCGCTACCAGCTCTACTGCTACGTGCCGCCCCGGGAGGTGGGCGGGCTGGGGCAGCAGGGCGTGCGCTACCTCACGCAACGCAGCTTTCACAAGTACCTGAACCCGCCCAGCTACAGCTTTCGGCTGTGGCACGCCACCTCGCAGCTGAGCTGGTACGTGCCCACTAGCCCGCTCACGAAGGTGGTATTGACCATCCACGACCTCAATTTTTTGCACGAAAACCCCGACGAGCGCACCTACGTGCGGCAGCTGGCTATGGTGAGGCGCAACATTCAGCGGGCCGATTACCTGGTGACTATCTCCGATTTTGTGCGCCAGGATGTGCTGCGCCACGCCGACCTGCTCGGCTACCGCGGCCGCCAGCCGCTGCGCTACGTGCGGCGCGGCGTGGAGGCCCTCCCCCCCCCGGCAGCCGGGCACGCACCAGCCTACGCGCCGTGCCGGCCGTTCTTATTTGGGCTGGGCACTATCAATACGAAGAAGAATTTTCATACCCTGCTCGCGCTGCTGCCGGGCACTGACTACGAGCTGGTTATCGCGGGCAGCTTTGCGGAGGCCGACTACGTGGCGGCCATGCGCACCGCCGCCGCCCAGGCCGGCGTGGCCGACCGCCTGACGGTGCTCACCGGCATCAGCGAGGCCGACAAAACCTGGTATTATCAGCACTGCGTGGCGTATTTGCAGCCGTCGCTGGCCGAGGGCTTTGGCCTGCCGGTAGTGGAGGCCATGCAGCTGGGCAAGCCCGTTTTTTTGAGCCGCCTCACCTCACTGCCCGAAGTGGGCGGCGCGGCGGCGTATTATTTCGACGACTTTTCGGCCGACACGATGCGCCAAACGCTGGCCGCTGGTCTGGCGCAGCACTCGGCGGCGCGAGCAGCCGAGGCACGGGCGCAGGCTGGGCAGTTTGGCTGGGCGCAGGCAGCAGCTGAGTATTTGGCTATCTATCAAGAATTATTGGGCCGTTAATCCGCTACGCACTTTGACTACCTTCCGCTGGTATCTGCTCGGCATCTTGGTCCTGTTTGGGGGCTACGTGGCGCTCGAATATTACCGCCCCAAGCCCCTCGACTGGTCGCCTACCCTCAGCAGCAAGGACAAGATTCCGTACGGCACCTACGCACTGTTTGACGTGCTGCCGCAGGTACTGGGCACCGACTCGGTGGCGAGCGTGCGCCTCCCCATCTTCAACCAGCTGCTAGGCAGTAACGAACCTCAACTGCATAGCGGCCGCCCCACCAACGTCACTTTCGCCGACGACTCGGTAGACGCCGCCAACGACCAGGCCGCCGCCGAGCTGGAAGCGTCGTCGCTTGCCCTACCCCCTACTCGCGCGCACTATATATTTATCAACCAAGAATTTAAAGCCAGCCCACTAGAAGTAAATGCGCTGCTGCGCTTCGTGGCGCAGGGCCACGATGTGTTCATTGCGGCTGAGGACTTTTCGACAAGCCGCCGGGCAGGCTCGCTGGCCGACACGTTGGGCTTTCGCACCTTCCTAGCCGACTCGACGCTGCCGCGCGTGTTGGGCACGGGCCTGAATCGGCGCGACTCGGTGGCGCTGCACCTGGCCGGCGCGGGCCAGCGCAGCACGCCCTACTGGTTTAATGCGGCAGCGGTGGGCTACCGGCTGGCCCTCACGGCGCAGCGGGCGCACCGCGGCGCTACCCTCGCCACCGATGCCCAGGGCCAGCCAGTGCTGCTGCGGCTCGACCACGGGCGGGGGCATTTTTACCTGTGCTCGGTGCCGCTGGCTTTTGGCAATTATTGGCTGCTAAGGCCCCGCACCGCCGATTTCGGGTTGGCGGCGCTCTCTCAGCTACCCGCCGGCCGGCCCGTGTGGTGGGATGAGTACCAGAAGCAGGGCCGCGCCGGCGAGCAGTCGGTGCTGCGCGTGGTGCTGGCCCACCCGGCCCTGCGCACGGCCTACTACCTGCTACTGGCCACAGGCTTGCTGTTTGTGCTGGTGGAAGCCCGGCGGCGGCAGCGCGTCATCCCTACCCTGCGGCCGCTGCCCAATACCACGCTGCTGTTTACGCGCACCGTGGCGGGCCTCTACCAGCAGGGGCGAAACCACGCCCGGATTGCGGAAAAGAAAACGGCGCTCTTTCTGGACTACCTGCGCACCCGCTTTCACGAGCCTACCCCTGACCTGGCCGACGAGGCTTTCCGTGAGCGCCTAAGCCAGAAGGCTGGCGTGCCGCGGCCCCGCATCGACGAGCTGGTGCGGCTCATCAATTTTGCCCGCACCGCGCCGACCGTGACCGACCGCGAGCTGCTTATCTTGAGTCGCGCCATCCAAGATTTCAAGCAGGAAAGCCGGTGAAAAAGCTTTTTTGCACTGTACTTAGAAACCGGCTTTTTGCGAAATTGTATTATCCTAATAAAGTGCCTTTAAAGGACAATAGAGGCAGTTTTTTGGCCTAAAAAACAACTCGCTGTCTATTTATTCAGGCCGCAAGATAGGCGCTATCACTGCGCACAGTTCGCTTTTATTCTCTTAAAAATTTACTTGGCTTCGCTACTTTCTAATGGAACCTGACTCCTATTCCGCACCGTTCAGCCCTACCCCCTCGCCGGCACCCGAAGAAGTAGCCAATGCCTTTGCCCCGCGCACCGACCTGGCGCAGCTGACAGCGCGCACCGAGGCAGTGCGCCAGCAAATCGGCCAGGTAATCGTGGGCCAGCAAGACTTGCTGGAGCTACTGCTTACGGCTTTGCTCGCCGATGGCCACGTGCTGCTGGAAGGCGTGCCGGGCGTGGCCAAAACACTCACGGCCAAGCTGCTGGCCCGCACACTTGATGTGCCGTTCAGCCGTATCCAGTTCACGCCCGACCTGATGCCAGCCGACGTACTGGGCACCAGCATCTTCCGGCCGGCGCAGGGTGACTTTGAGTTTCGGCCCGGTCCTATTTTCGCCAGTGTGGTTTTGATTGATGAAATAAACCGCGCCCCGGCCAAGACGCAGTCGGCGCTGTTTGAGGTGATGGAGGAGCGTACCGTGACCCAGGATGGCACGGAGCACCGTATGGCCACGCCCTTCGTAGTACTAGCCACTCAAAACCCGGTGGAGCAGGAAGGTACCTACCGCTTGCCCGAGGCGCAGCTCGACCGTTTTCTCTTCAAGCTAACCGTGGGCTACCCCACCCTAATCGAGGAAATTCAGATTTTGCAGGGCCACCACGCTGGCTTCGGCGGCACGCCCCTCGATAAGGTGCAGGCAGTGCTCTCGGCCCAAGACTTAGCCGCCCTGCGCCAGCAAGTGGGCCAGCAGCGCGTGGAGGCCAACGTGCTCGAATACATCGCCAAAATCGTGGGCCAAACGCGCGCTCACAAAGCGCTGTACCTGGGTGCTTCGCCCCGCGCCAGCATCGCGCTGCTCAACGGGGCCAAGGCCCTGGCCGCCCTACGCGGCCGCGATTTTGTGACGCCCGAGGACGTGCAGTTTTTGGCCGCGCCTGTACTGCGCCACCGCATTATGCTCACGCCCGAGCGCGAGATGGAAGGCGGCACAACCGATGACGTGGTGAAGGCGATTGTGCAGAGCGTAGAGGTGCCGCGGTAGGGTTTTATAGCCAACAGAATAGGTTATCCTTGCGAGGGCGACGAAGTAGAGCGCGGCAATACTTCTTTGTCGTTGAACCACTAACCTAACGCGAAGGAAAGATTGCAGCGCTCTACTTCGTCGCGCTTACCAAGGACAAACGGAGAACTAATGCTGCAATAGATTCATGAGCTTCTTCCTTACCAAACGCTTTTTCTACCTCTTTACGGCGCTCATCGCGGGCTTCGTGGTGGCCTTCTTCTTGCCCTGGCTGCTGGGGCCGATGCAGGTGCTACTAGGCGGAGCCATACTGCTGACGCTGCTCGACGCGGCGCTCCTTTACGCGCCGGTGGGGGGTAGGACCGCGCCGGTATTTGGGCGGCGGGCGCTGGGCGACAAGCTCTCGAACGGCGACGACAACGAGGTACGCCTGTACCTAGAAAGCCGTTACCGCTTCGGCATTCAGGTAGAAGTGATTGACGAGATTCCGCACCAGTTTCAGCGGCGCGATGTGCTGTTTAAAACGAGCATTGCACCGGGCCAAACGCAGGTAATCACCTACCAGCTGCGGCCTACCAAGCGCGGCGAGTACGAGTTTGGGGCGCTGAATGTGTACGCGGCCTCGCCGCTGGGGCTGGTGCGGCGGCGCTTTCGGGGCGAGCCGGGGGGTAGGGTGGTGCCGGTGTACCCGTCGTTTTTGCAGATGCGGCAGTACGAGCTGCTGGCCATCCACAACCGCCTCACGGAGGTGGGCGTGAAGCGCATTCGGCGGGTGGGCCAGAGCATGGAGTTTGAGCAAATCCGGCCCTACGCTGGCGGCGACGACCCGCGCACCATCAACTGGAAGGCCAGCGCCCGGCGCGCCGGCGGGGGCAGCGACACGCTGGTAGTCAATCACTTTCAGGACGAGCGCGCCCAGCAAGTGTATTGCCTCATCGACAAAGGCCGGGTGATGCGTATGCCCTTCGAAGGCCTGAGCTTGCTCGACTACGCCATCAACGCCACGCTGGTGCTCAGCAACATTGCGCTGCTAAAGCACGACAAGGCGGGGCTCATTACCTTCTCAAACAAGCCCGGCGCCACGGTGCCCGCCGAGCGCCGGCCGGGCCACCTGCGCAGCATTCTGGAAGTGCTGTACCGCCAAAAAACGCAGTACCTCGAAACCGACTACGAGCGCCTCTACGCCACGGTGCGTGCCAAGATTAAGCAGCGCAGTCTGCTAATTTTGTTTACCAACTTCGAAACCTTGCAGGGCCTAGAACGGCAGCTGCCTTACCTGCGGGCTTTGGCCAAGGCGCACTTGCTGCTGGTCGTTTTCTTCGAAAACACCGAGCTGCGCACCTTCCTCGACGCGCCAGCTACTACTACAGCCGATGTGTATAATCAAACCATCGCCGAAAAATTTCAGCAGGAAAAGCGCCAGATTGTGCTCGAATTGCAGCGCTACGGCATTCAGGCGCTCCTTACCCCACCGCAAGCACTGACGGTGAACACCATTAATAAATACCTGGAATTCAAGGCCAGAGGACTAATATGAGCACGCAAAATTTCGCTAGGTTAAAAAAGGTTACGCCGGATTTTTTCGCACGCAAACTTCGCGAGACCTTCTTTCATTTGGTGAAACCTTGCGCGCTGCTGCTGGCCGTTTTCGCTGCTCATGCCCAGCGCCCGCTGCTGCCCGTGCCGGCGCAGGCCACCTGGCAGGCCGGGCACTACGCCTTCAAAACGGCGCCGCTGCTAGCCCTGCACCGCCAAGTGACGGGTGCGGCCACCTCGACCGATGAAAGCTACCAGTTGCGCATCACGGCCACGGGCGCCCGCCTCACGGCGGTATCGCCGCTGGGTATTCAGCGCGGGCTGGCCACGTTTCGGCAAGTCATTGAGCGCACACCGCGCGGCTGGCGGGCGCAGTTTTGCGATATCCAAGACCAGCCGCGCTTTGCTTGGCGCGGGCTCATGCTAGACCCAGCGCGCCACTTCCTGCCGGTGGCCGTCATCAAGCGCAACCTCGATGGCATGGCGGCCGTGAAGCTCAACGTGCTGCACTGGCACCTGTGCGACGACCAAGGCTGGCGGGTGGAGAGCAAGCTTTTCCCGCGCCTACACACCGTGGGCGGCGCCACCGGCTACTACACCCAGGCCGAGGTGCGCGAGGTGGTGCGCTACGCCGCGCAGCGCGGCATTCGGGTAGTACCCGAGTTTGACCTGCCAGGCCACGCGGGCGCGTTGCTCACGGCCTACCCCCGGCTGGCCTCTAATGATTCGCTCAAGACGCTGCCCATCAGGTGGGGCGTGCTCAACATTGCCCTCGACCCCACCCGCGAGGGCACTTACACCATGCTCGACTCGGTGCTGACGGAGATGAGCGGCTTGTTTCCGGACAAATACTTTCACATCGGGGGCGATGAAAACGACGGCCGGCAGTGGCGCCATAGCCCGCGCATTGTGGCCTTTATGAAAGCGAAAGGCTTCGTAACCGCCAAGGGGGTAGTGGACAAGCACCAGCTCCAGAACTACTTCAACCGCCGGATGCTGGCCATCGTGCAGAAGCTGGGCAAGACGATGATAGGCTGGGATGAGATACTGGGCCCCGACCTGCCCGCACCCATCGTGGTGGAAAGCTGGCGCGGGCCCAAGGGCGTGCTCGACGCCGTGCGCCTGGGCCACCCCGCCCTGCGCGCCCACGGCTACTACCTCGACCTCTACTACTCGGCCGCCAGCCACTACACTGCCGACCCGCTCCAGGGCATTCCCGACTCGCTGCAAAACCGGGTGCTGGGCGGCGAGGCGGCCATGTGGAGCGAGTTTGCCGATAGCGTCATCTACGAAAGCCGGGTGTGGCCGCGCGCCGCCGCCGTGGCCGAGCGCCTTTGGAGCCCCGCCGCCCTCAGCCAAGACGTGCCCGACATGTACCGCCGCCTGGCTTTCGTGAGTGAAGAGCTGGAGGCACTGGGCCTGCGCCACCGCCGTGCGCCGGCCGCCCTGCTGCGCCAGCTGGGCGCGCCCTACCCTACCGCCCTACCCGCCCTGCAAACCTTGGCCGCGCTTATCGAGCCCGTAAAGGAATACAAGCGCCATTTCCAGGGCTTTAAGTACACCACCGAAACGCCACTGACGCGCCTTGTCGATGTGGCCCCGGCCGAGTCGGATGTAGCCCGGCGCTTCGGCGCCACAGCCGATAGCCTAGTGGCCAGCCTCAGCATCGCGGTGCCCACGTTTCCGGCCACGGCCCCTACCCTCTCGCCAGCTGCCAAGCGCCAGCTCGCCAGCTTGCAAAGCCAGGTAGCCAGCTGGCAGCGCGCCACCGAGGCCCTACCCCCCTTGTTTGCGGCAAGCCCTAGCCTGGCCGAATACACGCCGCTGGCCGCCCAGCTTGGCATTGTAGCCGGCCTGCTCAGCCAGCGCCTTACGCAGCTAGCGCAAGGCCAGCCGGTGCTGCCCGCCGCGCAAGCTGCCGCCAAGCTGCAGCTCGACGCCGCGCAAAAGCCCGTCGGGCAGGCCGAATTGGCCATTATCGACGCGGCGCGGCGGCTGATGGGGCTGTAATAGGCGCTTTCTGGCTCGCGCCATTGCGCACCGCAATCAATTCGGCGGCCACGCTTACCGCGATTTCTTCGGGTAGGCGGCTGTTTATCGCTACCCCAATCGGCCCGCGCAAACCATCTAGGTTAAAACCCTCTTCTGAAAGCACGCGGCGCAACTCGGCTACTTTGGTGGCGCTTCCCAGCACGCCGAGGTAGGCGTACGCGTGGCCCAGTAAGCGGCGGAGCACTACGATGTCGGTGCGGTAGCCCACGGTCATCACCACTACGTAGCAGCGCGGGACGAGCGGCACGCTTAGCGTCTCATACTCAACTTGGTGCTTGTGGTGAGCGTAGTGGTTGGCCGCCAGTGTGGGAAGGTCGGCGCGGTCGTCGAGCACAGTTATTTCAAACTCCAGATTACTAGCCAACTGCGACAGCGCCAGGCTCACGTGCCCGCCGCCCACAATGACGAGCTGGTCGCGAAAACCTAGCTGCTCGCCGTAGCGCCAGGCGGCGCCGGGCTGGTAGGCGTAAAAACCGGCCGGCGCTTTGGTAGTCAGTTGCAAGCCGGCGACTTCGCTTACCTCCCAGACCCCGCCACGTAGCTGCTGCAACGCGGCTTCGATGGCGGCCACTACTGCCAAATCACTGGCTTTCAACGGCCACAGCAGCACTTCCTGCTCGCCAGCGCACATCATGCCCGAGCGGTTGGCGGGCGCCTCACGCCGGTGGATTTGGGGGCGCAGCAGGGGGGTAGTGTCGCCGGCGCGCAGGCGTTCGCGGGCCAGCTCTACCCATTTATGCTCCATAATACCGCCCCCAATGGAGCCGGCCACTGCCTCGGCCGTCACCGTCATTTTGAAGCCTTGGCGGCCGGGGCTGCTACCCTGACTGCGCACCACGCACAGCAAAGCAGCGGGCTGGCCGGCCCGCAGGGCGTTGGCAGCTAGTGTCCAGGCAGGTAGGTCGCGGGGGGTAGTAGGCATTTAGGAAAATGGCGAAATAGTAGCGCGAACTTTGTAGTTCGCGTCTTCGCGCCATAAGGACGAACGCGAACGGCGCGAGGACGCGAACTACAAAGTTCGCGCTACTGCTTAGCCCCGCACCACCGTGCCGGTGATGTAGCCAAATGGCGCATCGGTCGCCACGAACACCTCATTCGTGTTCTCCTGGCCGAAGGGCGTGAGGTTGAACGGGATGTGGTGCTTATTCGGCATAATGAGGCTAACTTCTTTCACCTCAGCATTTTCCTCCAGTATATTTTCGCCGATGGCGTAGAGCGTGTGCTGCACCGACAGGCTCTGGTGCGCCGAAAACGTGCGCAGCAAACCAGTCCTGATTTTCTGGTACAGCGCCTCAAAATCGAGGGTAGGGCTGGTGTATTCCCACTCAGCCTCACACTCGGTGGCCAAGATGCGGTCGGTGGTTTCGGGCAGCACCGTATACTCATCTTTGGGGTAGCCCACGAAGCCCGAATCGGCGGTTTTGAGCAGCATCAAGCCCTTCAGGCCGGCCCAGACGGTGCAAGTGCCGTCGGCGCGCAGCTCGACCACGGCGCGGCGCTTCTCCGAGCCGCCGCCGGTGAAGGCGTGCGGATGCGCCTGGCCGTCAAAATTCATGCGCTGCCAGCCGTGCTCCAGCAGTTCGATGCGCGCCTGACTCACCTGCGGGTTGCGGGCGATAAAGTGCCGGGCCAGCACCAGTCCATACGCCTCGATGGTGCCCGTGAAGTGCTCGCGGGCCAGGGCGTACACGGTGTTCTTCTGCGTGTCGGTGGGTAAGATTAACGAGTTGTCGCCCAAGGTGTGAGCCGCTTCGAAGTCGCCCGTTAGCTGCACGCTCACCGACACCTGCCGGAACTCATGGTGGTCGGCGTGGCGGATGACGCGCGACAGGTGCACCGCATTTTTACCGTAGGCGTTGGCAGCGAGTTTAATGGGCATCGGCGTGTAGATTGCGAGGCAAAAAAGGAGCGGCAAGATAGTCGCCAATCACTTGCGCCAACGCTTGCCCATGGCCGATTTATTTCTAAAAAGCACCGCCGTTGTGACGCCCGCCGGCCCGCGCCCGGCCTTGCTGGTGCTGCAAGCCGGCCGCATCGCCGACGTGCTACCCTACGAGGCGGCCGTGGCCGGCCCGGTGCTGGACTTTGGCGAGGCAGCCATCTTGCCCGGCGTCATCGACCCGCACGTGCACCTCAACGAGCCCGGCCGCACTGATTGGGAGGGCTTCGACACCGGCACCCGCGCCGCGCTAGCCGGCGGCCTTACCACGCTGGTAGACATGCCGTTGAACTCGGCACCCGTCACGACTTCGGTAGCCAACCTGCAGCTAAAGCAAGCCGCTACGCAGGGCCAGCTGCACACCAACGTAGGTTTTTGGGGCGGCATTGTGCCTGGCAATGCGGCCGAAATCGAGCCGCTCATCGCGGCCGGTGTGCTGGGCTTCAAGGCGTTTTTGACGCATTCGGGCATCGACGATTTTCCGAATGCCACGGAGGCCGATTTGCGGCGCGCGATGCCCATCCTGGCCCGCAACGGCCTACCCCTACTGGTGCACTGCGAGCTATCAGAAGACAACGACGATTGGAAAAAGGGCGACACACGCTCGTATCAAAACTACCTGGCCTCGCGCCCCAAAAGCTGGGAAGATGAGGCGATTAAACTTATGATTCGGCTGTGCGCCGAGTACCGCTGCCCGGTACACATCGTGCATTTGTCGTCGGCCGAGTCCCTACCCCCCCTCGCCGCGGCAAAGGCTCAAGGCCTGCCGCTAACCGTTGAAACTGGGCAGCACTACCTCTTTTTTAATGCGGAGGACATTGCCGATGGCCAAACGCAGTTCAAGTGCGCGCCGCCCATCCGCGAGCGGGCCAACAACGAGCAGTTGTGGCAGGCGCTGCAAAGTGGCCTTATCGACTTTGTGGCCACCGACCACTCGCCCGCCCCGCCCGACCTCAAGCAGCTGGTCAGCGGCGACTTTGCCACCGCCTGGGGCGGCATCGCGTCGCTCCAATTAGCCCTACCCGTGCTCTGGACCGCCGCCCGCGAGCGCGGCGCCACGCTATCCGACCTGGCCCGCTGGCTCAGCCAAAACCCCGCCCGGCTCATCGGCCAAAGCCACCGCAAAGGCCAGATTACCAAAGGCTACGACGCCGACCTGCTGGTGCTGGCCGCCGATGCCACCTTCACCGTGACTGAGCAGCTGCTGCACCACCGCCACAAGGTATCGCCCTACCTCGGCCGCGAGCTGATGGGCGTAGTGACGCACACTTTTTTGGCGGGCGAGGAGGTTTTTCGGCACCCCGATTTTCTGCATCTCAACCGGGGGCAACTGCTAAGCCGCTAGCGGCGCATATTTGTCACTTAGCAGTCATCCGGCAGCACTTAGCAAGCATTGCCGAATAACTGCCAGCCGCTTTTTACCAATTGACAATAGCTTTAAATGTCTGTCTACGCTGCCCGCACCGCTCACATTCTGGCTCGCATCGACGAGCTGGCCGCCATCAGCGAAGACGCCACGGGCGCTACCGTCACGCGCCGGTTTGGCACGCCGGCCTTCGTGCGGGGGCGCGATTTGGTGCAAGGCTGGTTTGAGGCGGCTGGCCTCGACACCCGGCTCGATGGCATCGGCAACCTGCGCGGGCGGTGGGCTAGCGCGCAGCCCGGTGCCAAGACTTTCGTGCTGGCCTCGCACATCGACACGGTGGTGAATGCCGGAAAGTACGATGGCCCGCTGGGCGTGCTGATGGGTTTGGATTTGGTCGAATATATTATCAGTCAACAAATTGCCCTACCCTTCCACCTGGAGCTGATTGCCTTCAGCGATGAGGAAGGCGTGCGGTTTCACACTACTTACCTGGGCAGCAAAGTCGTGACTGGCGCCTTTGAACCCAGCCTTTTGGAAAGGACAGACGCCGATGGCATTACCCTGGCGCAGGCCATTGCTGACATGGGCGGCGATGCCGCTACCCTCGCCACCGACGCCCTACCCCCTGCCGAGTGGCTAGGTTATTTTGAGCTGCACATCGAGCAGGGGCCGGTGCTGTGGGAGAATAAGGTGCCCATTGCGCTCGTCATGGCCATTGCCGGCCAGCAGCGCGTGGAGCTGACGTGGCAGGGCATGGCCGGCCACGCCGGCACCGTGCCGATGCCCATGCGCCAGGATGCGCTGGCCGCCGCCGCCGAGTTTGTGCTGGCCGCCGAGGCTTTTGCGCTGGCCCACGGCCAGGGCTTGGTGGCCACGGTGGGCCAGCTGCGTATCCCGTACTCAGCCAGCAACGTCATTCCCGGCCAGGTAATCCACAGCCTTGACCTGCGCAGCCCCGACGCCGGCCAGCTAGCCATCGCCTACGCCGACTTGCAAGCCCAAGCCCAAGCCATTGCCGCCCGGCGTGGGCTAGGCCTCGATTGGCAGTTGGTGCAGTACACCGCGCCGGTGACTTGCGACCGGGAGCTAAACCGTCTGCTCGGCCAGGCCATCGCGGCCAGCGGCTACGAGGTCGATGGCCTGGTGAGCGGCGCTGGCCACGACGCGGTGCCCGCCTCGGCCGTGGCGCCGGCCACGATGGCCTTCATTCGCTGCTACAAAGGCATCAGCCACAACCCGTTGGAAAACGTGGAGGCGGCCGATGTGGCGACGGCACTGGAAGTAGCCGAGCGGTTTTTATTGGAATTAAAAAACAAGCACGAATAATCCGTTTGTCATTGCGAGCGCAGCGTGGCAATCTTTCCTTGTCGTCCTCGGCACCTGGTTTAGTAACCCTGGCGTGCAGGAAAGATTGCCGCGCTACGCTCGCAACGACCGCCGATTTTCACGCTTCTCCTTAACTTCTTTCCCTACCCCACCTCATGGAACTAGGCTCGACTACCCGCTCCGTCACCCGGCGCAATCACGCCATTATCGCGCCCGACGGCTACATCAACAGCAACGTGCCCGGCTGGACGGGCGGCACCGTCAACGTCATCATCAACGAGCAGATGGGCGCGCGCCTCTGCCAAACGCTCGTCACGCTCACCGACGCGGGCCAGCTGACGGGCACCACCGAGGCTAGCCAGATTTTTTTCTACGTGGTGCAGGGCCAGGTGCAGGCCACCATCGGCGACGACAGCCGCATTCTGACGGTGGGCAAGTTCGTGTACGTACCCATCGGCCAGAGCTATACCTTCAAAAACCCGACGGCTAATACGCAGATTCTGACTTTCCACAAGGTGTATGAGCCGCTGGCAGGCTACGACGTGCCGGCCGTGTGCTGGGGCGAAAAGGATGACAGCAAGGCGCCCATCTACATGAACGACGACGCGCTGCGCATCCAGGAGCTGCTGCCCAACGAGCTGGGTTTCGACATGGCCGTCAACATCTTCACCTACCAGCCCGGCGGCAACCTGCCGATGGTGGAAACGCACATCATGGAGCACGGCCTGCTGTACCTGCAAGGCCAGGCCATTTATATGCTTGACCAGCAGTGGTATCCGGTCAAGAAAGGTGATTCTATTTGGATGGCGCCCTACTGCCAGCAGTGGGCCGCCTCTATCGGCAAGGAGCCGTCGGTGTACATCTACTACAAGAACGTCAACCGCTTTCCAACGGTACTATGATACAGCATCCCAGCCCTTTGGCAGCAGTAGCAACTTGGCTCGAAACTGCGGCAATGCCGGCCGTTACTGGCTTAGCGGTAGGCATCAGCAGCGGACTATCTATGGGCGGCACCACTGGATGGATTTTTTGCATAACCACTTCCCTCGCATCCCTGACACTAGGGGCAGTCTTGGCAGAGAGGACCCGTCGCCAGAGTCAGCCTCAGCGCTCCTTTACTCGCTCAGCGCCATAACTATTTCGCTTGCTACTACCATGACCCTCGCTGACCTTAATTCCCTACCCCCCGCCGCCCGTGCTAAAACCCTAGCAACTTGCTGCGGCGCCACGGCCTGGGTAACTACGCTGAACGGGCAGTTTCCTTTCGATTCGGTAGCGGCGCTCTACGAAGCGGCTGAGCGCGTGTGGAATAACCTCACGGAAACCGACTGGCGCGAGGCTTTCACGCACCACCCCAAAATCGGCGATGTGAACGCGCTGAAGGAGAAATTTGCCAGCACCGCCACTTGGGCGGCGGGCGAGCAGGGCGCTGTGCGGCAAGCCGACCAGGCGACGCTGGAAGCGTTGGCGGCGGGCAACGACGCGTACGAGCAGAAGTTTGGCTACATCTTCATTGTGTGCGCCACCGGCAAGTCGGCCGCCGAGATGCTGGCTTTGCTGCAAACGCGGCTGCCGCACGAGGCGAGCCAGGAAATACACGTTGCCAGGGGCGAGCAGGCCAAAATCACGCGCCTGCGCCTCGAAAAACTACTCGTATGAGCCAGATAACCACCCACATACTCGATACGACGCTGGGCCAGCCCGCAGCCGGCGTTACCATTGTCCTGCACGACTGGACGCACGACGGCTGGCGCGAAATTGCCCGCGGCCGCACCAATGCCGACGGTCGCCTCGCCGACTTGCTGCTGCCCGAAGAAAGGCTGGCGCACGGCGCCTACCAGCTCCGGTTTTTTACGCAGGAATATTTTGAGCAAAAGCACACCACCGGGTTTTACCCCTTCGTGGATATCTGCTTCGTGGTGACGGATGACACGCACTACCACGTGCCGCTGCTACTCAATCCGTTCGGCTACAGCACGTACCGCGGCTCGTGAACGATTCTATTTCCTACCCCTCCTTATGAAACTCAGTCTCCCGGACACCGCTACCACTGCCCTGCTCGACCAGCTCGGCGTGGCCAACCTGGCCTTTCAGAAAACCTACCCCGGCGACCGGCCCGACCGCCAGCCCGTGCACACCGTGTATGGCGGCGCCAACCTCTTCAAGGCCGACACCTGCGTGCGCATGGGCGAGATTGCCCTGCGCAACCTCCAGACCTACGCGCCCAACTTCGTGGAGCTGGCTCGCGTGCTCCAGCTAGCGGGCCACGAGCACCTGCCGACTCTCGAAAAAGACATCCACAACCTCACCGACTACCTCGACAAGCTGCCCGCCGCCGAGCGCCGCCAGGAGCCCGCTTGGCTAGCCTACACGGTGTACAACAAGATTGTGCAAAAGCTCAAAACCGAGGCAGTCGAAGACTTCCGCGTCGATTTTGAGGATGGCTTCGGCAACCGTCCCGACGCCGAGGAAGACGCTACCGCCGTGCAAGCCGCCCACGAGGTAGCCAAGGGCATGGCGCAGGGCACGCTGTCGCCCTTCATCGGCATTCGCATCAAGCCCTTCACCGAAGACCTGAAGGCGCGCGGTGTGCGCACGCTCGACATCTTCCTGACCACCTTGCTCGAAGCTACTGGCGGGGCCCTACCCCCCAATTTTGTGGTGATGCTGCCCAAGGTCACCATCCCGGAGCAAATGACCACGATGGTGCGCCTGCTGGAGCTGCTGGAAAAGGCCAACAACCTGGCGCCCGGCACCTTGAAGATGGAAACGATGGTGGAAGCCACCCAAATCGTGATGGACGACGAGGGCCGCAACCCGCTCATGCGCATCATCCGGGCCAGCGAGGGGCGCTGCATTGCGGCGCATTTTGGCACCTACGACTACACAGCCTCGGCCGGCATCACGGCCAAGTACCAGACCATGGCGCACCCCGTCTGCGACTTTGCGCACCACATGACCAAGGTGGCGCTCGGCGGCACCGGCATCTTCCTCTCCGATGGCGCGACCAACGTGATGCCCATCGGCCCGCACCGGGGTGATAACCTGACGTTTGCGCAGCTGCGCGAAAACCAGGAGGCCGTGCACAGCGGCTGGCGCCAGGCCTACCACCACACCATGCACTCGCTCATCGGCGGCCTCTACCAGGGCTGGGACCTCAACCCCGCGCAGCTGCCCATGCGCTACGCGGCCACCTACAACTTCTTCCTCAGCAGCTACGAAGGCGCCGTGCACCGCCTCAAAACCTTCGTGGAGCGGGCGGCCATCTCTACCCTCACCGGCGACATTTTCGACGACGCTGCCACTGGCCAGGGCTTGCTCAATTTCTTCCTTAAAGCGCTGAACTGCGGCGCACTTACTGAAGAAGACATTGTGCCTACCGGCCTCACGATTGAAGAAATCGAGACGCGCTCGTTCTACCGCATCTTGGCGGGGCGGCGGCGTAAGGCGTAGTTTATGGTAACCATAAAGCAAAAGCGGCTGCGACTCTCAGAGTCGCAGCCGCTTTTGCTTTATACTGCTTTTTCAGCGTGGCTAGCCCACCGCAACGCTTGTTTTCTCTACTACAAATTCTGGGTAAAGCCCGCCAAGCACCCGCTCGGGCGTCATAGGCGCTACGAGCGGCAGCGCCACACCGGGCCGGAAGGCGCGTACCGCGGCGCGCAGGGCGAAGTAGGCGCCGATGCCGTACATCAGCGGCGGCTCACCCACGGCTTTGGCGCGCAGGATGGCGTTGGGGTGGCCGGGCGTGTCGAGAAAGTGCACGTCGAGCACTGCGGGCACCGCGTAGAGGTCAGGTATCTTGTAGCTGTTCAGCGAGTTGCTGAGCAGCCTACCCTCCTCGTTGTAGCTCACTTCTTCCAGGGTCATCCAGCCGATGCCCTGCACCACGCCGCCTTCAATCTGGCCGCGGTCGATGGCGGGGCTGAAGCTCTGGCCGAAGTCGTGGGCAATGCGCACGCTGTCGATGGTGTAGGTGCCGCGCAGGCAATCGACGGTGGCCGTGGTGAGCGCCGTGCCATAGACGTGGTAGGCGAAGGGGTGGCCCTGCTCGACGCTGGCGTCAAAATGCACGCCGGGCGTGGCGTAGTGGGCGTTTTCGGTGAGGGCCACGCGCCGCACGAAGGCGCTGCTCACCAGCTTTTCCCAGGTGGTTTCGGCTGGCATACCGGCGGCCAGCACCTGCTCGTTTTCAATCTGGATGCCTTCGTACTCGACCGCAAACTCGGTGCTGGCGTGGCGCAGCAGGCGCTCGCGCAGGGCCAGGCAGGCCAGCTCGGTGGCTTTGCCGTTGAGGTCGGCGGTGGCGCTGGCGGCACTGGGCGAGGTATTGGCGACGCGGGTGGTGTTGGTGGTTTCGATTTTGATGCGATTAATCGAAATGCCCAGCGTGCGGGCCGCTACCTGCGCAATTTTGGTATTCACGCCCTGGCCCATTTCCACCGCGCCGGTGCTGATGCCCACCGAGCCGTCGGTGTAGATGTGCACCAGCGCCCGCGTCTGGTTCATGAACGTCTTGGTGAACGAGATGCCGAAACAGATGGGCATCAGCGCTACCCCCTTCTTGAAGAGCTGATTTTCCTGGTTGAATTTGGCAATCGCCGCCCGCTCGCCGGCTAGGTCAAACAGCTCGGCGGCCGTGTCCCAGGCCTGCTCGGCGTGGCACAGCTCGGCCGGCTGGCGATACGGAAACCGGTCGCCCTCGCGCAGCAGGTTGCGCCGCTGAATCTCGCTCGGCAGTACGCCCAGCTCTTCGGCCGCCTTGGTAATGGCCGACTCGATGACGAACATGCCCTGCGGCCCGCCGAAGCCCCGGAAGGCCGTATTTGGTGGCAGATTAGTCCGGCACGAATTGGCCGTGGCCGTCACGTTGGGAATGTAGTAGGCGTTGGTGGTGTGGAAGAGCGTGCGTTCCAACACGGCCGGCGATAGGTCAGCCGAAGCGCCCGCATTTTGATAATAGGTCACCTCATAGGCCAGGATTTTGAGGTCAGGACCTAGACCGATTTTAAAGTCGGAAGAGTACGGATGGCGCTTGCCAGTCATGCGCATGTCGGCCATGCGGTCGAGCACCAGCTTCACGGGCTTTTTAACCACGAACGCGCCCAGCGCGGCCAAGCAGCCCCAAGGCGTGGCCTGGTCTTCCTTGCCGCCGAAGCCGCCGCCGAGGCGCGTCACATCTACCTCAATCTGGTGCATGCCGATGCCCAGCACCACGGCGCAGTGCCGCTGCACGGCCGTCGGCCCCTGCGTCGAAGAGATGATTTTGACTCCACCCAACTCGGTTGGGAAAGCGTAGGCCGCCTGGGTTTCGATGTACAAATGCTCCTGCCCGCCGCTCTCCGCTACACCCTCCAACACGTGCGCGCACTCGGCAAACGCGCCGGCCGAATCGCCGATGCGGAAGGTGCGCGGCGGCACAATCAGCTCGCCCTGCGCGGCCGCCTGGCGCGGGTCGGTGATAATGGGCAGCGGCTCAATATCCACCGTGATGAGCTTGAGCGCGGCGTGCGCCTGTGCCTCGGTGCGGGCCAGCACCAGCGCCACCGGCTGGCCCCGGAAGTGCACGTGGCCTTCGGCCAGCAACGGCTCGTCGGGCACGATGCCACCGATTTGGTTTTGGCCGGGAATGTCGGCGGCGGTGAGGATGCGCACCACGCCGGGCGCTTTTTGGGCAGCGCTTAGGTCCAGGCTTTTTAAGACACCGTGCGCCAGCGGCGACTCGTACACGGCCGCGTAGAGCGTGCCCTGCTGCACGGGCACATCGTCGAGGTACTGCGATTCGCCGCGCACGTGGCGCTGGGGGTCGAGGTGGTTCATAGCGGGCGTTTTTGTTTTTCTACCGTTCGTCCTGCTGAGCGCCGCCAAAGCAGCTCGCTCGCGTCGCTGGACGAGTTGATTGGTACTGTGCGCGAGCTGCTTCGGCGGCGTTCAGCAGGACGTTCTTTCTTGACGCTTACTTAAATTAATTCCGCCAGCGTCAGCTCTGGCGCGAAGCGCAGGAAGTGCGCAACTAGCAGCTGCCGCAGCAGCAGACGCTTGTAAGCCGCCGTGCCGCGCACATCGCCAATTGGGCTGATTTCTGACTGCATCACCTCATTGGCTCCGGCCACTGTTTCGGCGCTCAGCTCGCGGCCCAACAGGTATTCGCCCGTGCGGCGCAGCAGCAGCGGCACCGGCCCTACCCCCCCGGCCGAGAGCCGAGCCGCCGTAATGACGCCGTTTTCGAGGCGGAGCCAGGCGGCGGTATTTACGCTGGCAATGTCGAGGTGCGTGCGCTTCGAGACTTTTTCGAAATTGAAGAAATCGCCGGGCTGCGGGGCCGGAAAGCTAATTTCGATTACCTGTTCGTCGGGCGATTTGGCTAGCTTTTTATAGCCCAAGTACAGCTCGGCTAGCGGCAGTGTGCGCCCTACCCCCCTCGCATCGGCCAACATTACGTCGGCGCCCAGCGCCAGAAACAGAATAGTTAAGTCGCCAATCGGCGAGGCATTTACGAAGTTGCCGGCCACCGTACCCATGTTGCGGATGGGCGTGCTCGACACCAGCTTGAGGTAATCGGGCAGGCGCGGCAGTAGGGCGCCTAGCAGTTCCGATTCGAGAAGCTGGCTGGCGGTGGTGGCCGCGCCGAGCACCACGCGCCCTACCCCCTCTCCTTCGTGGCGAATGCTGCGGCGGCCACTTTGGTCGAAAAGTAGGCGCACGGGCTGCTGGCGCAGCTCGTCGAGGCGCTGCACCAGCAAGTCGGTGCCGCCGCTTAGCAGCGGGTGGGTAGCGTGCGGGAACGAGCTGGCAGCGTGGCCGTTCTGGCTTTGCGCGTGGCCATTGGGCGAGGTCGAAACCGTGGTGGCGCCGCTAGCAGCAAGATGCGTTGGTGCGGCTGAGGCTTCGGTAGCGGCTGTTTCGGCGCGTAGGGCCGCCAGCTGGCTAGGCATTTGCTCAAAATAGGCGGGCACAAACTGCTTCTCGCTCAGCCACTTCACACTGTCGGTGCTGGGGCGCTCGGCTAGCTCGGTGGTGAGTGCGGCGGCGGCGCGCTCCAAGGACTTGTAGCCCGTGCAGCGGCAGATATTGCCGTCGATGGCGGCGCGGGTGCTCTGCTCGGTAGCGGGTTTCTCGGCGAGGCTGTGGCCGGTGAGTGACATCACGAAGCCCACCGTGCAGAAGCCGCACTGCGCGCCATTATGGTCCACGATGGCCTGCTGCACGGGCGTGAGCTGCCCACTCGCCTGGTTGATGCCCTCGACCGTGACTACGTGCTTGCCGTGCACGTTGCCGAGCGGCGTGAGGCAGCCTGTCATACTCTGGTAAGCAATACGTTGGCCATCGGCCGCCAGCTCGCCCACCAGCACGGTGCAGGCGCCGCAGTCGCCCTCGCGGCAGCCGATTTTGGTGCCCATCAGGTGCTCGTGGTAGCGCACAAAGTCGAGCAGAGCGCTGGCGGGCGGCTCGGTGGTGTGCACGGGCTGGTCGTTGAGAAAGAAGCTAATCATGGCCGCAGTCGCTTATCTGAAGTAGACGAACGAACGGGTAAGATAGTGCCGGCGAAGGCATTGGCCAAGGGGCGGCCGCTAGCGGGGGTGGGGCCCTGGCTCAGCCAGGAGCAGGCTCAGGGTTTGTGCAGCTCCTGCTTAGCCAGGAAATCGCTCAGCAGCAAGGCCGTATCGAGGCGGCGATACACTCGGGTAGACCGGCCGGGTTGGGCTCAGCACGTAGTCGCTCGACGGCGGGTCGGGCTCGAAGGAAGATTGCAGCACCGTGAGCAGCACCAACGGGCTGTCGCCCAGCACGTACGTCTCGCCGATGTTGAGGTGGCACTGCGGTAGCCGGCCCATGAAGCGCTCGAGGTTAGCGGCAAGGTAGCGGCCGGTTTTGCCTTGTGGTTTCACTTGGGTGAGTAGCACCGAGTAGGATAGCAGTACCTGCCGGTAGGCATCGCGCGGCACCTGCCACAGCGGCAGCCGCGTGCGGTTGAATACCGCCCGGCCGGCCGCCACATCAATGCCCAGGTTGTATTCGAGGGGCGCGGCGCCGGGCGGGGGTAAGGATAGCTACTAGGCTTGCTGCTGAGCAGAAAAACTGCTGGTTAAACGACTGCCATGAATTCTAAAACAGCACCGCCACCTGCATGCGGCCGGTGTGCACAATCGTCGAGCCGCTGGCCTTGCGGCCGTCGTAGGCTACGTTGATATTCAATCCGTTGGTGAGGCGCTGCTCCAGGTTGAGGTTCCAGGTGTAGTTGGTGCCGGGGCGCAGGGCCTGCAGTATTTCAAGGGCTACCACAGAGGCTTGCTCGCCCGCAAAGCTCACGCGCGTGACGTGGGTAGCGGCCGTGACGGTACGCTTGCTCACTTGGCTCACGCGGGCTTCGAGGCCCAGGTCGTCGAAGCTGCCGTTGGTATCGCTCACGCGCTCGGCCCAGGTGTTGTTTTTGCTGGTGTGCAGCAGCGAGCCGGTAAGGCGCAGCGCCGGGCTGGGTTGGTAGCTGATTTCGGGCTGCACGGTGTAGATGAGCAGGCTAAAATTGCGGTAGCTAGAGCTGGCTGGGTTGATGGAGTACGTGGCCTGGGCCTCCCGAATGTCGCGGGCCACGGTGAGGCGGCCCGTAAATGACTGCGCCAGCGTGCGGCGCAGCAGCAGGCTTTGGGTCTTGAGGTTGCGCAGGTCGAAGCCCTCGGTGAGCAAGGTTTTCTGCTGGGTTTGCTGCAAGGTGAACTCGGCGCCGAAGATGGGATTGGCGCGATTGAAATAGAACGTATTTCGCAGCAATTGATTAAAAGCCAATAGCTTGTCATCTTCCTTGCCGTAGCTGAACGGGCTGAGGCGATTGAGGAGGGTAGGGCTAGTGGTGCGCCTATCGACCGTGACGCTGCTCACGCTGCTGAGCCGGGCCAGGCCCGCGCGCCAACTGCCGGCTTCGCGCCAGCCGCGGGGCGCGTTCACGGTGAGGCGGTAGCTGAGGCGGTTTTGGTAGGCCGTGATGTAGTCATTGGTAGGCAGGTAGACCTTGATGTAGCTGCGGTACTGGGCGTCGGGGGTTTGGGCTTCCAAGAACTCATCCTTGTCCTGCACGCCGTTTTTGTTGAGGTCGCCAGCGTAGTAGTGCGTGCCCTGGCCGGCGGGCACGGCCACAAACGAAAAGTCGCGCCGCAGCTCGCGGCCGGTTTGCACGCTGTAGGTCAGCTCGGAGCGAATCTGGTTTTGAAGCAGGCTGAGCGAGTGGTCGATTTTGCCCAGGATATTGCGCTGGCGGGCGCTGTCAGGCTGGCTCACCAGGTTTACGTCGCGGTAAGTGGCCACGATGCGCAGGTCCTGGTTGCGGCTCAGGCGGGTACTCAGGTTGCCCTGCACGGTCTGCGACTGGTTGTGCACCTGCAGGTTGTTTTGCTCGGCAGTAGGCGTGCGGTCCTGCCGGAAGCCGTAGCTGAGGCCGTAGCGCGTGCGGCCGGTGTCGGGGCTTTGCAGGGCAAACGTGTGCTCGTCGAAGTAGTTGGCCGAGCGAATGGTATCGCCCAGGGGTGAGATAACCCGGTTCTTATCAAACCGATAGGTGTAGCTCGGAATGACCCTACCCCCCCCGTAGCGCACAGTGGCCTCGCCCCGCGCCCAGGTAGAGCGGTAGCGCCCAGCCTGCGAATTGAGCACAAACAGCGAGCCGCGCGCTTCTAGCCGGCCCACTTGCTGCGCCACATCGAGCCACTGCTGCACGCCGCTCACCTCGCCGGGCCGGTAGCGCCGGCTCACGCGGTAGTTGATGGCGTGGTTGGCGTCGCGGCTCAGGCCCAGGGCAAAGTTGAAGATATTGTCTTCGCGCGGCGCGGCTGTGGTGGCATTGGCGGTGCTGGCGGCGCTCCAGTTGCGGTCAAACTCGATGTCGCGGTAGCGGTCGATGGGCGAAAAGCCGGGCTTGGTGTACTCGTAGTCGAGGGCCGAGCGCAGGCGGTATTTCTGCAAAGCTGCCGGCGCCCAGGTGGGTAGGCCACGGTCTTGCACGGTGTAGCCCAGGCGCATGGCCCCGCCGCTCTGGCTGCGGGTGCCGGTGCTGTCGAAGCGGTTGCGCTGTAGCTGCGAGGTAGCCAGGTCCACAAACACCGCCGTGCTGGGGTCGAGCTGGTAGGTGGCGCCGGCCGTGGCCATCTGCTTGAGCAGGGGGGTAGGGAGCAGGCGCACCGGCCGGTAGTCGCCCTGGTTTTTACCCTTATACTCGTATACCCGGCCGTTGGCATTCACCTTGGCAGTGCTCAAAATGTAGTCTCCCTGCCCCACCCCTACCTGCGTAAAGCGCACGGTATACACCCCGCTCAGCGAGTCTCCGTTGGCATACTTGTACACGTACTCGCGCTGGCCGGTGGTGGTATTGAGCTGAGCCACGCGGTGATACTGCACCATGGTGCGGTTAAAGGCCACCGAGTCGGCCCCCGGCGCCGACACTACCGACACGTTGCCGGCGCCACGCAGCAGCTTGCGGTCTTGGTACGAGAGCGTAAGGTTGGCCGCCGCGTCGGGGTTGTCCGACTCTTGGTAGTAGTTGCCACGCAGATTCAGCTTACCGATTTGCTGGTAGTGGCTCAGGGTGTAGAGCGAGCGCGAGTAGTTGAGGTCCGAATACTCAAAATCAACTTTCAGGCGCGAATTGGCCGTGATGAGGTGGCGGGGCGAAAACGTGATTTCGGCCAGGTTATAGTCGATAACGTAGTCAAAATCGAAGCCCCGCATTTGCAGGCGGCCATCGAGGTACACGCGTTCCGAGCCGGCCAGCACAATGATAAACTGCTCGCCATTGGGGCCCGTGAGGCGGTACGGACCCTGCACGTTGTCAATCGGCGCCAGGTCGAGGCTGGCAAACTTGCCCTTCGCTACCCCCCCCGCCACCAGCGTCGAAGACCGAATTTGCCCCAGCTTATCCCGAATCGTGACGCTGCCCGAGCCCGCCGGGCCCACGGGCGGCGCACCAGGAAGCAACTGGCCCGATGGCACAGCCGCGGTGGGCGGCAGCAGCGGCGCGGTAGCCGAGCCGGCGGGCACGGCGCTGTTGGTAGTCACGCCGTTGGTGTAGGTCGTAAACGACGAAGGCGGCGCGTTGCTCACGCTGTTGTTGGTGGCGCCGGCTTGCAGCGGCTGTGGGCCAGGCGCGCCCAGGTTGGCCTCGATGGCCGCACCCTGGATGTTCTTGTAGTAGCGCAAAAAGTAGTCGGGCTTGTTGCGCAGCACCACGTCGCCGGCCGTCAGGTTCCACTGCGGGCCGGTGAGGGTGATGTAGATTTTGTCGAACTGCTGCAGCGTCTGGGTATTGCCCTCGGGCTGAAACGGCACGTTCTGGTCCGAAATGGCCGCCGTGAGCCGGATGTTCTCGGTCAATTGCCCCTCCAGCTGCAAGTTCAGCGCCGAGTTCACAAACACGTTCTGCGTGTTGCCAAACGAAACGCCGCGGCTCAAGTTACCCGTCTTGCTGATGCCCGGCGTACTCAGTATCTGCTCTTTCTGCGAAAAATCTTCGAGCCGCAGCATGGGCCGGTCCCGAAAGTCGAGCGTATCCATGAGGCCGCGCGGGCGGCGGTAGCGGGCACGTAGCAGCGGTAGCGGCAGCACGCGGTAGCACAGCAGCACCGAGTCGGGCCGCGGCGCGCCCAGGCTATCCAGCGGGGCCGGCCGCACCAGCTGGTAGCGGTCGCGGCGCACGTCGTAGGCCACCGACTGCCCATTGGCCGTCACCGAAGCCGGCACAACGGTGAGCGTATCACTGAGGGCAAAGCTGGTAGTGTCGCGGCCCGGGGCCAGGCGCAGGTAGCGGCAGCGCCGTGTGCTGGGCGGGCCCGGCTCGGGCGCGGCAGGCAAGGCAACTTTGGCAGCGGATGGGGGGGTAGGGGCCGCTGCGGTAGGGGCGGCAGGCGGCGGGCTGGCAATCGGCTGATTCGGCGCGGCACCTTGCTGTGCCCACGCGCGCGCGCTCACCAGCAGCCCCAAGGCCACCAGCAGCCACCCTCGCAGTAGTGCCCAGCGTACGCGTCGAATCATACCTTAAAGTTCGGGGTGCGCCGGGGTAACGTCGGGCTCGCGCACTTTCGTGCGGTGGGACCGGCGGCACCTATTTGCCAAGTAGCGCGGGGCAACCCCGGCTCCGCGCCTTACCCCGCCAGCGGCAATTCAATGAAAAATGTGGTCCCTACCCCCACTTCCGTCTCAAACCAGATGCGGCCACCAGCGCTCTCGATGCCGCGCTTCGCCACCGCCAGCCCAATACCCGAGCCGGTGGCCTTGGTCGTAAAGTTGGGCCGAAAGATATTCTCGCGCACTTCTTCCGAAATACCCGACCCGTTGTCGGTAATGGTGATGAGCACATGGCCTAGCTCAACGGTGGTTATCGACACGCGCTGGCGGGGCGAGCGGCCGGGCGGCACGGCCTGCTTGGCATTGAGCAGCAAGTTATTGAACGTCCGCACCAGCAGGCTCTCATCAGCAAAGACGATGTAGCTGCCATCGGGGGGTAGGGAAAGGTCGAGCTCGCCACACTCGTCGCCATCCTGCTCCCGAAACAGCTCGGCGCACTGCCGCAGCACGGCCGCCACATCGAGGCGGGCGGGGCGCATGGTGGGCAGGTTGGTGAAAGTGCTAAACGAAGTGGCGATGTCCGAAAGCACATCAATCTGGGTGATGAGCGTCTGCGAAATGCGGCCAATCAATTCCTGCGCGTTGGGCCGGCGCTCGGTAATGGCTTTTTGTAAGTACTGCAAGCTCAGCTTCATGGGCGTGAGCGGATTCTTGATTTCGTGGGCTACCTGGCGGGCCATCTCGCGCCAGGCGGCTTCTTTTTCTTGAGCGGCCAGCTCGCGCTTGCTGGCTTCGAGCTTGCCAAGCATGGCATTGTACTCGCTCACGAGCAGGCCGATTTCGTCGTCACTGCTGCGGTAGTCCAGCATCTCGTTGCGGCCGGTAAGGGTAGTGCGCGTCAGGCGCTGCGTCAGCAGCTTGAGTGGTGCCGTGAGCTGGCGCGTAGCCAAAAAGGCCAGCCCCAAAAACACCAAAAACATGAGCGTAAAGATGTTGAGGATTGTCGTAAATAGCTCCGTCAGCTTGCCGTCCAGCTCTTTTTGCGAGTCAAAAAACGGTATCCCTACGTAGCCCAGCACCGGCCCGGCCGGGCCATCGACGCTGGCCGCGCGCACCGGCAGGTAGAGCGAGCTAAACGAGAGCGTGCCCGCCCGCTCGGTGAGCAGCGTACGGCTAAGGCCACGCTCGCGTAGGTCCACTATCGCCTGCGGGTTGAGCAGTGGCCCCAGCAGGCCGGCCTCAAAAATGAGCGGCTGCGAGCTCACCAGTAGTTCGCCGCGCGCGTCGTAGAGGTTAAGGTCGGTTTCGGTGAGGGCAGCCACGTTGCGGGCCAGCGCCGTGAGCACCGGCCGGGCCGTGGTGTCGGAAAGTTGGTCGCGGCGGCGCAGCAGGCTTTCAAGGGCAATGTGGCCGCGGCGCTCGTAGGTGCGGCGCAGGTCGCGGCGGTAGCCCGAAATAACCTGGCTAGCCGTGGCAATGCTCACCACCAGCAGCGGAATCAGAATGCCCAGGTTGAGCAGCAGCTGAATGCGAGCGCTGAAATTGAAGCGCACGCCCCAGCCGCCGCGCCGCCGCAGCACGTAGGCACCGCCCGCTAGCAGCCACACCAGCACATTGAGCATCAACTGAAAGGAAAAGTTAGAAAACCAATCGGCCAGCGAGTAGGTAGACGTCGTGACTACCACAATGCGCCGGCCACTGGCATCGCGCATCGCTAGGTGGTGAAAATCGCTGATTACCAGACCCTCTTCGTAAATCTGCTGATTATATAGCAGTGGGGTCGGGAGGAGATTAGCGTAGTCAAAATCGCCTTCGCTGTACACCAGCCGGCCCTTGGCGTAGCCCGCGTAGCTGAGGTCAGTGGCCAGGCCCGGCTGGAAGAACTTTTGGTCCACCAGCAACTCGGGTAGCACACTGTAGCTCGCCAACTGCTTGAGGCTGAGCGTAAGCAAGATAGTGCCCGCTGGCGTGGGTGGCCCAGTGCCGCCGGGCGCCGGCAGCGTCACGGGCACCACTGCCACATAGCGCCGCGAGCTAAATGAGTTGTCCGACTTCAGCAAGTACACGCCCGGTTGGTCGGTGGGGGTAGCCGTGTGCCCCAGTTGCGCCCGCGTCTGGTTGAAGGTCAGCGAGTCGTCGACCTCGCCACCTACCGGCTGGCCTTGAGGGTCGAAGAGGTCTACCGATTCTTCGTACTTGTCGAAGTACTGGCGCAAGTACTGGCGCTCGATGCGCCGCCGCACCGACTCGATACGCACTGGCTTGCCCGTGAGCAGGCGGGCAATAACTGGGTCGGACCCCAGCTGCCGCAAACGCTGCCCCAACAAAAACTCTCCCTGCAAGTCGTTATCAACTAGCAAGTTGCTCGCTAGCCGTTGCTTATCAAGCAATAGCTGGCGCTCAAACTGGCCGTATAGCGCCGTGGCCCCCACGGCCGAGGCTAAGCCCAGCAGCAAGAGCAGCAGTAGGTAGCGGGGCGGCCCTTGGGTAGGCCGATAATGCAGCTCGCCCAGGCGTACCAGCACTAAATACAAGCAAGCCAGACCGGGTAGCAGCAGCAGCACCTGGTGCAGCACGGCGCCCGACATCAGCAGCGCTATGGCTAGCACCATTCCGAGCAAGAGCAGCAGCCGGCGGGGTAGGCGGCGCAAGTCGGGGGCTAGCAGCCCCGTCCATAAGTAAAAGCTCGTTACGAAAGCTGCTGTGTGCAGTAGCACCGCCAGCACCAGCACCAGCCGAAAACCGCTCACCTGCATGCTTTGGGTGATATCCAGGCTTAGCTGATTATTGCTGAAAGCGCTGGTGTAGTAGCTGTACAGACCAACAACTGAAGCTAGCAACCCCAACGCCGCCGGTATACCCCAGTGGCCTATGGGTGCCTGCTGTGCCCGGGTAGGGAGCCGGTAGTGTCGATTGATAACCACGGAAGCACCCGCCAATAGCAGCGCCAGCACCCCATTGAGAAGCAAGTCGCCCAGTGATGGGGCCCAACCCGACACGGCATACACCCGCGGGTCAAACAGCGGCAGTTCGAGCCACGCGTAGGGTAAGCTCAGGTATAGCAAGGCCACCCGCAGTACTAGTGGCGCGCCCGCCAGAGCCAGCATTCCCTGCCCTACCCGCCCCTCCTGCCACCACCGGTAAGCCAGACTTAGCCACCCCGCCGTGTAGAACGTGATACCTAATAGTAGCAGCAACAGCGGCAATAGTCGCCCTGCTACCACACTGCCGGGCAGCTGCACTACCGAAAATAAGTAGTGTCCTTGCGTATCGACCAGCGCAGCTACCAGGCCCGTAGTTTCGCCAGGTAGGATGCGCGCAGCCTGCACCTGTACCTCTAGTCCCTGCAGCAGTGCGGGTTCGGCGCCATCGCGCAAGTAGCGGTTACTGATACCGTAGTGCCGCGCCAACGGAATGTAGGTAAGCACCACCACCGACCCGCGCGCACGCCGCACTACCAAAAACTCGCCCAGCGCCGTTTGTGAAAGCCGTTCGGGCGTCGGGTCGGCTAGCTCGGTGGGCGTCGGCTCGGGGCCCGAGGCCGACCAGCCCGTTACCCGGCCATTTATAGCCACAAAGGTGGGGTAGGCGCACTGGGTTAGTAAGCGGCTAAACTGCGGGCGAGCGGGTGGCTGGCACTCAAGAGCCACTTGCTCGCCCTCGCGGCTAGCCGTGGCCGTAGCCTGGCTAACCAAGCTCTGCAAGCGGGCTGCATTTGGGTAAATGGGGCTTGCCCCGCTTAGCTGCCCATAGGTGTAGGTTAGCCAGCAGGCACCAAAGCTTACTAATGCCAGCAGCAGCAATGCTAGCGGCCAGGAGCGGGCAGGTAAAAGTTGGGTAGGACTACGCAAAGCAAACCAAATAACAGAGGCTAGCAACAGCCGGACAAAAACCAAGCCGCTCCCCTACCCCCTCCTTCTACAAAAAAACCGTCAGCTCCACCCTACTAGGCAGAACCGACGGCACATAACAAGCGAGGCGTACGCCTACATTTTGGTGGGGCGCTTGGGGTGCGTGCGCCGGTACCAAAAGAAACCAACGGCTCCCATCAAGATGTAGGGCACCGTCATCATATACACGATGCCACGGTTGAGGCCTGCCGGGTCAAAGTCATCACGCTCTTGCCGGGCGGCTTCTACCTGGCTTTTGCACATCACGCACTGCGCTTGCGCAGGCAATAGCGTAGCCAATGCAAAAAAGCTCAGCAATAATCCGAAAATCAGCTTTTTCATAAGTTTAATATACTTTATTAATTGAAGATACGTGCGTTAGCCGGCTGGGTAGTACGGGGCAATCAAAAAATAAACAATAACCCCCGTTATCGAAACATACAGCCAAATTGGAAAGGTCCAGCGGGCAATGCGTTTATGCTTAGTGTACTGCCCAGTAAGCGCAAAATACAGCGTGAAGAGCACTAGCGCTACCGTAACCGCCGCCAGGCTAATATGGGTCAGCAGCAACACAAAATAAAGCGCACGAACTAGCCCTACCCCCCCAAAATGGGTGCTCTCGACCTGAGAATGGTAGGCAACGTAGGATATCAAAAATAAGCCACCAAGCGCAAAAGCAGTACCCATGGCCGCCCGGTGGGCTAGCACATTTTTCTGCCTGATAAAGTAGTAGCCTACCAGCAGCGCCAATGCCGTCAGTGAGTTCAAGGCAGCATTCACAGCTGGTAGCGCGTGCAGGTAAGGGCCCGCGCCATCAATGCGAAAGATATTTTTGTAGTAAAAAATAACGGCTACCAGCAGTGGCACTACTGCCCCTAGCGTGCCCAGAATAATCTTGTACTTAGTATAATCGCCCGGCTCCAGCACGGGCGGGTGCAGCTGCTCAGTGGCGGTCGTCATAGGTATAGAGCAAAACGTTGATTTCAGTGATAAGCCGCTCCACCTCGTACTTGTCGGTGGCTTCGTAGTAGCCGCGCACGTGCTGTGCTTGGTCTACTAACAACAGCCGGGCGGGCAGCAGGTTCGTCGGCTCAGTAGCTGGCCTGAAAGGCAGGCGCGCTGGCCGCAAAGCCGCTTGCCCAAACTCATACTGCGCAAGCTGTCGAACTGAGTCCCTTGGGGTAGCCCCAAAAAACCACTTACCGCTGATAGTACCGTATTGCTCACTTAATTTCTCTAGTTGGGCTTCGGTGGCTGCTTGCGTAGCGGCATCAGGCACTACCGTTACCAGCTTTACCCGAGACTCAGGCCGAAAGCGCTCTTGTATACGGGTCATTGCGCGGGTAGCGGCTTCCCCTACCCCCCCTGGCACGTAAAACTGCACCAAGTATAAGCCCTTCCCTAAGTCGCTGCTTACTAGCCACCGGCCGGCCGCAGTGCGTAACTTAAAGGGTCTGACTTGGTGGAAAACAGTATCGCGCTGCCATCCTCCCGCCGCAGTGCGAACGGAATCCGTTCGCTCAGGCAAATAGGTTGGCAGCGCGTAATGATTGCGGCCGAAGCCATAGAGAAACAAGAACGCCAGTACCGGCACCAGCAGTAGCAGGCCCAGCAAAATAGTCTGGCGTGGTCGCATCCTAAATACTAGCTACTGAACATGTGCGAGAGCACCTCACCCACGTACGAGCCTTCTGTAACCAAGGCTACTACTAGCCAAATCAGCAAGGAAGTAGGGATAAGGATAGTCCAGATGAGGCTCTTAGCCTCGTGCTTTAAGTGCATGAACTCGCCTACGATAAAGAATGCCTTCAATATCGTCATTACGATAAAAATGCTGTTGCGCATAGTACGCATACCAGGCGAAGTCATGCTGAAAGCGATAGCAAACTCGGCTGCCGTAATGCCAACCAAAATCCAGAATGTTTTCCAAATCCAAGCGGTGTTTGGCTTGGCGATTTCGCCGGGGTGAAGGGCAACTTCTTCTGCGTGATTTGCCATGATATACTAGATTATTCTAAACGCAGCGCATGCCGAAGCACACGCGCATTAGTAGAGATATAAGGAGAGAAATCGCTAGTGCGACAAGCTGGTTACTGTTTGACAAAAAATCAAACCAAGTAAAAGAAGGTAAACACGAATACCCACACCAAATCTACAAAGTGCCAGTAGAGACCAATCTTCTCAATCATCTCGTAATGGCCACGCTTCTCAAATGTGCCATTAGTAGTAGCAATAAAGCACCACACTAGCAAGGCTACCCCCGAAAAAACGTGCGTACCGTGGAAACCAGTGATAAAGAAGAATAGGTCGGCAAAGAGCGGCGGGCCATACTGGTTGGCAGCTAGATTAGCGCCATACATCATAGTGCCGTCTGCCATGCGGGTGCCTTCTTCGTGACCGCCAATGAAGTGGCTCCACTCCCAAGCTTGGCTGCTGAGGAACATAGTGCCGAACAAGATGGTCCAAAGCAACCACTTTTGCACGTCAGCCTTGTCCATGCGGTGGCCCGCTTCCACGGCTAGCACCATCGTTACAGAGCTGAAGATGAGAATCATGGTCATCAATGCCACGAAAGCCAGCGGCAGGTCCATACCGTGCAAGCCAGGGAAAGCGTTAAATACCTTCTCAGGAGTTGGCCAGTAGGCCGAGCTGAAATGGAATGCCTTCGCCGTACCCTCATACACAC
>CAZZDR010000002.1:14838-53725 GCA_964652535.1 uncultured Hymenobacter sp. | reverse complement strand
CGCGTCCAAGCGAAGATGCTGGCGATAGGGTTGGTCGAGGTGGGCTTGCCTTTCTGGTGGTCGCGGTAGTGGCGCGTCACGGTGCCGTGGGCGGCTTCGGCTTCCATTACGGTGCCGTCGGGCGTCACGAGCGTCGAGGTCATCAGGCCCAGCGAGCCGAAGCCTTGGGCTACGGTGTCGCTCTGCACGTCGCCATCGTAGTTTTTGCAGGCCCACACGAAGTTGCCGTTCCACTTGAGGGCCGAGGCCACCATGTCGTCGATAAGGCGGTGCTCGTAGGTGATGTCGGCTTCCTTAAACTTGGCCAGGTAATCCTGCTCGTAAATCTCCTGGAAGATGTCCTTGAAGCGGCCATCGTACTTTTTCAGGATGGTATTCTTAGTGCTCAAGTACAGCGGCCAGCCCTTCATCAGGGCTTGGTTGAAGCAGGCATGGGCAAAGCCCCGGATGCTCTCGTCGGTGTTGTACATGGCCAGGGCCACGCCGTCATTTTTGAAGTTGAATACTTCAAATGACTGCACCTCGCCGCCATCTTCGGGTGTAAAGGTGATGGTGAGCTTACCCTTGCCCTTGGTTACGAAGTCGGTGGCGCGGTACTGGTCGCCGAAGGCGTGGCGACCGATGCAAATCGGGGCCGTCCAGTTGGGTACCAGGCGCGGCACATTGCTCATCACGATAGGCTCGCGGAATACGGTACCGTCTAGGATGTTGCGGATGGTGCCGTTTGGCGACTTCCACATTTGCTTGAGGCCGAACTCCGCCACGCGCTCCTCGTCGGGGGTGATGGTGGCGCACTTGATGCCTACGCCGTACTGCCGGATGGCATTGGCCGAGTCGATGGTTACCTGGTCGTTTGTTTCGTCGCGGTACTCGATGCCCAGGTCATAATACTTAATGTCGAGGTCGAGGTAAGGCGTGATGAGCTTATCCTTGATAAACTTCCAGATGATGCGCGTCATCTCGTCGCCATCGAGCTCTACTACGGGATTGGCTACTTTGATTTTGGTCATTACTTAGGTGGGCTTTTGAGGTTAGCTGCCGGGCCCTGCAAGCAATGCAGCCCGGCCGGCGCGCCCGCACCAAACTGATGCGGCCGTTACCGGGGTCAATATTAAGCAAGGGTTTCTGCTCAGTCGCTACCTGGGGTCTTCGCAATCGTTTGCGCCCTTTCTCAAGCCAGCTAATTTGTGAGCCACGTACGAACAGCGCGCGGTAACTAGCCCTCAACCTCCCTACCCCCCTGCCGTAGCCGAAGAACTTAGTTGTTGGCTTAGTGCCGCGGGCTGAATAAAAACGTGCTGCACGTCGGGGTACGCTGCCTTGATGGCGTCGCAGAGCCGCGCTATTACTTGGTTGAGCTGGCTGGCCGGTAGCTCGGGTATAAACTCGACAGGCAGCACCACCAGGATTTCGTGGGGGCTGAGGTAGGTAGAGAGCGGCGGCGCCGTGCGGGTAATGGTGGCTTCGGCGCAGGCCAGCTCTGTAACGTGCCGGAGCAGCGCGTCGTCGGCGGGCTCGCCCAGTAGTAGGCTTTTGGTTTCGCGCAGCAGCAGGCCGGCTACTACCAGCAGCAGCAGGCCAATGAGCAGCGACGCTACCCCATCCAGCTCGGGCCTATTTAGCCAATGGCTTAGAAACACACCCAGAAAAGCGATGAGCAAGCCCAGCAAATCGGACGCATCCTCGAAGAGCACTACAAAAACCGAAGGGTCTTTGCTAGCTCGAAAAGCCGCCCAAAACGGCTGCTTGCCCCGCTGCGCGTTGAAGGTGCGACGCGCCACCAAAAACGACGCCCCATCCAGGCAAAAGGCTAGCCCCAGCACCACGTAGTTCCAGGTGGGGCTGCCGAGCGGCGTGGGGTGCCGCAGGTGCTCGTAGCCCTCGTACAGCGACAGCCCACCGCCAATAGCGAAGATGAACACCGCCACCATGAAGGCCCAGAAGTACAGCTCGCGCCCATGACCAAACGGTCGGCGCACGGTAGCCGGCTGCTGGCTGGCACGTAGCCCCAACAGTAGCAGCCACTCATTGGCCGTGTCGACGAGCGAGTGAATGCCCTCTGAAAGCATTGCCGAGGAGCCCGTGAACCACGCAGCTACAAACTTGATGACGGCAATACCTAGGTTGGCCGCCAGCGCGGCTACGATGGCAGTTTTCGATTCGGGTTGTTCTTTATCGGGCACAGAGGGGGTAGGGAAAAGCTGGACGTGAGCGCGGCTCAGCCACCGGCCGAGAGCCGGCCCAGGCCCTTACTAACTAAAAAAGAGCGCCTTGGTTGCCACCAAGACGCTCTTCTTAAGCAATTGACCAGGCTTTAAGCGGCGGCTTCTTCGGCCACTGCCGCGCTTAATTCAATCTTCAACTCACTGAACCCTACCCCTACTACCACGGCCGGCGCGGCCACGGTCGTTTCGGTGGCAGGATACACGCCGAGCGCTACCGCTTGCGTGTCGGCTTCGGCCGTGGCGGGGGGGGTAGGCAGGCCGTGCAGCACCACGCGGTAGGTGGCGTAGGCGGGCTGGTAGTCGCCCTCGATGTGCTGGGTGAGGATGAGCGCAGCGGCCGCACCTGCCACCGTGAAGCGCCGGGTAGTGCGCTCGCCCTGCTGGTAGCCGTAGCCCTCGCCGCCATCGTCGTAGAGCACGCTTTCGGCGGTGCCATTTTTATAGTACACGTGCAGCGTGAGTTGCTCCACGGGCTTTTCGCCTACGTATTGCATGATGGGCTGCATGGGCACCACGGCACCGGCTTTCACAAAAACCGGGATGCGCGTGAGGTCGGCCGAAGCCCAGGTTTCGGCGCCGCCCGACTTCAGCTCGTCGGTCCAATAGTAGTACCAGTCGCCGCGGGGCAGGTACATCCAGCGGCCATCGGCGCCGGCCTGCGTGATGGGGCACACCAAGATGTTATCGCCAAGCGCAAACTCAGCCATGCGCAGGTAGGTTTGCGGGTCGTCTTGGTCTAGGAACGTGAGCGGGCGCAGCATAGGCGTGCCCTGGGTGCTGTACTGCCAAAACGTGGTGTACATGTAGGGCAGCAGCTGGTAGCGCAGCTCGATAAAGTGCCGCGCCAGGCTGGTGTAGGGCTCGCCAAAGCTCCAGGGCTCCTGGTCGCCGTGGTCGCCCGAGCTGTGGGTACGGAAGAACGGGTGGAACGCGCCGAGCGCAATCCAGCGGGCATAGAGCTCGCCGTCGGGCGTGTCGATGAAGCCGCCGATGTCGGAACCAATAAAGCTAAAACCGCTGATGCTAAGGCGTTGGCACTGAATATTGGCCAGCCACAGGTGGTCCCAGCTGGCAATGTTGTCGCCGGTCCAGCCCGACGAGTAGCGCTGGCCACCCGCGTAGGTGCTGCGCGTGATGGTAAATGGCCGGTCGGGGTAGCTAAAGCGCGCCACGCCGTCGTTGGTAGCGCGGGCCATCTGCATGCCGTAGATGTTGTGCGCCTTTTTGTGTGAGCACGGCTGGCCATCGTAGCCAAAGCGCACGTCGTCGGGGAAAGTACCCTTCTCAAACACGGCGGGCTCGTTCATGTCGTTCCACACGCCCTTCACGCCGATGTCCTTTATCAGGCCCTCAAATAGGCCCGACCACCACTCGCGCACTTCGGGGCGAGTGTAGTCGGGGAAATTGCACTGGCCGGGCCACACCGAGCCTTTCATGAGCGGGCCATCGGCACGGCGGCAGAAGTAATCGTTCTTCAACCCCTCCTGGTACACCGGGTACTCGGGGTCAATCTTGATGCCGGGGTCGATAATGACCACCGTCTTAAAGCCATCAGCGGCCAGCTCGGCTACCATGCGCTTGGGCTCTGGAAAGTGCTGCGGGTGCCAGGTAAAGCAGCGGTAGCCATCCATGTAGTCGATGTCGAGGTAAATCGCATCGCACGGAATGCGGCGCTCGCGCAGGCCCTGGGCAATGGCCTTCACGTTGCCCTCCGGGAAGTAGCTCCACTTGCACTGGTGATAACCTAAGGTCCAGAGGGGGGGTAGGGGCGGCGGGCAGGTAAGGCGCGTGTATTCTTCGGTGACTTCGAGCAGGGTAGGGCCGTAGATGAAATAGTAATTCATCTCGCCACCCTCGGCCCAGAAGCTGGTGATATCGGCCCGCTCGGCCGCAAAATCGAAGAATGCCTTAAAAGTATTGTCGAAGAAAATGCCGTGCGCAATGCGCTGGTGCAGCACATGAAAGAACGGAATGTTCTTATAAAGCGGGTCCGAGCCCTTCACGTAGCCGTAGGTATCGGAGCCCCAATTTAGGAAGCGGTGGCCGCGCAGGTTCATGTTGGCGGGCTTGTCGCCGAGGCCGTAGTAGCACACGCCACTGGGCACCTGCAGGCTCATCTTCACGATGTCGTTGCCGGTTTCATAGTCGTGGTGCCAGTGGTAGCCTTTCTCGTCGGCACTCAGGATATTGCCCGAGCGGTCGAGCACGCGGGTGCGCAGCGAGTCCTTCCACACAATGCAGATGAGGCGGGCCGTAGTGAGGCGGTAATGGTCGCTTTTCTCCTTGAACTCTAAGAAGGTAGGCACCGCTGGGCGCAACGTGTGCTCGGTGGCCGGGTCGGGCACTGCGTAGCTGAAATCGGGCTCGCTGGGGCTTTCGGGCGTGAGGTAGCGAAAGCGCAGAATCTTGTCCGACAGCACGTGCAGCAGCAAGCGCGAGCCGTTTTCGGTGGTGAAGGTAAAGAGGTGGTCGTCGGTCTGCTCGGCCTGCTGCACGGGGCCGGGCAAGTACTCCTGGCGGGCTTGCGCCGCCAGGTCATTCACCATGTAATTATTTTCTTGTACCGAATTAGTGGCCATAAAGGACAGAATAGATGAGGCAGGAAAGGTAGGGGCAGCTGGCTACCACGCGCCCAAAGGGGCAGCCAGCAGCAAAAGAAGCAGGGCGCCTGCAAGACTCGTGCCTGCAAAATAGGATTCAGGCGTGGCATAAGGCCCGGGCGAAGTGCCGAGAACGCGCCGGCAACTCTTTATGTTGCGATATTTTTTGCGATAACCCATTAACCAGGCGCCGACAATGCCGTTATTCGTAGGGACAATTCCCAACCAATGCCTGAGCCTGCCGCCGATTCTGCCGTCCCCCTTGCTGTACTTGTACTAGCCTGGGACGAAACCACGCCGGCCGTTCGCGCCCTAGTTGAAGCCACCCAGGCGCCTACCCCCGCCGTCGCATCCATCCTGGTGATGGTGCCGCAAGCCGCCAACCCCGAGGCCCTGAGCGCCGAAGAATATTTACCGCTCCCGCCCGAGCCAGCGACCACCTTTACTCTACCCACTACTGCCGAGCCCAGCGCCCTACCCCCCTACCCTGCCGGCACGCCCAGCGCTTTGCCTCAGGCAGCTGTTCAGCAACCGGCCCTTAGTACTGCGCCAGCTAGCAGCCCTACCCCAACGGCGGCTACCCATATAGCTGAGCTAAAAATACAGCCTGCCTCAGCGGTACCAACCAGTACTCCTGCTACGCTAGCCTGGTCAGCAGTGCAGGTGGTGCGATTGAGCACAATGACGTTAGCAACGCTGGGCCAGCGCGCCGGCCAGGCCCTGCCCGCGCCTAATTGGACGGGCGAGCCTAACGCGCCGGCCGCGCCCTACCTGGGCAGTAGCGTTGACGAAACGAGAGGGGTTAATGCGGAAACGCTGCCAGTTGTGCAGCCAGCGCACGCGCCGCTTCCCGCTTCCCTACCCCCTACTGCGAGCTACAAACCGGCTGAGTCGCTGGCGCAAGCTGCCGATCTCGAAGGAGATTTACTTCCGCTAGAAGCAGAAGAATTAGCCAGTTTTGAGCAGCACAGCGCCGAACTGCTGCCCGAAGCAACAGCAATTTTGCCGCCCGCTTCCAGCAACTGGCAGGCGAGCTGGCCCGAGGCGTTAGCTGCCCTGGGCCAGCCGCCGGCCCAGGAGCCCATCGTGCCGTTGTCGACGGCCAGCCCTACCCCTCCAGCGCTTCACGAAGCAGCCTTGGGACTGCCGGCGCGGCCGGTCGCACCGCAGTATTCGGAACCGAATTTAAATTTTAAAATAATTCAGTACGCGCGCTTCGCGGTGCCGGTGGCGCTGGCCGAAGCACCTTACGCGGCCATTTATGCGCCTGCCTGGCCTACCTGGCTGGCTGCCCAGGAGTTGCGCCAGCGCACGGGCGGACCGCTGGTATTGCACGTAGCTACGTTACCCGATGAGCCCTTAGCTATCGCTACCGGCTGGGTAGCCGAGCTGCAGCGCCAAGCCCTGCGCCGCGCCGATATGGTACTGGCCGAAACTCCGGCGCTGGCCGAGCGCCTGCGCCATGAATTGGACCTATTCGGCGCCACCGTACACACGGTGCCTGCCGCCGACGCTGCCGCCATTGCGCAGGCGCTGTACCTGGCCCGGCCACGAGCAGCAGTTAGCCTGAGTTAAGTCGTAATTTTGCGCGTGATGACAGAATTTGAACAGGAATTTGATGCGGCGCTCGAAGCTGACCCGCACACGGGCGAGGTACTGGTGGTGGCACCCTTCTCGGTAGAGGAGTTGTATGGCACGAAGGAGGAACTGCTGGTGCAAACGACCATCGAGGGTTTTCCTTACCAGGGCGAGTTGTTGCCGCTGGGCGATGGCTACCACGGGCTGGTGATTCCGCGCGAAGTGCGCCGTGCCGTGGGCAAAACGCTGGGCGACATCCTGCACGTAGCCCTGCGCCGCGACCTGAGCGAGCGAGTCATTAAATTGCCCGAAGACCTCGACGCCGGTCTAAATCAGGATGCCGCCGCGTTCAAGTTTTTCAAGACCCTTACTAAGCTGGAGCAGCGCTCCTACGTGCGCTACCTAAAGGGCTCCAAAACCCCCGAAATACGCGGCAAGCGCCTCACCGAAATCGTGTACCGCCTCAGTATTGGGCGCAAGCGCGAGTAGCTTAGTCCTGGTAGCGGCCTGTGTGGGCTGGCGTAGCTTTGGGGCCGGCCCCACTTTGCGGCTGGCTTTCACCCGTGGACTTCTTTCCTAAATCTCCTTACCGCTTACTGCGCCCGGTGTTGCGGCCCATGCTCAAGGCCGAGCAAACGCCGACGGTGCTGTTTTTGCTACGCTGGCTGGCCATTTGCAGCGTAGTGGGCATTTTGGCGGGGTCGGCATCGGCGCTGTTTATTGTCACCTTAGCCTGGGTCACGCACTACCGCGAGGCGCATCCGGCCATTATCGCCGGGCTGCCGCTGGCGGGGCTGGCCATCGGGGCTACCTACCACTACCTGGGGCGCGATGCTGCACGGGGCAATAATTTATTGCTCGACGAAATTCACAGCCCGCACGGAGTTATTTCGCCGCGCATTGTGCCACTAGTGCTGGGCAGCACGCTGCTCACGCACCTGTTTGGCGGCTCGGTGGGCCGCGAGGGTACGGCCGTGCAAATGGGCGGCGCGCTTGCCGACCAACTTACCCGCATCTTTAAAGTAAGCGCGCGCGACCGCCGGCTACTGCTCATTGCGGGCATCAGCGCGGGCTTTGCGTCGGTGTTTGGCACGCCCGTGGCGGGGGCCGTCTTCGGCATTGAGGTTGTCGTTATTGGCTCCGTGAGCTACGACGCGCTCATTCCGAGCGTATTGGCGGCCGCCAGTGCCGCTTGGGTCACCAAGGCTTGGGGCATTCACTACGAATTGTTTCCGGTGCTAGAGGCACCGCCCTTCGACCCGTTGCGCCTGCTGCTTACGGTGGGCTGTGGGGCGCTGTTTGGGCTGGCGGCGCGCAGCTTCGCCATTCTCACGCACTGGGTTGGCCACCAGTTTCAGCGGGTGCCCTACCCCCCTTTGCGGCCCGTAATTGGCGGCTTGCTGCTCACAGCGGGCGTCTTGGCGCTGGGTACGCAGTACATTGGCTTGGGCGATGCCACCATTGTGGCGGCGGGCCAGGTGACGCAGGCGCCCTACGTTTTTCTGCTGAAAATGGTATTTACGGCCCTTACGCTGGGCTGCGGCTTTAAAGGTGGTGAGGTGACGCCACTGTTTTTTATTGGCGCCACACTCGGCAGTGCGTTGTCGCTGGTAGTGCCGCTGCCGCTGGCGCTGCTGGCCGCTATGGGCTTTATCGCCATTTTGGCTGGTGCGGCCAACACGCCCATTGCCTGCACGCTGCTGGGCGTCGAGCTATTTGGCTCGCATGCGGGCGGCTATTTTCTAGTGGCTTGCGTGGTAGCTTACCTCACCTCGGGGCACCAAGGCATTTATTCTTCGCAGATTATTGGGGCAGCTAAGCACGTGCGCTTCGGCCGTGAGCAGGGCCACCGCCTCGACGAAGTGGCCGAACAGCGCAAGGGCCGGCACTAGCGGCCGGCCCTTGTCTTCAGCAGCCAGGTAGCTGCTGCGCTGCCACTTACAGCCCTACCCCTTCGCCAGCACCAAAGCCGTGCGGTTGGGCACGTAGAGACGCAGGCGGGGTGCCTCGGCGGTACCGCCCCCACCAAGGGTGTCGTAAATCATCTTCTCGTCGAGCCGGGAAAAGCCGCCAAACTCGCCGCGGTCGGTGCTGAGTAGTAGGCGGTAGCGGCCCGCTGCCGGCACCGGAATACCATAGTCTGAAAAGCTATTGCTCACATTAAAGCTGAACACGAATACTAGGCCGGCGCGCTCGAAGGTGAGGATGCGGTTGTCGTAGTCAAGGTTGAGCAGCGTAGCAGGGCCTTTGGTAAGCAGCTGACGCTCGCGGGCCACTTGCAGCATGGCGTGGTCGAAGGCTAAGAGCTGCGAAAAGCGCAGGTCAGCATTGTCGGCTAGGCTCCACTGGCGGCGAGCGAAGTGGTAGCTCCAGTCGTTGCCGGCCCTCGGGAAATCGACCCACTCGGGGTGGCCAAACTCATTGCCCATAAAATTGAGGTAGGCTTCGCCGCCCGCGCTCAGCGTGATAAGCCGGATGAGCTTGTGCAGCGCCGTGGCACGGGCCACTTGCGGGTCGCCGTCGAGCACACCCATATTGGTGTAGATAGTCGAGTCGTACAGCCAATGGCTTAGGGTTTTATCACCCACCAGAGCCTGGTCGTGGCTTTCGGCATAGGCCACGGTTTTTTCGCCCGCCCGGCGGTTGGTCAGCTGGTGCCACAGCTCGCCGAGGTCCCAGTCCTCGTCGCGCTTGTGCTTGAGGTTCTTAATCCAGAAATCGGGCACGCCCATCGCCAGGCGATAGTCAAACCCTACCCCCCCCTCAGCGATGGAACGACAGAGGCCAGGCAGGCCGCTCATGTCTTCGGCAATAAGCAGGGCCGATTCCTTTAGTTCGCGCACCAGCGTAGTGGCTAGCATGAGGTAAAGGATGGCGTCGTCGTCGGCCTGCGGACCGAAGTAGCTGTCGTAGCCCCCGAAAGAATGCCCCTCGCCGTGGTGGTGGTAGAGCATGGAGGTGATGCCATCAAACCGGAAGCCGTCGAAGTGAAACTCTTCGAGCCAGTAGCGCAGGTTGGAGAGCAGAAACTGCTGTACCTCGGGGCGGCCGTAGTCAAAGAGCTTCGAGTCCCAGCCAGGGTGATTGCCGCGCTCGCCCTTGTGAAAGTAGAGATTGCCTGAGCCATCGAAATCGGCCAGGCCCTCGGCCTCATTCTTCACGGCGTGCGAGTGAACCAGGTCTAGCAGCACCACAATGCCGCGCTGGTGGGCCGTGTTCACCAGGTATTTCAGGTCTTCGGGCGTGCCAAAGCGCGAGCTGGGCGCAAAGAAATTGGCCACGTGGTAGCCAAACGAGCCGTAGTACGGGTGCTCCAGAATGGCCATCAGCTGGATGGTATTGTAGCCTTCAGCCTGGATGCGGGGCAAAATATGGTCGGCAAACTCGCGGTACGTGCCGACCCTACCTTCTTCCTGGGCCATGCCCACGTGCGCCTCGTAGATGAGCGGCTGACCCTGGGTAGCGTTGGCGAGGCGGAAGGTTTGGTCCGTCCACTTGAAAGGACTTTCCGGCACCCAAAGCTGAGCTGAATAATCTTTGCTCTGCTCGTCTTGCACGGCGCGGCGCAGGTAGGCGGGTAGGCGGTCTTTGCCTTGGCCATTAGCCACTACGTGCAGCTTGTAGCGCGAGCTAGGGGCCAAACGGCGGCCATTTTCGTCATCGGCAACGAAGCCTTCCCAGATGCCCGTGGCTGCGTCCTTCTGCAAATAATCGGCACCGCGATTCCAGAAATTGAAATCGCCAACTAAGCTTACGGCCTCGGCGCCAGGTGCCCACTCGCGTACCACGTAGCCGCGGCGGCGCGCATCGTAGTGCAGGCCTAGGCGCTGGTGGGCGGTGGCAAACTTGCTGAGCGAGCCATACGCTTGCGTGATGGCGGCTAGGCGGTCGGCCAGGCGCTGCTGGCGGGCCAGCAAAATGGGTTCGTAGGGCAGAAGCCAGGAGTCTTCCTGCGTGAGGGCCAGCGTGGGGGCGGGGGCGGCAGCGAGCGTATCGGCAGACATGGGAAAGGGGCAAGGTGAGTAGACCAAAGGTAGCCAACTACCCGGTAGCCGGGCCTTTGGAGCTATTTTGCGGCCATGCACACGATTTCTCGCTTTTCGACGGTGGCTTGGCTGGTGGCGGCGCTGGCAGGCCCAGCCCTGGGCCAGCACGCAGCCCCAACTCGCCCTATCCCCTCCACTCCGGTTAAAGACCAGCTGCCGCCGGCCGCCGCGCCCGTGGTGGCGCGCCACGCGCTAGTGGTGTCGGCGCACCCGGCGGCCTCGCAGGTGGGGCGCGCCATTATGCAGCAGGGCGGCAATGCCTACGACGCGGCCGTGGCCGTGCAGTTTGCGCTGGCCGTGGTGCTGCCGGTGGCTGGCAACGTAGGCGGCGGCGGCTTTATCGTGTACCGCGACCACGCAGGTTTGGCCGGCACGCTCGACTTTCGCGAAACCGCCCCCGCTGCCGCTAGCCGCGATATGTATCTAGATGCCAGCGGCAACATCGTGCCCGGCCGAAGCACGGCCGGCGCGCTGGCGGTGGGCACACCCGGCACGGTGGCTGGCATGGTAGCCTTGCACAAGAAGCTGGGTAAGCTGCCCTGGGCCCAACTCGTGGCGCCGGCCGTGCGCCTGGCCGCCCGCGGCGTGGCCCTCACCGGGAAGGAAGCGGCCGGCCTCAACCGCACCCAGACCGATTTTGCGAAGTACAATCCCGGCTCGCCGCCCGTGTTCGTGCGCCCTACTCCCTGGCAAGCCGGCGATACGCTAAAACAACTTGAGCTGGCTGCCGTGCTGCAGCGCGTGCAGGACCAGGGTCGCGCCGGCTTCTACCAGGGCCGCACCGCCGAGCTGTTGCTGGCCGAAATGAAAAAGGGCGGCGGGTTGATTACGCAGCAAGACCTTGACACCTATCAGCCTAAGTGGCGCGACCCGCTGCGTGGCACCTACCGCGGCTACGATGTACTTACGATGCCACCGCCCAGCAGCGGGGGGGTAGCGCTGCTGCAAATTTTGCAAACGCTGGAGCCGTATAAGTTGGGCCAGCTTGGCTACCACACGCCGGCCGCCGTGGCCCTCATTACCGAGGCCGAGCGCCGCGCCTACGCCGACCGCGCCACCTACCTCGGCGACCCCGATTTTGGTAAAGTGCCGGTGGCTCAGCTGCTGGAGAAAAACTATAACAAGCAACGCGCCAGCACTATTCGCCCCGACGGCCAGGCCACGCCTAGTACCACCATTACGGCCGGGCCGGGCCTACCGCGCTACGAAAGCGACCAGACCACCCACTACGACATCGTGGATGCACAGGGCAACGCCGTGAGCTGCACCACCACCCTCAACGGCGCCTACGGCAGCAAAGTGGTGGTGGCCGGCGCAGGCTTTCTACTTAATAATGAGATGGATGATTTCAGCTCGAAGGCCGGCGTGCCCAATATGTACGGCCTGGTGGGCGGTACCGCCAACGCCATCGCACCCGGCAAGCGCATGCTCAGCAGCATGACGCCCACCATCCTGGCCAAAGGTGGCAAGCTGGCGCTCGTCACCGGCTCGCCGGGGGGCAGCACCATCATTACCACGGTGTTGCAAAGCATTTTGGCAGTGGTAGACTACGGCGGCGATGCTGAGCAAACGGCCGCCGCCCCGCGCCTGCACCACCAGTGGCTGCCCGACCAGCTCGACGTGGAGGCCGGCGCCCTGACACCCGCCGCCGAGCAAACGCTTCAGCAAAAAGGCTTTAATCCCAAGCCACGCAACGCCTGGGGCCGTCTCGACCTCATTCGGGTGCTGCCCGATGGCCGCCTCGAAGGCGGCGCCGACCCGCGCGGCGACGATGCAGCCGTGGGCTACTAACGGGCAATTGCACCGAGCCGCAAAAAGCCGTATCTTTGCACCAGAAAATTGGTATTCAATCTGAAAAGAGGGGACGCGCAGTCCCCTCTTTTTTTGCCCCCTACCCCGCCTGTCATGGCTCAATTTGACCAAACCCGCATTCAGCAGCTCCTCGCCGACGCCCTCGGCGACAGTGGCCTGTACGTGGTCGGCCTCACCGTGTCGGACTCGGTGATGCCTAAGATTACCGTTACCCTCGACGGGCCCAACGGCCTTGGTATTCAGGAGTGCGCCCAGGTGACGCGCCGCCTCAACCGCGGGCTCGAAGAGACCTACGGCGAGGACGCTGCCTACTCGCTCGAAGTGACGTCGCCCGGCGCCGACCAGCCCCTGACCGACCCGCGCCAGTACCACCGCCACATCGGCCGCAGTCTGGCCCTCAAGCTGCAAGACGGCACCGAGAAAACCGGTCCGCTCACGGCCGTTACCAACGAAGGCATTGAGTTGGAAGAAGTTATCAAGGTCAGAACCAAAAAAACTACGCTACCCGCCGCCTTTATTCCCTTCGGGGACATTCAGGAAGCGACCGTTGTTATCTCTTTTAAGTAAGGTTGAGCTGCTTTGTGAGGTAATGATTTTCTGGTTTTTACTAGAAGCCTACCCCCTATTCAAGCAGCAAACAATCCAACAACTAAGCATTTCACTTCAATGGCTAAAAAAGTCACTCCCAGCCCGCAGGAAGTAGCTGCCGCTGCCGCCGACATGAACGCGCGCTTGCTCATCGAGAACTTTCAGGAGTTCGCGAAGAGCCGCAATATCGACCGGCCCACGATGATGTCGATTCTCGACGACGTGTTTCGGACGATGATTCGCAAGCGGTTTGAAGATGATTCCAACTTCGACGTTATCATCAACCCTGATAACGGTGACTTGGAAATTTGGCGCAACCGCGAAATTGTGGACGACGACTCGGAGGATATCTGGGACCTAGACAAGATTCCGCTGGCGGAAGCCCAAAAAATCGAGCCTGACTTTGAGATTGGCGAATCGGTTGCCGAGCCGATTAAGATTGAGGACTTTGGCCGCCGGGCCGTGCTGCTGGCTCGCCAGACGCTCATTCAGCGGGTGAAGGATATGGAGCGCGACAACTTGTACCAGAAATACAAGGACCTCGTGGGCGAAATCATCACCGGCGAAGTATACCAGGTGTGGAGCCGCGAGGCGCTCATCCTGGACAAGGACGAGAACGAGTTGGTGCTGCCCAAAAGCGAGCAGATCCCGAAGGACCGCTACCGCAAAGGCGACACCGTGCGCGCCGTAGTGCACCGCGTGGACGTAGTAAACGGCTCGCCCAAAGTAATTCTGAGCCGCGCCGCGCCCGCTTTCCTGGAGCGTTTGTTTGAGCAGGAAGTCCCCGAGATTTTCGACGGGCTTATCAGTATCAAAAATGTGGTGCGCGAGCCCGGCGAACGCGCCAAAGTAGCCGTAGAAAGCTACGACGAGCGCATCGACCCGGTGGGCGCCTGCGTAGGCATGAAGGGTAGCCGCATTCACCCCGTGGTGCGTGAATTGATGAACGAGAATATCGACATCATTAACTACACCGATAACCTGGAGCTGTTCATTTCGCGGGCGCTGAGTCCGGCCAAAGTTGGCTCGATGAAAATCAGTGAACAAACCGGCCGGGTTTCCGTGTTCATGAAGCCAGACCAAGTTAGCCTGGCCATTGGCCGTGGCGGGGCCAACATCAAGCTGGCCTCGCGGCTGGTAGGCATGGAAATTGACGTTTTCCGCGAAGCAACCGACTACGAGGAAGATATTTCGCTCGACGAGTTTACCGACGAAATCGAAGGCTGGGTAATTTCCGAGCTGAAGAAAATCGGCCTCGATACTGGCCGGGCCGTACTGGCCGTCAAGAAAGACGACATTGTACGCCGCACGGAACTGGAGGAAGAAACGGTGGACGATGTCTACCGGGTTATCCGCCAAGAATTTGCTGACGATGACAACCTACCTGAGGATGCCGCTGCTACTGCAGCAGCCGCTTCGAATGTTGCCACTGAAGAGCCTGAGCCTACCCCAGCTCCCGCCACCGATACCGACAGCGCCCCGGCCGCCCAATGAGGGCCGGGGCCAACCGCCAGCGGGTAAGTTATTAAATCGAGCCAGTAGGCTTGACTTATAGCCTGCTGGCCAGATTTAATCTTTACCTTTGCACCCTGAACGTATTCGTTCGCGACTTATTAGAATGGCGGAAGCAACCCCGAAACGGCTTTTACAGGCAGCCAAAGACCTGAACATTGGCATCGACCGGGCCGTCGAGGCCCTTTCCCGCAAAGGGATTGCGGTAGAAAACAAGCCTACCACTAAGCTCACTGGTGAGCAGGTAAGCATGTTGGAAAAAGAATTTGCTGCCTCAGCCCAAGACAAGCAAGAAGCCCAGCGCCACACTCAGGCTCGCCGCCAAAGCGAACTGAATGCCCAAGCAGCCGTGGCTAAGCCTGCGCCGGCCGCCCCTGTGGCGCCGGTAGCTAAGCCAGCCCCAGCGCCGGTAGTGGCAGCAGCCCCTGTACCAGTAGTAGCGCCAGCACCGGAGCCAGTTGCTGCACCGGCCGCAGTAGTAGCTACTACACCAGTAGCCCCTGCCCCAGTAGTAGCTACGCCTGTGGCTGCTGCACCTGCCCCAGTAGTAGCTACGCCTGTGGCTACTGCATCTGTGCCAGCGGCGCCTGCCCCCACCCCCTTAGTAGAAGCCAAATCTGCTCCAACTATTGCCGAAGCTCCAAAAGCTCCCGGCCTTAAAGTATTGGGCAGAATTGAGTTGGACAGCAAGGGCCGCGTTATTCCGGCTCGCGCAGCTGCACCAGCTCCGGTAGCGGCGCCTGCACCAGTCGCGGCTCCGGCTGCAGTAGTAGCCCCGGCCCCAGTGGCAGCTGCTGTACCTACTCCAGTTGCACCTAAGCCTACCCCCGCTGCAGAAGTTAAATCGGTTCCAACTGCAACATCAGCACCTACACCTGCAGCTCCGGTAGCAAGTGCGCCTGCTGTTGCTCCGGCCGCACCAGCTGCTGCCCCGAGCGCACCCGTACCGGCGCCGGTTGTAGCTACAGTTACTACCCCACCGGCTGCCCCTGAAGCTCCAGCAGCGGAAGAAGGTACTATCACAGCTAAGGCAGATCAGCTGAAGGGCTTGACAGTACTGGGCAAAATTCAGTTACCGCTCGACTCAAGCCGCCGTGGTCCTGGCGGGCGCGGCCCGCGCCCTGTGGCGTCGTCCGACGTTCGTAAGAGCGGCGTAGGTACTAATAATCAAAAGAAGCGCCAACGCTTACCTGCCCCTGGCCAGCCAGGCGGTGGTGCGGGTGCTGGTACCAGCACAGGTACTGGCCAAGCAGGCGGCGGCTACCAAGGCAACCGCCCAGCTGGCGCTGGTGCTGGTGGCAACCGCCCTGGTGGTCCGGGTCAGGGCAACCGCCCCGGCCAAGGTAATAATCGCCCCGGCCCCGGCAACAACCGCCCTGCTACGCCACAGGTACCGCTTACGCCTGAGCAGAACGACAAGCAGATTCAGGAGCAAATCAAAGCCACGCTGGCTAAGCTAAGTGGTGGCAAAACCAACGCTGCTGCTAACCGGGCTAAATACCGCCGCGACAAGCGCGGTATGGCTGCGGAAGAGCGCGAAGCACTGCGTGCCCAGAACGAGCTTGATGCAAAGACTCTTAAGCTCACCGAATTCATCTCTGCCAATGACCTAGCGTCGTTGATGGATGTGAACGTGAATGAGGTCATCAAGGTGTGTTTGGGTATGGGGATGTTCGTCTCCATCAACCAGCGTCTCGATGCTGAGGCTATTACTGTGATTGCCGACGAGTTTGGTTATGACGTAGAGTTCTTGTCGGCTGAGGAAGACGAAGAGCCTATCGACATGAGCGATGCACCGGAGGACCTCGTCCCCCGTGCGCCTATCGTAACTATCATGGGCCACGTCGACCACGGCAAAACGTCGCTGCTTGACTACATCCGTGAGGCTAGTGTAGCCAAAGGCGAAGCCGGCGGTATTACGCAGCACATTGGTGCGTATGAAGTGAAAACGAAGTCGGGCAACCCGATTACTTTCCTTGATACGCCTGGTCACGAAGCCTTTACGGCCATGCGTGCTCGGGGTGCCAAGGTGACCGACATCGCCATTATCGTGATTGCGGCAGACGACTCGGTGATGCCTCAGACCAAGGAAGCCATCAACCACGCGCAGGCTGCTGGCGTACCGATTATCATTGCCCTCAACAAGGTCGACAAACCCACTGCCAACCCCGAGAAGATTCGCGAAGAGCTTTCACAGATGAATATTCTCGTGGAAGAGTGGGGTGGTAAATACCAGAGCCAAGAAGTATCGGCTAAGTCAGGTATAGGCGTAGAGGATCTACTTGAAAAGGTACTCCTCGAAGCCGAATTGCTTGACCTACACGCTAACCCTAATCGCAACGCGGTTGGTACGGTTATCGAAGCTGAGCTGGACAAAGGCCGCGGCTATGTAACCACCGTACTGGTGCAAACCGGCACCCTTAACGTAGGCGATATCGTACTGGCTGGCCCGCACTACGGCCGCGTAAAGGCCATGACCGATTACCGCGGCAAAAAGAAGAAAATCGCTGGCCCTGCTACTCCTGTACAGGTGCTCGGTCTGACAGGTGCGCCGCAGGCGGGCGACCGTATCCAGGTAATGGAAACGGAGCGCGAAGCCCGCGAGCTAGCTACCCAGCGCCAGCAACTGGCACGTGAGCAGAGTATTCGTACCAAGAAGCACATTACCCTCGATGAGATTGGTCGCCGTCTAGCTATCGGCTCGTTTAAGGAACTGAATATCCTGGTAAAAGGTGACGTGGACGGTTCAGTGGAAGCACTCTCCGACTCATTGCTGAAGCTATCTACCCCCGAGGTGAAGGTGAATATCCTAAGCAAAGGGGTAGGTGCTATCTCTGAGAGCGACGTGTTGCTGGCTTCGGCTTCCGACGCTATCATCATCGGTTTCCAGGTTCGTCCTTCGCAAAGTGCCCGGCGTTTGGCCGAGCAGGAGCAGATTGACGTGCGCCTGTACTCGATTATCTACAATGCCATCAACGAGGTGAAGGACGCAATGGAAGGCATGCTTGCCCCTACTGTCCACGAAATCGTGGTGGCCAATGCCGAAGTTCGCCAAGTGTTCAACATTACGAAAGTTGGTACTATCGCCGGCTGTATGGTTACCGATGGCACCTTCACCCGCAAGACTCGGGTACGAGTAGTGCGCAACGGTATTGTGCAATACACAGGCGAAATTCAAGACCTCAAGCGCTTCAAAGACGATGTGTCGGAAGTGCGCCAGGGCTATGAGTGCGGTATCTCGGTTAAGAATTTCAATGACCTCCAAGAAGGCGATAACATCGAAGGCTTCGAGGAACAGGAAATCAAGCGCAAGCTTTAATCGCGCATCTATAAACGTAAAAAAGGCTGCCTTTCCAGGCAGCCTTTTTTGTTGCGTATAATATTTAGTGCCCTACCCCCATCTCTCGGCTAAAAAAAGCCTCCTGACTAACATCAGGAGGCTTTCGCAAAATCTAGTAAGTTAAAAAAAGAGAAACTTCTTCTTGCGGCCGTGGTCGTGCACAAGAGGCTTGCCGTTGGTACGGGCCCCCATTGGCACTCGCCGTGATACGCCACGCTTCTGCTCCTGGCCAGGCAGCGCCCGAAACTTGCGCACGGTGAAGGAGCCCCCGTTTTTGTCAAGCTGCCGGTATGGGCCGCCACGCTCGGCACCCAAGCTCGTGTTGCCCGTGCGGGCTTCCAAAACCTGCATCTGCTGGTCGCGGGCCACATCCTCCGGGCTCATCTGCTGCTGGCGGCGCATACGGTCGGCGTTACCAGTAGGGGTCGGTGCGGTCCGAGCCGGGCTGCCAGGAGGCGCCGGGAAGTTGGGAGCAGTTGTCTGGGCTTGCGCGGAGGCAGTTGCGAGAAGCACTGAACCAGTCGCTAGCACCATCAGAAAAAAAGTTTTCACGAGCGATACTACAAAAAATGGGGGTAGGGCTAGTAAGGCTGGGCAGCAAAAGAAGGTTCCGAGCTAGTACTAGTAGCTAAACGCGGTTGCGCAGGGCATCGCGAATTTCGGCCAGAAGCACTTGGTCTTTGGTAGCAACGGGAGCTACTACTTCCACTACTGCAACGGGGCGTTTGAACTTATTAGCTGCCTTGACTACTAGAAAAATACAAAACGCAATAATGAAGAAATTAAGAACGGCATTGATGAATAAACCTATCTTCATAGGCCCCAACGCGATAGTAGAATAATCAACTTTGCCGACTATTAGGCCCAGCACAGGCATTATGATATCATCGGTTAGGGACGAAACTATCTTGCCAAAAGCCGCGCCAATAATAACACCGACAGCCAAGTCGAGCACGTTGCCTTTCGAGACAAACTCCTTGAATTCAGAAACAAAGCCCATACAAGTGAGAAAAGGATGATGGAATAAATGGGAGATTTTTGACCAGCTCTAACCTAGTACTTGCAGGATTAAGCTGGCCTATGTCGTTGCAAGTAAGGTGATGTGGTTGATAATCACAAAGTTTTGCACGATGTCCAGATGTTTTTGCAAAAGTGCGCGCAGCAAGCAGATTGAGCTCACCGACTAACAGCTTATACAGCTCGCCAAAGGCCTCACGCAGAGCCGTACCTTTAGGGCCACGCTTCCTACCCCCGCTTTTTCATTCGTTGCTCAATGATCGCCTCTTTCGAAAACCTACTGTATGACCTCGATGCTGCTACCGGCATTCTGACCATCACTGTGAACCGCCCGGCCAAGCTCAATGCCCTCAATGCAGCTACTATTGACGAGTTGGGTGTGGCCATTGACCAAGCGCGGGCTGATGCGGCAGTGCGTGGCATCGTTCTCACGGGTAGCGGCGAGAAAGCATTCGTAGCTGGGGCCGATATTGCTGAGCTAGCTGCCTTAAACGGGCCCGGTGCACAAGAAGCTTCGGCGCGCGGTCAAGCCGTATTCCGGCGCTATGAAACGAGCCCCAAGCCCGTGGTAGCGGCCGTAAACGGCTTTGCACTGGGTGGCGGCTGCGAGCTAGCGATGGCCTGCCACTTGCGGGTAGCAGCCGAAAATGCTCGTTTTGGCCAGCCCGAAGTAAACTTGGGTCTATTACCTGGCTATGGCGGTACGCAGCGACTCATTCAACTAGTGGGCAAAAGCAAGGCGCTAGAGTTGCTACTCACGGCCGACCAAGTAAAGGCTGACGAGGCTTTGCGTTTGGGTTTAGCAAACCACGTAGTACCACAAGCCGAGCTACTTAATTTTTGCAACGCCTTGTTGCTTAAAATACTGAATAAAGCCCCAGTGGCCATAGCCCTTACTATTGACTGCGTCAATACGTATTTCAACGAGGGTGGCGAGGCAGGCTACACAGCCGAAGCGCAGGCATTTGGCCAAGCATTTGGCACGGCTGATTTTAAAGAAGGCACAGCGGCATTCTTGGAAAAACGGCCTGCTTCCTTCACTGGCAAATAATACACAACGCGGCTGAATAGCTTAAACCTATCTGCGCCGCAAGCCTCCTGTAGCTACTTACCGAGCAGTTTTCCTGCTTCGGATTCGTTAGTAAATTAGTATGAGTATCGCGAAAAAGCTGGCCTCACAAACGGCTATCTACGGCGTCAGTAGCATAGTAGGGCGGGTGCTAAGCTATCTGCTGGTTCCTATCTACACAGCCCACTTTGCGGCGGCCGAGTACGGAATTGTCACGAGCCTGTATGCTTACGTTTCCTTTCTGAACGTGGTGTTCACCTATGGGCTTGAAACCACCTTTTTTCGCTTCGCCAACCGGCCCGGCGAGGACCGCCAAGAGCTGTACAACCGTACCCTGAGCTTGCTGCTCCTAAGTAGCATAGTTCTTACCGTACTATTAGCCCTGCTGGCTCGGCCCCTACTCGCGCTATTGCACCTGCCGCCAAGCCATTACGAATACGCTATCTGGATAGCGTTGATATTGGGGCTCGATGCAGTAGCAGCCTTGCCATTTGCCCGTCTTCGGTTAGAAAACAAAGCCCGTCTTTTTGCTGCCATTCGCCTCACTAACATCTTGTTATACGTGGGACTGAACCTGTTTTTTGTGGTACTGTGTCCAGCAGTATTGCAAAGCAAGCCCGATGCGCTACTGGCTACACTACGCCCGCTAGTTCAGGCCGTTTACAACCCCACTATGGGGGTAGGCTACGTGTTCTTGAGCAATTTAGCAGCATCGGCCCTTACCCTACTGTTGCTGGGCCGCGAATTACTAGACTTTCGCTTCCGTTGGCCGCGCCTAGACTTTCTGCGGCCGCTGTTGGCTTATGCGCTTCCTCTGATGATGATGGGCATGGCTGGTATGGTCAACGAAATGCTCGACCGCGTTTTGCTACCCACTTACCTACCCGAAGGTTTTTACCCTGGGCTGAGCAGCCTGGCGGCAGTAGGCGTGTACGGGGCGTGCTACAAGCTCAGCATCTTTATGTCGCTGATAATTCAGGCTTTTCGCTACGCCGCCGAGCCATTTTTCTTTGCTCAAAGCACTGAAAAAAACTCTCCTGCCACCTTTGCGCTAGTCCTAAAGTGGTTTACGCTGTGCTGCACGTTCATCTTTATTGGCATTAGCCTGAATCTGAGCTGGATAGGACCGCTCTTTCTGCGCCGGCCCGAGTACCTAACGGGTCTTGGCGTAGTGCCTATCTTACTGCTAGCCAATCTATTTCTGGGCGTATACTACAACCTTTCTGTGTGGTTTAAGCTCACCGACAAAACATATTATGGCACCTACATTGGTGCAGCAGGCGCAGTGCTCACTGTTGCGCTCAATATCCTTCTTATTCCTCTACTTGGCTACATGGGTAGCGCTTGGGCCACGCTGGCCTGCTATTTTATGATGGCCGCTATTTGCTGGTGGTTGGGCGAGCGGCACTTTCCGGTGCCCTACCCCGTTGGGCGGCTACTAGTGTGGCTGCTGGCAGCCGTAGCGCTGGTGCTGCTAGGGCAGGCAGCCATTCGGGAGTTGCCGCGAGGCATAGGGTACGCGCTGGGCGTAGGCTTGTCGCTGCTATTTGCAGCAGCAATTTATGGCGTGGAAGTGCGGCGCGGCTTGCGCCAAGCATAAAGAAAAAAAGCATCGAACAACGTTCGATGCCTTTCTGAGCTATGAAAACAAACTTAGCCAACTTCCTCTGCCTTGGCGGACTGCTAATGCAATCCCTCTTCGGTGAAGGCTGCTAACCACTACAAAGGTGCATCAACTATTGATTAACTCCTACCTATTTTAGACGAATAGGCCATTCTACTCTCTCAATTTTAGGATAAACTAGCTGTCTCAGCTTGCCCTCCTCCAAGCCAAAGGGTGTAAACTAGGCTCTTACACGCCAGGCTAGCGGAAGCATTTTTAGTTACAGAACAGGTGTGCTCACGGCACATTTGGTACCTTTGCCAGTCCAAAGCCTTTGCTTTTACGTATCTTCGTTTTCACACCCTACATGGCTTTGCAGCCAGCCCGCTCATGCTACTAACCACGCTTTTTCTGTTTCTCAGCAATCCCCGCACCATCATCTTCATCATATTTATTCTGGTGCTGTTTTTTGGAGCTAAGCGTATTCCTGAGCTTTTTAAGGGGGTAGGCCAAGGTGTGCGCGAGTTTAAGGATGCCAGCAATCCGGAGCAACCGATAAACCCGAATTACAACCAGCAGCCGGGCCAAAACCCAAATGGTTATCCTCAACAGCCAGGCCAGCACTCGAATGGCTACGCACAGCAGCCACCAGCTTACAACCAAAACGGCTACGCGCAGCAACCACAGCAATATGCACCGCCTGCTCCGGGCCAAGCGCCGCAGGCTCCTTACAACCCTACTAATACCCCTGCTAGCTAAGCTGCCAACGGCGCTTACTTCTCGCTTTTACTTTTCCGATTATGAATTCTCCCCTGCTTTTTTTAGGCGACATCGGCGGCTCTGAGCTGATTCTGATAATGGTCGTTATCCTGATTTTCTTTGGTGCCAACAAAATTCCGGAACTGGCCCGAGGCCTAGGCAAAGGCATCCGCGAGTTTAAAGACGCTAGCAGCGAAATTCGCAACGAGTTTGAGCGCGCTGGGCAGCCTAATCAGCAGCAGAATTACAACCCTAACCAGGGTTATAATCCTAACCAACCTTACAATCAGCCTCACACAGACTACACGCAGCAGCAGGCTCCTTACCAGCCTGCGCAAACGCCACCTGCACCAACTTCGGGCGACTATGTTGCTCCAGTAGCAGATTATACTGCACCGGGCGCCGTAGATTTGCCGACGGCGACTCAGCCTACTTATCACCACAGCACGCCTATTCCGCCTACTACGGAGGGCGGTGTGCCAGGTACGCGGCCTCGCCTCGACCAGCCATTAACCGACGTTTAAGATTTGAAACCTCTGTTTTCTTCCCTTTCGGAAATCCAGCGCGAGCTGGCGGCGGGCACTACGTCCTGCCGCCAGCTCGTTGAGTATTACCTCGATAACATCGCGCAGCGCAACGCTGAGCTGAATGTTTTCTTAGAAGTTTGGACTGAAGAAGCGCGTCAGCAGGCCCTGGCCGTTGATGAGAAGCTGGCCCAAGGCACAGCTGGCCGGCTAGCTGGCATGGTTATCGGTCTCAAGGACGTACTGGCTTACGAAGGACACTCGCTTCAAAGTAGCAGCCGAATTCTGGATGGTTTCAAGTCGCTGTTCACTGGCACAGCCGTGCAGCGCTTGTTGGCCGAAGACGCCATTTTCATCGGCCGCCAAAACTGCGATGAGTTCGCCATGGGCGGTTCAAATGAGAATTCGGCTTTTGGCCCAGTGCGCAACGCCCAGGACCCCAGCCGAGTACCCGGCGGCTCGAGTGGCGGTTCGGCAGTGGCAGTTCAGGCCGATATGTGCCTAGCGTCTATTGGCTCCGATACAGGCGGCTCAGTGCGTCAGCCAGCCGCCTTTTGCGGAGTTATTGGGTTAAAGCCAACGTACTCGCGCATCTCGCGCTACGGTTTGGTGGCCTTTGCTTCGTCTTTTGACCAGATTGGGCCGGTCACGCATTCTATTGAAGATGCAGCACGCTTGCTAGAAGTAATGGCCGGCGCTGATGATTACGATAGCACTGCCAGCCAGGAACCTGTACCCACCTACACCGCTTTGCTGGCACCTGCTGCGCAGTATCGAATTGGTTATGTGGCTAATGCCATCGACCGGCCGGGCCTACAGCCCGAGGTACACGAGGCGCTAGAGCAAACACTCAACACCTTACGCGGCTACGGCCACGTGGTAGAGCCTGTGGATTTTCCGCTGCTTGAGGAAATGATTCCGACGTATTATATCCTCACCACGGCCGAGGCTAGTTCCAACCTATCGCGCTTCGACGGCGTGAAATATGGTTTCCGGGCGCCCGACGTGACGGACTTGGAATCGCTCTATAAAAAGACGCGAGCGCAGGGTTTCGGGCCCGAAGTCCAACGCCGTATTATGCTGGGCACCTTTGTATTGAGTGCCAGTTACTACGACGCTTACTATACCAAAGCGCAGCGCGTACGCCGGCTCATCAAGGAGAAAACGGACGAACTGCTACGTCAGTACGACTTCCTAGTGCTACCCACTACCCCTACTACTGCATTCAAGATTGGCGAAAAGCAGGACCCGGTGTCGATGTACCTGGCTGATATTTTTACGGTGCAGGCTTCGCTGGCCGGCGTACCGGCTATTTCCATTCCCGCAGGCCACGACAACGATGGCATGCCCATTGGCCTTCAAATACTAAGCGGTGCATTCCGCGAGGCTGATTTACTGGCTTTTGCCAATACGTTGACGCTAAAAGAGGTGGACAACTAGTTTAGCCAGCAGCTTTAGCAAATCGCGAGGCGCGAACGAACGCGGCTGTTTGGTCGTATTCGTTCGCGCCTCGTTTTGGTTAGGTAGTTCAGTAATTGTCATTTACCTTAGCCCTATGAAAGCTTTGCACCAACTGCTCACGTCCGCTGCTAGCCCGCGCAAGCCGCGTTTGGTGGGACGGCTGTTGCTGCTGGCGCTGGTGCTGGGGTCGGCCCCGGTAATGGCACAGCGTGGCCGGCACAAGCACGAAGCGCCGGCCCCTACCCCCCTCGCACCCGCTATTGCCGATACGGTGCGCCAAGTAGTGGAGCTGCCTGCGGCTACCATCGACTCGCTGGCCGTGGAGCCGCTGATAGAACCCGCCGTAGACTCGGCCCGCCTGGTATGGTTGCAAACGCCGGCCACACTCTACGAGATGGTAGGTGACCGCATGGCGTGCATCGAAACCACCGCGCCGCACCAGTTCAATGCGGCAGTGCTGGCCTACGTGCGGCTGTTTACGGAGCGGCAGCGAGGCTACACGCAACGGGTGCTGGAGCGCGAGCAATTTTACTTTCCTACATTTGAAAAGTATCTGGCGCAGTACAACTTGCCCACCGACTTGAAATATTTGTCGGTGGTGGAGTCGGCGCTGATACCTACGGCCAAATCGCCGGTGGGCGCAGTAGGGCTGTGGCAATTCATGCCACCTACGGCCAGCGATCTGCGCCTAAAGCGCGATGAATGGGTGGACGAGCGGATGCAACCCGAAAAGGCGACCGAGGCCGCTTGCAAGCATTTGCGCTACCTCTATGGCGAGTTCCACGATTGGGAATTGGTGCTGGCGGCCTACAACTGGGGCGCGGGTAACATGCGCCGCGTAATGCGCAAAACGGGTAAGAAAAGTTTCTGGGACCTCTACCCCCACCTGCCCGCTGAAACGCGCAACTACGTGCCCACTTTCACGGCCATTATGTACGCCATGAAGTACGCGGCCCAACATAACCTCAACGACCCTAGCCTACGCTACCAGGCCTATGAGCCGCTTGACACGCTGGGCGTGCGCGGCCAGGCGCTAGACCTGCGCCGCTTGAGCCGCGCCCTAGGCTACGAAGACTCGCTGGCGATGAGCCGCTACAACCCCGAACTGCGCCACGGCAGCCTGCCCGCCGGCTACCGGCCCTACGTGCTACGCTACCCCGCCGCGGCGCGCGAGCATCTCGGCGACGTGGACCGCGCTACGCTGTTGGCTTATTGCCAACCCTTAACCGATTTGCCGCAGCCGCTGCTACCGCGCCCAGCGCAACTGGCGGGGACCACACCGTGGCCCAGCCGCGAAGAAGTAGCTGCTGCTGCCAATGCGCGGCCAGCCAGTTCGGAACGGGCAGCCCGCTACCGCCGCGTATACTACACTGTGCGCCGAGGCCAGACGGTGGCCAGCGTAGCCGAAAAATTTGACGTGAGCCCTGCTCAGGTGCGTCGCTGGAACGAACTACCCAAACGCACAGCCGCGCTAAAACCCGGCCGCGAGCTACTTGTGCTGGTGGCCCTACCCCCCTCAGAGGCGAGCAAAACGCTCGAGGTAGTTGCGGCTACTGCTTCGACTCGTGCGCTGACCTCGCGCCACGTAGTCGCGCCTGATAGCGCTACCCAAGCCTTAATAGCGGCCAACCTGCGCTATGCGCGGGAAGCACAGGCATCGGCGCTGCGCGAAGCGGCTCAGGTGCAAGAGTTACTACGGGTGCAAAAGCAGCAGGCAGCCCGGGTGGCAGCGCAGCAGCGGCAGGCCATTTTCAGAGCGGCGGCGCTGGCTAAGGCTCAGCAGCAGGCGGCCCTGCTAGCGGCGCGAGCCAGTGCTGAAGAAGCAACCACTACAGCAACCGAGCCAGTGGTTGAAACGGACAGCGTAGTAGCTCCTCCCATTCGACGACGCCATACTAAAGCAGTGCTTGCCAGTACTTCTCGCGAAAATTCAGAAGAGGTAGTCACAAGTAAAGTTGTTAGCTTGCCCCCTACCCCTGCGGTAGAGGTATATACCGTACGGGTGGGCGACAACCTGGCCAAATTGGCCCACGCACGCGGTGTAACTGTAGCACAGGTGCAGTCCTGGAACCGGCTCTCGGCCGAAAGGGTGGTGCCGGGCCAGCGGCTACGTTTTGGCGGGCCGGCACCCGATGCCGTGGCTACTCGCCCTACCCCCCCCGCGAAGCATGAGCGACCCGAGCCGAACTTTAGTACCCACACCGTGCAGCCCGGCGACACACTCTACAATATTTCGCGCCGCTTTAAGGTGAGCGTGCAGGAACTACGGCGGCTCAACCACCTGAAATCGGATGATGTGAAGCTGGGCCAGAAACTAGTGGTACACTCCTAAGCCTAGCACGTATCGGCCTAATAGTTGGGCTTAGGTGGCTAAGCCCAACTACTAGTTCGCAGTCATAGCTGTACGAGTTAACTCATTTGTCAGCAAGCTTATAAAGCAAGCGCTGAGGCGAAAGGCAACCTTAGCACGGGCGTAATTCGGCATTTTAGCCGGAACTTGCCGCCTCGCGCCAGAGAACATTTGCCCATTCCTATGCTCAAAATCAATAAACAAGACGCCCTCGCCTACCACGAGCAGCTACCCCACGGTAAGATTGAAGTAGTGCCCACCAAGCCTGTGAGCACCCAGCTCGATTTGGCGCTGGCCTACTCGCCGGGCGTAGCGGAGCCCTGCAAAGAAATTGCGGCCAACCCCGATGACGTGTATAAATACACCGCCAAGGGCAACCTGGTAGCCGTAATCAGCAACGGCACGGCGGTGCTGGGCCTGGGCAACATCGGGCCGGCAGCCAGCAAGCCAGTGATGGAGGGCAAGGGCGTGTTGTTCAAGAAGTTTGCGGGTATCGACTGCTTCGATATTGAGATTGACGCTACCGACCCCGACGAGTTCATTCGCATTGTAAAGGCGCTGGAACCCACGTTTGGCGGCATTAACCTAGAGGATATTAAGGCACCGGAGTGCTTTCGAATTGAAACTGAGCTGCGGGAGAAAATGAACATCCCGCTGATGCACGACGACCAGCACGGCACGGCCATTATTACGTCGGCGGCGCTGCTGAACGCGCTGGAGCTGGTGGGTAAAAAGATTGAGGATATTCAGCTGGTGGTGAGTGGCGCGGGCGCAGCGGCCGTGTCGTGCATTCGGCTGTACTTGGCGCTAGGCCTTAAGAAAGAGAACCTGGTAGTTTTTGACAAAGACGGCATTATCAACCCGGCCCGCACCAATCTGGCCGATATGCAGATGCACCTGGCCACCGATCGCCCCATCAGCACAATGGAGGAAGCGCTACGTGGGGCCGACGTGTTTCTGGGCCTGTCGGCGGCTAATGTGCTGCCAGCGGGGCTGCTGCTGGGCATGGCCAACGACCCCATTGTGTTTGCCCTGGCCAACCCCGACCCCGAAATTGCCTACGACGTGGCCATGAGTACCCGGCCCGACCTCATTATGGCGACCGGCCGCTCCGACCATCCTAACCAGGTGAACAACGTGCTGGGTTTCCCCTACATTTTTCGGGGAGCGCTAGACGTGCGGGCTACCGAAATCAACGAGGCAATGAAGCTGGCCGCCGTGCACGCCCTGGCCGAGCTGAGCAAGGAGCCTGTGCCCGACATGGTAAACAATGCCTATGGCGACAACACGCTGGCATTTGGGCGCACCTATCTCATCCCAAAACCGCTAGACCCGCGCTTGATAACGGCCATCAGCCCGGCCGTAGCGCGGGCGGCTATGGACAGCGGCGTGGCACGCCTACCCATCACCGACTGGGCAGCTTATGACGACCAGTTGCGCCAGCGCCTGGGCCTCGACCAGAAGCTGATGAACCGCATCACCTCAGCAGCCCGCGCCAATCCGCGTCGGGTAGTATTTGCCGAGGCTGATAACTACAAGGTGCTAAAGGCGGCGCAGCTAGTGCGCGAGGAAGGCATCGCGTTCCCCATCCTGCTGGGCCCGCACGCCAAGATTCAGGCCATCGCGCAGGCGAATAACTTGGACCTCGAAGGCTGCGAAATTATTGACATTCTGAAGGACGACGAGCAGCGCAACGCCTACGCCCAGCTGCTGTACCAGAAGCGCCAGCGCCGGGGCATTACACTATACGAAGGCAAGCGCCTGCTGCGCGAGCGCAACTACTACGCGGCCATGATGGTCGAAACCGGGGCTGCCGACGCCTGCATCACGGGCCTCACCAAGGACTACGGCCGCAGCCTGATTCCGTCGCTGCAAGTAATCGGGCCGGCCGAGGGCGTGAAGCGTGTGTCGTCGATGTACATCATCCAGCACAAGAAAGGACCGTATTTCTTTGCCGACACGACCGTGAACATCGACCCTACGGCTGAGGAAATGGTGGAGATTATTGGTCTCACGGCCAACGCTGTGCGCTTTTTCGACACCGAGCCACGGGTAGCCGTTATCAGCTACTCCAACTTTGGCTCGCCCAGCGGGGGCACGCTGCCCGACAAAACCCGCCGTGCCACCGAGCTAGCCAAACAGCGCTACCCCGACTTGCTCCTCGATGGTGAGATGCAGGCCAACGTAGCCCTGAACCCCCACATACTGCAAGAGAACTACGACTTTTCGCCCCTAGCCGAGAAAGGCGCTAACACCCTGATTTTCCCCAACGTAGAGTCGGGCAACATTGCCTACAAGGTGATGCAGGAAATCGGCGGGGCCGAAGTAATCGGGCCAGTGCTGATGGGCATGCGCAAGCCCGTGCACATTTTGCAGCTCGGCGCTAGCGTGCGCGACATTGTGAACATGACGGCCATCGCGGTGGTCGAGGCTCAGCGCGACAGCAAGGCTCTGTAGCCGCCGCGCTTGGGGGATGAGGTTTGCATGTTATTTTTGAAGGAGTGAAGGTGGCTAGTGAGTAGTCGGAAAAAGTTTTTCCGCTACTTCGCCTCCTCACTCCTTCTTTTTTTAGTACCGGCCGGCGGCTTAGCCCCGCGCTGTGTGTTTGCTGTTTCGCCTCACCCTACCACCCATGATTGCCTACCTCGACGGTAAACTCGCCTACAAAGACCCTACCCAAGCTATCATCGACACGGGGGGGGTAGGCTACGAAGTAAAGATTTCGCTGGCTACCTACTCCAAGCTGCCGGGCGAAAATGACAAGGTGAAGGTGTATACCTTCCAGCACATTAAGGAAGATGGACAAACGCTCTACGGCTTCTTGGACCCTAGCGAGAAAGCGCTGTTTTTGCATTTGATATCGGTATCGGGCATTGGGCCGGGCACAGGCATCAACATGGTGAGCAGCATGGGGGTAGGCGAAATTCGGCAGGCCATCGTGAATGAGGATGTGCGAGCTATCCAGAGCATTAAGGGGGTAGGACCCAAGACGGCGGCCCGCGTAATTCTGGACTTGCGCGACAAGCTGCGCAAGGACGAGCTGCTGGCTAAAGCCGGTGTAGACACTGTGCCGCTGGCGCGCCAGCACAATACCCAGCGCCAAGAGGCGTTGCAAGCGCTAGTAATGCTAGGCTTTGCCCGGGCCGCCGCCGAAAAGAATTTAGACCAGATTCAGCATAAGCATGGCCAGGAGCTAAGCGTGGAAGAGCTAATCAAATACGCCCTGAAGTCGCACTAAAGTATGGTGGCCAACTACTGATAGTAACTATGGTAGGCGGCATGAGGCACTTGCCTCAACTAAAAACTACTTGGTCCACCTCGGTGCGCTGAGTAGACGCTGCTTGCGCTAATCTCAGATAACCGCTTTGCGAGCAAATACTTGAGCTGCCCAAAAAGCAACCAAAACTTACCAGAATATACTCTTCAGTTGGTAGCCTTCGGCTATCATACCTGCTATCTGCTTGAAGTCTCTACTGTCAGTCGGTTCTAAACTCACTACCCCCGGTGCGCTGTTAGCGGCGGCGGTAGTCTCGTCGGTGCTACTGGCGGCTACATGGGCGCCAGCCGGTGCGGCTGGGCGGCGCTACCCAGCTGCGTGGTCTACGTGGGTCAGCCGGTTGGGGTTGCAGATGCAGGGCCTGCCTAGCCAAACGGTGCCGGCCGATACGGGCCGCTACCAGCCCAGCCGCCGGCCACGCCTGCGCACCGTGCGCGACCGCCAGGGCAGCCGGTTTTCGCCGCGCGGGCGCCGCTCGCCGCTCATCCTACCCCTGCCCAAGAACGTGAAGCTGGAGGTGACGCCCGACGACAGCCTCAAAAACTACAGCGTGCGCGAAACAGTAGGCGGCCAGATTGATTACCGCAACCCCACCGTTATCTCGCAGGAAGAGCTGCTGAAGTACCAGGAGCGACAGGCCATCAACGACTACTACCGGCAGAAGGCGATGGGCGGCGTGGCCGGTGCCCCCGCCGCGCCCGGCAGCCCGCAGGCCCAGCGCCTGATTCCAAAAATCTACCTAGGCCCGATTGCAGACCGCATTTTTGGCGGCTCCTACATTGATATTCGGCCGGCGGGCTCGCTTACGCTGCGGGCCGGGGCCAAATACAACGTGAACCGCAACCCCGCCCTAACGCTGCGCCAGCAGAGCGTGGGCGACTTCATTTTTGACCAAAACATGAACCTGAGTTTGAGCGGCCAGGTCGGCACCAAGCTTAAGCTCACGTTTAACTACGACACCAAAGCGGCGTTCGACTTCGACAACCAGATGAAGTTTGACTACGCCGGGCAGCCCACCGACATCCTGCGCAAGCTGGACCTCGGCAACGTGAGCATGCCCCTGAACAACTCGCTGATAACGGGCGGCTCCAACCTGTTCGGCATCAAGACGCAGCTGCAGTTTGGGCGGCTCGGGGTGACGGCGGTGGCCGCTACCCTGCGCGGCTCGCAGGACGAGGTGCGGGTGCAAAACGGTGCCCAGAGCCGCACCTTCGAGCTGAAAGCCAGCCAGTACGAGCGCGACCGGCACTACTTCTTATCGCAGTTTTTTCGGGATAAGTACGACCAGGCGCTACGCGGATTGCCCACGGTGCAGAGCGGCTTCGAGATTCGGCGCCTCGAAGTGTGGGTAACCAACGACAACCGCACCACCGACAACCTACGCAACGTGGTGGCCCTGATGGACTTGGCCGAGCCTCGTAAAGAGCGCCTTTACCGGCCGCAGTTCTACAACACTGCCAGCGCGGCCACGGTGGCCACCCCGGTTCGCAACCAGGCCAACTACGTGTACCAAACGCTGACTGCCCCCGGCAGCACCCGCGATAACTTGCAGGTAGAGACGTTTTTGAGCAGCCTGAACCCGCCCAGCAGCCAGCCAGTTTCGCTGACAAAAGGCATTGACTACGAGCGGATGCGGGCCCGCAAGCTCGACCCGCGCGAGTACACCTTCAACGCCCAGCTCGGCTACGTGAACCTGAACACGGCCCTGCTGCCCGACCAGGTGCTGGCCGTGAGCTACGAGTACCTCTACAACGGCAAGCCCTACACGGTGGGCGAAACCCAGACCGAGTACGGCAGCAACGCCAACCAGAGCGACGTCATCTACCTCAAGATGCTGAAAGCCACCAACCCCGGTGTGGGTGTGGCTGACCCGACCGTGAACCCGGACAACCCGAACCTGCTGACCCACAACACGCCAACCTGGGATTTGATGATGAAAAACATCTATCCCTTGAATACCTCGCAGATAAACCGCGACAACTTTCAGCTGCAGCTGATTTATAAGGACGACATCACGGGGGTAGACTTGATTTCGCTGAAGGAAGGGCAGAATATCCGGAACATTCCGCTGATTCAGGTGCTGGGGCTGGACCGCGTGAATGCTAACAACGACCGCAACGCCGACGGCAACTTCGACTACTTTCCGGGCATCACCATCGACCCTGAGCTGGGCAAGATCATCTTCCCCAGCGTGCAGCCGTTTGGCACGTATCTGCAAAACCAGTTTGTGCCTGGCGAGCAGGCGCTGGTGCAGAAATACGTGTATCAGGAGCTGTATAACCAGACCCAGAGCGACGCCCAGCAAATCCAAACCAAGGACAAGTTCTTTTTGCGCGGCCGCTACCAGGGCACCAGCACCGACGAAATCAGCCTGCCCGGCATTGGGGTGGCGCAGGGTTCGGTGAAGGTGTACGCGGGCTCGACGCTGCTGACGGAGGGGGTCGACTACCAGGTATTTTACGACCAGGCCAAGGTCAAGATTCTGAACCCGGCCTACCTCAACTCGGCCAACGAGCTGCGGGTGGCATTTGAGAAAAACGCCTTGGTGCAGGTGCAGCCGCGCAAGCTGCTGGGCGCCCGCTTCGACTACGCCCTGAACAAGGACGTGCTGCTGGGCGCCACGGCCATGCACATCCTGGAAAACCAGGCGCCGGGCATCAACCGGGTAAACATCGGCGACGAGCCGGCCAACAACACCATCCTAGGTGCCGACCTGAGCTTGCGCAAAGACAGCCGCGTGCTGACTAAGCTCGTGGACCGCCTACCCTTCCTGGCGACCAAAGAAATCTCGACGATTGCCTTTAGCGGCGAAGTGGCCAAGCTGATTGCGGGGCGGGCCCAGCTAGGACGTGGCGAGAATGGCGTGAGCTACCTCGACGACTTCGAGAATGCCCGCACACCCTACACGCTGGGCGGGCTGGCCGCCATTCCGGCGTGGCGCCTAGCGGCCACCCCTACCCCCATCGTGGGCAGTGGAATTAATGGCTTGGCTAATGGCTACCGCCGCGCCAAGCTGGCGTGGTACACCGTGGACCAGACTTATTACACGGGCGGGCCCAACGTGCCGCCCGGCATCTCGGGCCAGTCGCTGACCAACCACTACACCCGCGGTATTCCGCGCAACGAGGTGTTTCCGAACAAGGACCTGGGGGCGACGGGCAACGGCTTTGAGTACACCTTCGACATGGCGTACTTCCCTGGCGAACGCGGGCCGTATAATTACACGCCCAATATCCAGGGCGATGGGCGGCGCTTTTCGGCGACTGAACGGCCTGATAACAAGTTTGGCGGTATCTCGCGGGGCATTACGTTTGACACCGACTTCGACAACTCCAACGTCGAGTACCTGGAGTTTTGGATGATGGACCCGTTCCTACCCGGCGAGCGTGGCCAGATAAATGACTCGGAGAACCCGGCCGTTAACAATACCACGGGCGGCGACTTCATCATCAACCTGGGCAACGTGAGCGAGGACGTGTTGCGCGACCAGGGCCAGCACGAGTTTGAGAATGGCTTGCCCGTACCGGGCGACCCGGCCGGCGGCACCCAGCCCACACCCTACGGCGTGGTGACGACCCAGCAGTTTTTGACCGATGCCTTCAATGCCGCGCCCGGCGCGCGCACCAGCCAGGACATCGGCCTCGATGGCTTGGCCAACGCTGATGAGAAGGTATTTTACAACAACATAGCGGGCTACGGTGCGCTGGCCGACCCCTCGAACGACGACTTCCGCCACCACCTCGACCCGAGCTACGACGCAGCCAACACCCAAATTCTGGGCCGCTATAAGAACTACGACAACTACGAGAACAACTCGCCCGAGAACTCGCAGCTTAGCTCCACGGCCTACCCCGACAAGGAAGACCTGAACCGCGACAACACCATCCAGACCACCGAGCAATACTTCGAGTACTCGATTCGGCTGCGGCCGGGCCAGCTGACGGTGGGCCAGAACTACATCACCGACAAGGTGACAAACCCTATTTCAGCCAACGGTGCGGCGGTGGGCGACCAGGTGACGTGGTACCAGTTTCGGATTCCTCTCCGCGATGATAATAATAACCGGAAGCTGATAGGTGGCATCAGTGGCTTCAAGAATATCCGCTTTCTGCGGATGTACATGACCAACTGGCAGCAGCCGGTAGTGCTACGCTTGGTGCAGCCGCAGTTTGTGGCTAACCAGTGGCGCCAGTACCTAAGCGTTATTTCGGACCCCAAGATTGGCCCTATCGTGGGCAGTAACACCGACGCTGATGCCTTCAGCATCTCGACGGTGAGCGTGGAAGAAAATGGGCCGTCGGTGGCCAGCGCCAGCGGCTCGGGCGCCATTCCGTACGTGGTGCCACCTAACATTACCCGCGACATCGAGTACGGCTCGACGGCCGTATCGCGCCAGCAAAACGAGCAGAGCCTGCGCCTAACCGTAACGCGCCTGCGCGACGGCTACGCCAAGGCCGCGTACAAAAATTTGAGCACTAACCTGCTGCGTTACAAGCGCCTGCGCATGTACCTGCACGCCGAGGCCAGCACCACGGCTGCTGTGGCCGACGGCGACGTGCGCGGCTTTATCCGCATCGGCACCGACTACAGCCAGAACTACTACGAGTATTCGCTGCCCCTCACTATTACGCGGCCCGGCGCCACTGCCCAGCTGGAAGTGTGGCCCGAAGCCAACAACATCGACGTGTCCTTCCAGGACTTTATCGATGCGAAGGCTGAGCGCAACCGCCAGGGCATGGCAAACTACACGGTGCCCTACGTGAAGACGCTGGCCAATGGGGCCACCATCACCATCCTGGGTAACCCCGACTTTTCGCAGGTACAGGGCTGCATGATTGGCATCTTGAACCCAGCCACGGCCCCAGCCGATGCCAGCGAAAAGAGCGTGAGCCTGTGGGCCGACGAGTTTCGGGTGTTTGACTTCGACAGCCAGGGCGGCTGGGCGGCCAACGCCCGCCTGAACGTGAAGCTGGCCGACCTGGCCAACATCACGGCTACCGGCTCGTTTGTCGGCGTGGGCTTCGGGGGCTTGCAGGACAAGGCCCAGCAGCGCTCGACCAGCGACGTGCTGCGCGGCGACCTGAATGCCACGGTGGCGGCCGAGAAGTTCCTCCCCCCCCAAACGCACTTAAGAGTGCCGGTGCTGGTGCAGCTGGGCCGCCAAACCATCACGCCGCAATATGACCCGCTCGACCCCGACACCAAGCTGGAGCAGAGCCTGCAGAAGTTTCAAAACAGCACCAATCCTAACGCGGCCACCGAGTACAAAAACCTGGTGGTAGACCGCACCACCACGCGCAGCATTTCGGTGCTGAACGTGCGCAAGGAGCGCGGCCCGACCCAGACTACTACCCACCCTTGGGACATTGAAAACGTGGCCGTGAGCTACGCCATCACGGAGCGCCTGCACACCGACATCAACACGGCCCGCGACTACACGCAGTCGTACACAGCCGCGCTGGCCTACATCTACCAAACCACGCCGCGCAACTACACGCCGCTGGCCAAATTCAAGGCTCTGGACAATCCGTACCTCAAGATTTTTCAGCAAGTCAACTTCACGCCGCTGCCTTCGCGCTTCTCGTTCCGCACCGACCTCGACCGGCGCTACAACGAGCGCTTTTTGCAGCGCGTGACCGAGCCGGGCACCCTACCTACCACGGCGGGCATCGCGGGCGTGTTCTACAAGTCGTTCTACATCAACCGGATTTATGACCTGAAGTGGGACCTGACTAAGTCGCTCATCTTCGACTACACGGCCACCAACCGCGGCGTGATTGACGAGGGCCTGGGCCAGAGCGTGGGCAACAGCGACCGGGCCCTAGCTAACCGGGCCGAGCTGTGGGACAATCTCAAGCGCGGCGGCCGCACCACCAACTTCAACCAGACGGCGGCCATTACCTACCGCTTGCCGCTGGACAAGTTTCCGCTCACCGACTGGCTGTCGGCCGACACGCGCTACTCGGCGCACTACAGCTGGCAGGCGGCCTCTACGGCCCTCACCATTCCGTATCCGGTGGTGGCCAGCGACTCGGTACTGCGCCTGGGCAACACCATTCAGAACAACGCTGAGCTAAGCGCCAACGGTAAGATTGACCTGGTGAAGCTTTATAACAAGGTCCGGTTTCTGAACATCATCAACAACGCGCCGCCCGCCAACCCGCCCCGGCCGACTATAGATGACCCCAACAACCCTACCCCCCTCGGCCGACCCAAACCCACCGCGCTCGACACTGCCCAAAAAGACCCGTTGCGCTTTGTGAAGGCCGTGCTGCGGGCCGTGATGACGGCGCGTACCCTCAACTTCACTTACGCCCGTTCGAACGGCACGCTGCTGCCGGGCTACTTGCCGGCCACGCAATACGTAGGCCTCGACAACCGGTTTGGCGGCCTGGCGCCTGGCCTACCGTTCATTATTGGCCGGCAGTACGAGCCCAGCGAGCTGTATGGCTACGCTAGCGCCCGCGGCTGGTACACCGGCCAGAGCCAGTACCTGAATACGCCGCTTTCCAATATCCTAACTGAAAACCTGACGGCCCGCACCACACTGGAGCCGTTCCGGGGCTTCAACATTCAGCTCGATTTGCGGCGGCAAAAGGTGCGAAACAGCGAGGCTTATTACCGCAGTGCTATCGATACCACAAACACTTATTACCAGCAGTATGGTACGCTGGTGCCCTATGGTGACCGCCGCCTGGCCCCCACTCAGGCGCTGGGCAACGGCTCGTACAGCGTGAGCACCGTCACCATCCAGACGCTGTTTGGCGACCTAAGCGCTAATGGTGAAACCAGCAAGGCCTTCGACCGCTTTGTGCAGAACCGGCGCCTGGTGCAGCAAAAGTTGCAGGCTGCCAACCCCACTTTCACCCAGATTGTGAGCACAACCACGGGCACACCGCCCACCACAACGACGACGCAAACTGCCCAAACGGTGGGCCTCTACAGCTACAACTCGCAGGATGTGCTGCTGCAGAGCTTCCTGGATGCCTACCACGGCAAGTCGTCGGATGGCTACGAGGCGGAGAAATTCAACCCGTTCAGCGTGATTCCGCTGCCCAACTGGACCGTGCAGTACAACGGTTTTTCGGACTTGCCGGTCATTCGCAACGTCTTCCGCTCGTTCACCCTCAATCACGCGTATTCGTCGGTGTATAACATGGGCGGCTACACTACCTCGACCCAGTACGCCACGCAGCCCGAGTTTAGTACGCAGGGCGGCGGCACCGGCAGCATCTTGCCCTATGTGCTAAACGCGACCGGGCAATACGTGCCGTACTACGTGATTGGGCAGGTGAGCATCGTGGAAAGCCTTACCCCCTTCATCGGGGTTAACTTTCAGACGGTGAATAATGTGACTGGCCGCATTCAATACAACACGGCCCGCGCCGTGGCCCTCAACATTACCAATGCCCAGGTAACGGAGCTGCACACGACCGAGCTGATTATTGGCCTGGGCTACGCCGCCACCGGCCTCAAGCTACCCTTCCGGGTGGGTGGCGAGCAGCGCACGCTCAAGAACAACCTCACGGCCCGCCTTGACCTGAGCATCCGTGACAACGCTACCATTCAGCGCAGCATTCTGGGCTCGATTGACCCGGTGCCGGCGGCTATTGGTACGGGCACCGTAATCGGCACGCAGGCCGTCATCGGCGACCCTGGCACGGCCACTAGTCAGATTACGAATGGCTCGCTGCAAATGCAGCTCCGCCCGACCATCGACTACCTACTCAATGCCCGCCTCAACCTACAATTCTACTTCACCCAAACCATCACGCAGCCCCGCGTGAGCAACGCCTTCCGCAACGCTACCACCGAGGGTGGTTTGCAGTTGCGCTACAGCCTGCAGTAGGGTAAGCCACTAAGTGAAGCTACCCGCGAGGCCTTGCTGCTGGTGAGCCACGGGCGGCTACGTACTTTTGCGGCCAATCACGTTTACGCTCGCGTACCTACCTCCTTACTCCTTTACTCATTTACCGCATGAATATCCCCGCCACCCTGCACTACACCAAGGACCACGAATGGATTAGCGTGGACGGCGATACGGCCACTATCGGCATCACCGACCACGCGCAGCGCGAGCTGGGCGACATCGTGTATGTGGACATCGACACCGTTGACAAGGACATTGCCCAGCACGACGTGTTTGGCACGGTGGAGGCCGTGAAGACGGTTTCGGACTTGTTTAGCCCCATCAGCGGCACGGTGTTGGAAGTGAACAGCAAGCTCGCCGACGCTCCCGAAACAGTTAACGCCGACCCCTACGGCGAGGGCTGGATTATCAAGATGAAAATTAAGGACCAAGGTGAGCTCGCCGACCTGCTGGCCCCAGAAGCCTACGGCGAACTGATTGGCGCGTAGCCGGCCCTGGCCCTATCCCCTTGCTTTAACAAAAAAACGTCATGCTGAGCTAGCTCGGCATGACGTTTTTTTACGCTTTCTCCGCTTGCCTATGAAATTTTTGACTGCCCGTTTTTACGGCATCCTTACCCTGCTGTGGTTGAGCGTAATGCTCGTGCTCACGCTCACGCCGGCCCAGGACATGCCCGACACACCCGCCTGGAAGTTGCTTTCGTTTGACACAGCCGCGCACGCGGGCGTGTTTGCGGTGCTGGCCGGCCTGGGGTGGCTGTGGGCCCGGCAGCAGCCGGGGCTCCGGGGCCGGGCCGCCGGCGTGGTACTGCTAGGCTGCATCGCGTTTGGGGCACTCATCGAGGTGCTGCAATACAGCATGCACCTAGGCCGTCACGCCGAATGGAGTGACTTGCTGAGCGACACGATTGGGGCAGTGCTGGGGCTAGCGCTGCTGCTGGCCCTGCGGCGGCAGTTACCGCCAGCCCCGCTGGCAGCAGCCGCGCTGCTGCTGGCCCTACCCCTACACGCCCAGCCAACTACGCCCGACCTGGCCCACGCCCGCCGCACCATCGAGGCCTTGGCCTCGGCCGAGATGCACGGCCGTGGCTACGTGCAGCAAGGTGAGCATCGGGCCGCCACCTACCTGCGCGAACGGCTGAAGCAGCTAGGCTTGCAGCCACTCGCACCCAACTATACCCAGCCCTTCACGCTGGACGTGAACACGTTTCCGGGTAAGATGGAGCTGGCTGCCAACAATGTGATGGGCCCGCATGG
>CAZZDR010000002.1:0-14738 GCA_964652535.1 uncultured Hymenobacter sp. | reverse complement strand
TCGCGCAGGTGGTGCTGGTGCCGAAGCTAACGGCTTCGCTAGCCAGCAGCCAAGCAAACAATCCCCGGTTTGAAGTACTAGCCAGCCGCTGGCCACAAGGAAAAAAGCTGGTGCATTGGCAGCTCGATGCCCAGCTTTTGCACTCCTATCCTACTCAAAACCTGGCGGCCGTAGTGCGCGGCAGCGTCCAGCCCGATAGCTTTCTGGTGGTGTCGGCGCACTACGACCATCTGGGCATGATGGGGAGTAAAACGTATTTTCCCGGTGCCAACGATAACGCCAGCGGCGTGGCGTTACTGCTAGAGCTGGCCGCGCACTACGCCCAGCCCGCAAACCGGCCTGCCTATTCGGTGGCATTTCTGCTTTTCGGGGCCGAGGAGGCAGGGCTGGTGGGCTCCAGCTACTTTGTGCAACATCCGCTGCTGCCCCTACCCCGCATCAAATTTCTGCTCAACCTCGACCTGCTGGGCACCGGCGAAGAAGGCGCAACCGTTGTGAACGGCCGGGTGCATGAAGCAGCATTTCGCCAGCTCACGGCCCTCAACGACGCCCAGCACTACCTGCCTCGCCTCACGGCCCGCGGCCCGGCCGCCAACTCCGACCACTTTCCATTTTCGGAAGCCGGGGTGCCGGCTTTTTTTATGTACACCCGGGGGGGTAGCCTCGCCTACCACGACGTGCACGACCAGCCGGCCGCGCTCTCGCTCGCCGGTTTTGCTGGTGCCTACGGCCTGGCCCGTGATTTTCTGAATGCGCAGGGCGCTCGGCCGGCCCAATAAAAAGCCCCGACCGATAATCGGCCGGGGCTTCACAGATAATTATATATTTATAGTGTGTAACTAACAATAAGGCAGCTTGCTATTGATACCTCGCCGGGGCAATTACTTGCCGAGCGGCGAGGTCATTTATAACCTATCTAACACTACTAATCGTTCACCTTGGATAGTTTTAGCGGTTAGCTATTAGCTTTCAGCGAAGCCATAATTTTCTTGGCCAGCGGCTCCCACTCGGGCTTTTGGCGGTCGGCGCAGTTGAAGGTGCAGATAAGCAGTTTACCCTGCACATCAGTAAAAAACACGAGTGTATACACCTCGTGGCCCATTTCGGGCTTCATATATTCGATAAAGCCCACCTTGCGGTTGCTGATTTCCTTCACGCCTTCGCTGAAGAAAGTGGTCTGCTTGTACTGCTTATGATAAGCTTTGGCGAAGCTGGTTTCGTACACTTCTACCATGTCTTGGTCGGCCTCGTTGTCGGAGTAGTTAAAGGACAGCGACACCAGGTTGTTATTCGTGAATACTACGCTGGGGCGGCTGCTGGCGTGAGCATAGGTAAAGTCCATCTGCTGCTCAGTCATTACCTCAAAGCCTTTGGGAATGAGCACTTCCACACGCTCACTCAACACCCGCTTTTTTATCAGCTCAATCTCAGCAGCCGGGCGAGCCGCCATCAGCAGGCTTGCGCAGCAAGTCAATAAAGAGAGTACGAGTGTTTTCATAAAGTATGATAAAAATGGTAGGAGATACTTGTCTCACAGCGCCTTCTGGGCAACTAAGTTACACCAAGAATCCAAATTTTATCTACTTCTTAAATACCAGTCAAAAAATAACTAATGAACGTTTTAGTGAAATTATTTTTTATTCAAAGACTTTATTTTCAGCAATATAGTTACACACTATTAAAGTATTAATTTTTGTTTTTTAGATATTTTGGTTAAATTTATTGTTAAAATTTTCTTTAAAAATCACAAGTAAGCCGCGGAAATATACAGCTATTTTTTACCTTTGAAACACGCGGCTTACTTGCACTTTCTGGCTAACTAAAGAATATTATTCAGTTGCTCTTTGATTTTTTCTAACTCTTCCTTCATCCCAATAACCAAGTGCTGCACCGTCGCATCATTTGCCTTAGAGCCGATAGTATTGATTTCGCGGCCGATTTCTTGGGCCAGGAAGCCGAGCTTTTTGCCTACTGCATCGTCGGGCTGCCGGGTTGCCAGCTCGAAATAGTCGAGGTGAGCTGCCAAACGCACTTTTTCTTCGGCGATATCTAGCTTCTCAATATAGTAGAGCACCTCCTGCTCGAAGCGCGTAGCATTAAACTGCTCGTGCTGCGTGAGCTCGGCCAGATGGGCCGTGAGACGCTGGCGCACGTGGGCCACGCGCTGCGGGTCGTGCAGCTCGACGGCCGCCAGCTGCTGCCGGATGGTGGCCACGTAGCCCAGAATCTCCTGTTGCAGTGTCTGGCCCTCATCCTGGCGAAACTGCTGCATGGCGGCCAGCGCCTCGGCCAGCAGCGGCTGTAGCTCGACCCAAGTGGGCTCGTCGGCGCCTGCCTCGGCTTGGGCCGCTTGAGCTGCTTCGGAGGGGGTAGGCACCACACCGGGCAGGCGCAGGGCGGCGAGCAGGGTAGCCTCAGTAGCGGCCAAGCCCAGGCTTTGGGCTACTGCTTGCAACTCGTGGTAGGCAGCGCGCAGCGCCGGCTGGTTGAGCGTAGGCACAGCAGCGGCACTGGCTGAGCGGCTGAAATCGAAGTTAAAATTGATTTTGCCGCGTAGCAGGGCCTTGGTGATTTGCTGCCGAATTTCTAACTCGTGGGGCTGCAAAAAGCGGGGTAGGCGCAGCGTTAGGTCAAGGGTTTTGGAGTTGAGCGAGCGCAGCTCGGCCGTGGCACTGTAGCGGTCGGTTTCGCGGTGGGCCTGGCCAAAGCCAGTCATGGAAAGTAGCATGGATGCAAGAAGTTAGCGGGGCTAACCCAAAAAGTATAGGTAACAAATGAGTGGTGCCAGGGCAGCACACAGCCAAAAGTAGCAGCCAAACCGCCGGGCCCTACCCCCCTCGCTGGGCTTAACCTTGGTAAAGCTGGAAGAGGGCGAGGCTTGTTCCAACCTGGCGCTGCACGTTGGCATGAGGGTAAAACTAGCCGCCGAGCAGGGCGAGCCCCATACTCTGCTTCATTGCTTAGCACCGCAGCTGTATTACGCTAGTGTTACCCAGCTGGTTTATTACCAATGATTTGATAACGCGGGAGCAGGCCGGTAGCTGAACGGGCCGGGGGACCTTTGCAGCAGCATTGGCTTAAACCCCTTTTTATGCGCACTTATACCAAGAGTCGAACCGTGTCGCGGCTCGCCATTTTCTTTCTCCTGCTGCTGACCAAAATGGCTTCGGCGCAGGTAACTACCTCAGCCCTAGGGGGCAAAATCATTTCGGATAAAAACGAAGACCTGATTGGCGTGACGGTGGTGGCTACCAACGTGCCCACCGGCATCAAGCGCGGCACCGCCACCGAGCCCGACGGCCGCTTTACCATCCCGAACCTGGCGCCCGGTGGGCCCTACACCGTGACGGTAACCTACGTGGGCTACAAGGAGCAGACCATCAACAACGTATTCCTGACGCTGGGCAACACCACGCGCCTCAACTTTGTGCTGGCCGCCGAGGCGCAGGCCCTGAACGAGGTAGTAATAACCGGCAACACGCAGGCTACCAAAACCGGCGCCGGCACCAACGTAGGCCGCGAGCAGCTGCAGCAGCTACCCACCATTTCGCGGAGCATTCAGGACTTTACGCGCCTCGACCCGCGCAACTCGAACAACTCGTTTGCGGGCAGCTCATTCCGCTACAACAATATTACCCTCGACGGTGCCGTGAACAACGACGCCATCGGCTTCTCGCCCTCGCTAGGCGGGCAGGGCGGCTCTAGTGGCCTACCCGGCGGCTCGGCTCGCTCGAACCCGATTTCGCTCGATGCTATCCAGGAAATTCAGGCGTCGGTGGCGCCGTATGATGTGAAGCTGGGCAACTTTACGGGCGGCTCCATCAACGCGGTGACGCGCTCGGGCACCAACGATTTTCACGGCTCGGTCTACGGCTACGGTCGCAACCAGGCCATTACGGGCCGCAGCATCGACGGCAACAGCACCAAGATTGGCTCGTCGTACCACGACTACCAGACGGGCTTCCGCCTGGGCGGGCCCATCATTCAGAACAAGCTATTTTTCTTCGTGAACGGCGAAATAGCCCGCCGCACCGAGCCGCAGTTCTACGGCGCTGGCCAGCCCAACTCGCCTGTCACTACGGACCTAGCCCAGCAAATTGCGGCTAAGCTCAACCGCTACAGCATCCGCAATGCCGATGGCACGCTGGGCACCGCCAGCTACAATGTAGGCGACTACGGCGACTATAACATCTACGCCAATAGCAACAAGATTTTTGGGCGCATCGACTGGAACCTGAACGACAAAACGAGCATTGCGCTGCGCCACAACTTCATCAAAGCTGAGGCAACCAATCTGGAGCGCTCGGGCAGCTTGTTTAAGTTTGGCTCGCAAGACTTCACGCAGAACAACATTCAGAACTCGACGGTGCTGGAAGTAAAGTCGAACTTTTCGAGCCGCTTTGCCAACAACCTGATTCTGGGCTACACCAACATCCACGACTACCGCAACCTGATTGGTGGCCAGGGCAACCTGTATCCGTCGGTGCAGATAAACAACGTGAGCACCGACCCGACCCGCAACTACGGGGGGGGTAGCAACCAGATTTTGCTCGGCTCGGACCGCGAGGCCAGCATCTTCAACACCCGCCAGAAGACGTTTGAGCTGACCGACAACTTCACGTTCTACGCCGGCTCACACGCCTTGACGCTGGGCACGCACAACGAGTTTTACCACATCGACTACGGCTTTATCAACTCCTGGAACGGCCGTATCGAGTACAACAGCCCGAGCGACTTCCTGAACGACCTGCCGAGCCGCATCCGGGGCACCTACAACAAGGCGGACAACTCATACGACTACAACTACAACAACCCGTCGGCGGCATTCAACATCAACTTCTACAGCGCCTACCTACAGGACGAGTGGAACGTGACGGACCGCCTGAAAATCACGCCCGGCATTCGCCTCGACATCGCGTCCCTACCCACCAAGCCGGCCCTGAATTCGGCCCTGGTGAACAACCCGCAGAATGATGCCCGCACGCTGAACCAGACGTACGCGCACACGCCCTGGCAGGACCTCAACAACGGTTACCTCGGCAAGGTGCAGGTGTCGCCGCGCCTAGGCTTCAACTACGATGTGAATGGCAACGGCTCGGTCGTGGTACGTGGCGGCTCGGGCATCTTCACCGGCCGGGTACCGTTTGCCTGGTTTGGCTATGCGTACTACAACAACGGGGTGAATTTCAACTCGGTTGACTTGAACAACATCCAGACCACGGCCGCCACTGCTGGCAAGTATTACCTCAACCAGAACCCCAACAACATCTACGCCCAGCTGCCGGCTTCGGCCCAGAGCACGACGGAGGTAAACCTGATTGACAACAACTTTAAAATGCCGCAGGTGTGGCGCTCTAACCTGGCCGTGGACGTGAAGCTGCCCACGGGCACCCGCTTCTCGCTGGAAGGCCTGTACACGAAAACCATTCAGGATGTGAAGTTTCAGAACATCAACCTGGCCGATAACGTGACGTACTTCGGCGGGGGCCCGCAGTTCAACAACACTGGCACCAACGGCCCCAGCCTGAGCCCGCGCTACACGGCCGCCTCGTTTGGCAGCAAGGTTAATTCGAGCTTCTCCAACGCCTTCTTCCTCACCAACACCCACCAGGGCTACCGCTACCAGCTGACTGGCTCGGTAGGCCAAACGGTAGCGAGCCTGCTCGACGTAAACGTGGCCTATACCTATGGCAAGAGCTACGACATCAGCAACGGCATCCGCAACTCGCCGCAGAGCAACTGGGAGCTGAACCCGGCCCTGAACGTGAACGACCCGGCCCTGTCGTACTCCAACTTTGACCTGCGCCACCGCGTGGTAGCCAGCATCAACCTGCACAAATCGACCAACGACGGCCGTTTCACCGGCTACCTCACCTCGGTGCTGACGTACCAGAGCGGCGCGCCCTACACCTGGGTGTATAACAACAACTTCTTGGGCAACGGCCAGCAAAACGTGCAGCTAGCCTACATCCCCGGCTCGGCCAATGACATCGTGCTCGTGTCGCGGGCCAGCAGCACGGCCGCCTACGCCCAAGAGGCCAGCGGCGCGCAGTACAACGCCCTCAACAGCTTTATCAGCAACGACTCGTACCTGAGCACTCGCCGCGGCCAGTATGCCGAGCGCAACGCCGCACGCACGCCTTGGAACAACCAAGCCGACGTGCGCCTGATGGTAGAAGCCAAGCTTGGCAAGCTCACGCCCAACGAGGCGGGCGTAACGCCGACTGGCCACAGCATCCAGATTTCGTTTGACATCGTGAACTTCGGCAACTTCATCAACAAGAGCTGGGGCCGCCAGTACTTCGTGCCCAACACGTTTAACTCGACGCTGGGCACCGGCCTCACGCAGGTGGCCTTTGCCGACGCCAGCGGCAACGTGTCGAACACCTACTCGGCTACCTTCAACCGCCCGGCTTTCACCTTCAGCAACCCCGCTACCTACTCCATCGACCAGCTAGCCTCGCGCTGGCAGGGGCAGCTAGGCGTGCGCTACCTGTTTTAGGCTGACATCCGCTTTCGCGCCGTGCTTCGTAAAGCCCGCCCTACCCAGGGTGGGCTTTACTTTTGAAGACGGTTTTCCACAGCCCACTCACACTTATCCACACCAGTCGTTGAGAATTCTGCACCTACCCAAGTGGTACCCGCACCGCTACGACGACCAGGATGGCGACTTTATAGCGCGGCACGTGGCGGTTATTGCGGCGCACGGGGGGGTAGGGGGCGGGCCGGTGGCATCGGCGGTGGTGTTTGCGGCCGTGGCGCGCGGCCCCCTGCCCACGCTTATTGCCGAAGACCACGACCTGAGCGGGCCAGTGCCCACCTGGCGCTACTACTACCGCGCCCGCCCCACCGGCCTACCCCCCCTCGACAAGCTGCTAAAGTTGGGGCTATGGCTGGTGTGCCAGCAGCGCGGGCTACGGGCGGCGCGGCAGCACTGGGGCGGGGCGCGGCCCAGCCTCGTGCACGCCCATGTGCTACTGCGCACGGGCATGCTAGCCTGGGCACTGGGCAAAATCTGGCGTGTGCCTTACCTCGTTACCGAGCACTGGGGATTGTATTTGCCGCCGCGAGTGGCCACTATTCCGAGCTGGCGGCGCTGGCTGACGGGGGCCGTGGTGCGGCAGGCCACTGCCTTGCACACGGTGTCTGGGGCGCTGGCGGCGGCCCTCGGGACGCTAGGCGCGCGGGCGCGGCGCACGGCCGTCATCGCCAACGTGGTCGATACGGACCTGTTTTACCCCGCCCCTACTCCCCCCGAGCCGGCCAGGTTGCTGCACGTGGCGGCGTTTGACGATGAGACCAAGAATTCGTCGGGGGTGCTGCGGGTGGTGGCAGGGCTGCGCGGCGCGTGGCCGGGGCTGCGGCTGCGGGTGGCCGGCTACGGCCCCGACGAAAGCCGCCTGCGGGCTTACGCCGCCGAGCTGGGCCTGGTGGCCGATGGCACCGTAGCGTTTTTGGGCAAGCTGACGCACGCGGCCGTGGCCGCCGAGCAGCGCCTGGCCACGGTGCTGGTGTCCTTTAGCCGGCTCGAAACGTTTGGGGTGGTGCTGCTAGAAGCGCGCGCCTGCGGCCGGCCCGTGGTAGCCACCCGCGTGGGCGGCGTGCCCGAGCTGTTTGAGCCGGCCGGCGCTTTTGGTTTGCTCGTGGCCTCCGAAGACGAACCCGCGCTGGCAGCGGCCCTCACGGCCGTGCTGCGCGCACCCACGCAGTTTGACCCAGCCCGGCTGCACGCCGATGCCGCCGCACGCTGCGGCCCGGCGGGGGTAGGCCAGGCCTTTGGCAACTTATACAAATCAATACTAACTACCTACCCCTCTTGACCTTTGCAAAGAATTTGGCTCGGGCAGAGGCTTGGTATATACCCCTGAAATCCTACCCTACGGCACTTAGGTAGCTGAGCGATAAGGCAACCTGTGCCTGCGTTTCGGAGCTAGCTTCGTGGCGCCAGACTGCTGGCGCTGTTCTCTTTTTCTACTTTTCGTGCTTAGTACTAGGCCGTTCATTTCATCTTTTCGGCGGCGCGCAGGCAAGCTAGCCCGCGCCAGCCGCTAACCTATGCAGGCACTGCGCTCCTTACTCGAAACAGCCGTGGGCCTGGTGGTGCTGCTGGGCCTAGCGCGCTGGGCACTGGCGCTGTTCGGCAAAAAATCGACGGTTTACCGCCCTACGCCGGCCCGGCAGCTAGCCCTGCTCACGTGGCCACTACTAGCGGTGGGCACTGGCCTGGCGGCGGCCGGGCCTGGCCTGCTGGCTCCTACTGCCGTGGAGCGCGGGCTGGCCTTGGCGCTGCTACTGGCGGTGCTGGCGCTGGCGGCCCCGGCGCTGCTGCTGCACCTGCGCTACTACAGCCTCAATGCGGCCACTACGCTCGTGTTTGACCCCACCGGCGGCCACCTGCAAGTAGCCCTCGACCAGGTGCTGGCCTACGACCCAGCCCGCCAAGGCTGGCCCGGCCCCGCACCCGTGGAGTGGAGCCGCTGCCGCTGGCCGGGCGTGTTTTGGCGGCGCTACGAGTACCTGCGCCTACCCCTGCCCCAGGGCGATATCATTCTCACTACGCTGGTGCTGAGCGATATACAGCCACTGGTGCGCTACCTGCGCCATTTTGGCGTAGTAGTGCAGGAGCGCCGCCGCGCCTGGGCGTGGATTTGACGGAGCTACGAGCTGGCCAAAGCCTCTTGCGGCAAAAGGCGTTGAGAAAATCAATGCCCTCTCCACAGCACGTCAGCAGCTTATAAATTCTACTACACAACTCCTCTCTATACAAGATGTCCCTTTTACATTACCTCGACCAGGGCGACGCGGCAGCCACGCCACTGGTAGTGCTGCACGGCCTGTTTGGCACCCTCGACAACTGGCAAACGCTGGCCCGGCGCTGGGCTGAAGAGGCTGGCCTACGCATTATCAGCGTGGACTTGCGCAACCACGGGCGGTCGTTTCATGCTGCCGAGCACAGCTACGGGCTGATGGCCGACGACGTGCTGGAGCTACTCGACCACCTGGCCCTCGACCCGGCCCGGCTTACGGTGCTGGGCCACAGCATGGGCGGCAAGGTGGCCATGACGCTGGCCCTGGCCTACCCCCAACGCCTGGCCCAACTTATCGTGATGGACATTGCGCCGCGCTTTTCCGATATGGAGCACCAAGAGGACATCGTGGCTGGCTTGCAAGCCGTGGACCTTAGTACCATTCAGAACCGCCAGCAGGCCGAGGCGGCGCTACTGCCGCACATTCGGCAGGTAGGCGTGCGACAGTTTTTGCTCAAAAATCTGTACCGGCGGGAGGATAATTCGTTTGCCTGGCGCATCAACCTGCCGGCACTGGTGGCCCGCCTGGCCGACGTGGGGCAGGAGGTAACTTCCGCCCAGCCGTTTCTCAAGCCGGCGCTGTTTGTGCGGGGTGGCAAATCGGATTACATCACGGCCGAAGACAAGCTGCACGGCATTCCGGCGCTGTTTCCCAATTCGCAGGTCGTGACTGTGCCCGATGCTGGGCACTGGCTGCACGCCGAAAAGCCAGAAGAGGTTTTTGGGTTAGTAAAGAACTTTGTTTTAATGAGTAAGGAGCAATTATCAGGGAATAATGGCTAAGGGCAATTGCGCACCGTTACTTGTTCATTGATAATAAAATAATGCTTTACCTCATCCCTACCCCCCTCGCCGAGGGTACTGCGGCCCAAGTGCTGCCGCCGCAGGTGGTGGCAGCCGTGGCCGAGCTACCCTATTTTTTGGTCGAAAATCTGCGCACGGCCCGCCGTTTTGTGAAAGAAGTGGCGCCGCACCGCGTCATTGAAACTATTCGCTTCGAGCTGATTGACAAAGACAGCACGCCTGCCCAGGTAAAGGCCGCGCTGGCGCCGCTGGTGCAGCAAAAAATGGCTGCCGGCGTGCTAAGCGAGGCGGGCTGCCCCGGCATTGCCGACCCCGGCGCGGCCTTAGCCCAAGAGGCTCACCGGCTGGGGCTGGTGGTGCGGCCGTTGGTGGGGCCATCGTCTATCTTGCTGGCGCTCATGGGCTCGGGGCTGAATGGGCAGCGGTTTGCCTTCCACGGCTATCTGCCCATCGAGAAGGCGGCCCGCATCGCGGCGCTCAAAACGCTGGAAAAAGAAGCTAGCCAGCGGGACCAAAGCCAGCTCTTTATCGAAACACCTTACCGCAACGACCAGCTGCTAGCCGACCTGCTGGCGCACCTACAGCCCGCCACGCGCCTGTGCATTGCCGCCGACCTCACTGCCCCTACCGAGTACCTACGCACCCTGCCCGTGGCCACCTGGCGGCAGCTGCCCGAGCTGCCAGCACTGCACAAGCGCCCGGCAGTATTTGCACTGGGCCGCTAGAATTCAGCCACTTATTTACCTTTTCTTAATCGGTGAAAGCCTGATAACGAGCTAACTACTTGCGGCAGCGGAGGGGGGTAGGGCCAGTAGCCTGGCCCTACCCCCCTCCGCTGCCGCCACTGCGCACCATTTTGGTTATGGCTGGCGAGCCGAGGTAGCGCACGCTGGCGCCGCTGCTGGCCTCGGCGAGCAGGGTTTCGCGCACAGCTAGGCGCACGGTGCTGCCGTTGCTGGCTTCTACTTGGCTGCGGTCGGTTTGTCGTGCTTCGCCGCTGAAGGTGGAGCCACTGGCGATGCGCAGGTCGAAGCGCGGAGCCTGGCCGCCGAGCCGCACGGTACTGCCGCTGCTTTGGCGCACTACTAGCACACTCACTACTAGGTCGGCAGCCTGGCAACTGGCGCCCGACTCTACTTCGAGTTGAAAACCGGGGGCGGCAAAGTGGTCGGTGACGCTTACCAGCGCCCCGCTGCCAGCCGAAAGGGCCGTGAGCTGGTCGGCCGTGAAGGCCACGCGTAGCTGCTTGGTGGCGGGCGCGTGCTGGCTAGTGCTGCCGTAGCCCCGGTCAGCGGGATTTTGATAATGGATAGACAGCACTTCCCCGGTTACGGTGGTCAAGATGTAGTCGCGGAGGTCGGCAGCGGCGGCGCTTACTTCGACGCGCTGCGTGGGACCAGCCGTGAGTACCAACTCGATACCTGTGCCTATCGTGATGGCGTGGAACAGAGCCAATGGCGCACCTGGGTTCCTTCGGCAGCGAGGGTAGGTACCAGCCCAACCAGCTACAAAAAGGCAATAAGTAGTATTTTTTTTATAAAAAAAAGTAGGAAGCAAGGAAGAACAAGCAAGAACTAGTAAAGCTGGCTCGTTGTGCAAAGAGAGCAGAGTATTAATTTGTTCGGCGGGCTCGCTACCCTGCTTCGCTGCCAGCAGCAGGTAATGACTTTTAGCACTATCCACGCCATGCACCCTTAAACTCTTGGATAAGCAAGTTCATTGTCAGACATTTGTCGTACAACTCTACTCTTCTTTACAGCTATGACTACACTTGCACTTGGCTGGCCCCGCGCCGGCCAGCGGCATCGGCGCACTGGCACCCGTCGCCTTACTCAAGCTTATGCTGCCGCCGGCCCCGTGCCAGCAGGGCTTGTTGGTTATCGGGTGGCCCTACCCCCCAAAGGGCTGCCGGTTTCTAGCTGTATTCATTCGCTATGCTAGCCCGCCCGCCTCATGACTATCGACCAGATTTTCCAGCTTTTCAGTGAGTGCACCAGCCTCACTGCCCCGAAACGGCGGCATCGTCGCCGCCCCAGCCGCCGCGATGTCGCGGCGACCAAGAACTCGGCCCAGGGTGCGGCCGAGGATACGGATGTCAAGTCCTAAGTGCTGGTTATCGACGTACCACTCGTCGTAGGCAAATTTTTCTTCCCAACTGATAGCATTGCGGCCATTTACCTGCGCCCAGCCCGTGAGACCGGGCTGCACCAGGTGGCGCCGCGCCTGCCGGGGCGAGTACAGCGGCAGGTACTGGGGCAGCAGTGGCCTTGGGCCTACCAAGCTCATCTCGCCGCGCACAATGTTCCAGAGCTGTGGCAGCTCATCGAGCGAAGTAGCGCGCAGCCAGCGTCCCACAGCTGGCAGGCGCTGGGCATCGGGTAGTAGCTCGCCGGTAACGGGGTCGCGGGCGCTCGTCATGGTCTGAAGCTTGTAAAGCGTGAACAGCCGCCCGCCTAGCCCCGGCCGTGCCTGCCGAAACAGCCAGGTTCCCCCGTTTTGGCTTGCGGCCAGCGCTGCCCCCAGCAGCAGCAGTGGTGCCGTGAGCACCACCAGCGGCAGGGCCACGGTTAGGTCGAGCAGGCGCTTGCCACGGTACATTTTTTTGACTTAGGAATTAGAAATTATGGTTTGTGCATTGGCTAGTGCATCTACTACCAGCGCGGCGCCGACGTAGCTAGCCTTTTCTTTGTGCGAAGTAAGGAAAAGGTGAGTTGAAAGCCCTAGCTAGCCTCAATTCACAAGTCATAATTTCTAATTCCTAAGTCAATTTGTTAGCCTTCCCCAACGCCAAGCTCAACCTGGGCCTCTACGTAACGGCCAAGCGGCCCGACGGCTACCACGAGGTTGAAACTGTTTTCCTACCCCTACCCTGGACCGACGTGCTCGAAGTGCTGCCTGCCCCCAAGGGCCAGGCGGCTTCCAGCCTCGCGCTCACCGGCCGGCCTATTCCGGGAGACGTGGCTACCAACCTGTGCCTCAAAGCTTATGAGCTACTAAAGGCTGACTTTTTGGACCTACCGGCCGCGCAGCTACACCTGCATAAGATTGTGCCCATTGGCGCGGGGCTGGGCGGCGGCTCGGCCGATGCGGCGTTTGCCTTGCGGGCTATCGGCGAGGTGTTTGGGCTGCCGCTCACCACTGCGCAGCTCGAAGACTATGCCCGGCGCTTGGGGGCCGACTGCGCTTTTTTCATCCAAAACACGCCACGACTGGCGCGCGGTAAGGGCGATATTTTTGAGGGTATTGCGCTAAGCGTGAGTGGCACGGCGTGCGTGGTGGTGTATCCGGGACTGCACATCAGCACGCCGCAGGCGTTTGCAGGCATTGTGCCGCAGGCGCCGGCCTACCCCCTACGCGAGGCCCTAGCCCAGCCCATGAGCACCTGGCGCTCCACCGTCGGCAACGATTTTGAAACCTCGCTGGCTCCTACCCACCCCGTGCTGGCCGCTATCAAGCAGCAGCTCTACGCGGCGGGTGCGACTTACGCTAGCCTGTCGGGCTCAGGCTCGGCCGTGTATGGCCTATTTCCTGATTTGGCAGAAGCCCCTACCCTGCCCTTGCCGGCCGAGTATGTAGTGTGGCGCGGAATTTTATAGACTTGCACTCGGCTGTCATTGTGCTCGCCATGACAGCCGACGTTTATAAATCAGCTAGTTCTTATACCACGGCCTCGGCAGCCTGGCGCTGGCGGGCGCGGCGCTGGTTCCACTGGTCGAGCACGGGGTGCACGAGCACGCTGGCCAGGATGAGCACTGTACCCGCATAAAAGCCGCTCGACATTTTCTCTTGCCCAAAGCCCGGCACGCGCAGCACAAACATGATTTGGGCCAGCACAATGCCGTAGACCGGCTCTAGGTTGATGGTAAGGTTGACGACGAAGGCGGAGATGCGCTTCATTAGCTCGACCGAGGAGGAGAAGGCGTACACCGTGCACACGCCAGCCAGCAGCAGCAGCCACAGCCAGTCGAGGCCGTGCCAGGCCAGCTGTAGCCCTACCCCCCCCGGCGTGAAGTAGCGGCTGTAAATAGGGAAAAACAACACGATGCTGAGGCAGGCGCCCAGCATCTCATAAAACGTGAGCCGCACCGGCGCGTGGCGCTTCACGAGCTGCGAATTGAGCACACTAAACAGCGCCGACAACCCCGCCGACGCCACCGCTACCAGCAAGCCAGTAAGCTGCGTAAACTCGGCCTGCGAAATCAGGTACAGCCCCACCATAGCCAGCAAACCCAGGCCTACCTCGTAGGGCCGCACCCGGCGCCACAGCAGCAGCGGCTCGAGCAGCGAGGTCCAGAGGGCCAGCGTGGCCAGGCCCGCCAGGCACACGCTCACCGACGACAAGCGCGCGGCCAGAAAAAACGTAATCCAGTGCGCGGCTACTAGTGCCCCTACCCCCAGTAGTTTCATCGCCTCGGCCGGAGGCACGCGCCAGCCCGTGCGCCGCGCCAGCAGCAGGCCCGCCAAGCCGGTGCTGGCCAGCAGCGTGCGCCAAAACACCAGCTCGACCGGCGGCACCGTCAGTAGCTTGCCCAAAATGGCGGTGAAGCCCCACAACAGGACGATAAAATGCAGCTTTAGGTAGTCTTTTAGCATAATCTGTAATTGTCCGTGCACGTGCACCGCAGTGGCGGGCGGCAATCCTACCTACTAGTCACCTAAGCGAATTATTAACTTAACTGCACGAGAAAGATTGCCGGCCGCCACTGCGGTGCGCGCAATAACAGACGTGTGAGTTTACTTCGGCACCACGCGGTAAAGGAACAGCCCGATGACCGTGAACACCATACCGGGTACCCACGCGGCCAGCATGGGGGGTAGGGAGCCCACGGAGGCCAGGTTGCGCGAGAGCATCACGAAGATGATGAAGATAAACGCCAGCACGAAGCCCAGCGCAATTTGCCCACCCACGCCGCCGCGGCTCTTGCGGGCGCTCAGCACCACGCCGATAAGGGTGAGAATGATGGTATCGAAGGGGTAGGCGTAGCGCTCGTACTTCACACTCAGGTATTGGGCCGTGTCGTTGGCACCGCGCAGTATTTTGGTAGCAATCAGGTCGTTGAGCTCGGGCGAAGTAAGCGTTTCGGCCAGGCGATAGGTGCTGGCAAAGTCCTTCGGGTAAAGGTTGAG
>CAZZDR010000001.1:41012-62203 GCA_964652535.1 uncultured Hymenobacter sp. | reverse complement strand
GCAATGGGCCGCGCAATAACCAGCGTGACCAGCAGCAGGGCTATCATGCCACCATACAGCACGTAGGCAAACGTGTCGTAGGTTTTGTAGTCAACCACCAGCAAGATGACGATGAGCACGGCGGCCGTGCCCATCCAGATGAGCTGCTTAAACCAGTTGAAAGCCATGAGCTCCGAAAAACCGAGCGAGCTGAGCGGGTTGGCCGGGGCATCGGGCGAGTAGCTGGCCGCGTACACGGCCACCCAGCCCAGGCCCACCAGCACTAGGTAAATAAGCAGCAGCGGCCAGTCGATGCTGCGTGAGGAACGGGGGGTAGCAGGGGACATTCAGGAAACTTTCGGCAAAGGTCGGCAGGGAGTGTAGCGCGGACTACAAAGTCCGCGCTACGGCTAGTGGCGGCGCTTGGTGAGGTCGCCGTACATCACCCAGTTTTCCCAGCGGCTGCGGCGGGCGGCCACTTTGCCGCGCAGGTAGCGCTCTATCATGAGGCCGGCAGCGGGGGCGGCAGCCGTACCACCAAAGCCAGCATTCTCGATAAAGACGGCAATGGCGATTTTGGGGTCGTTGGCGGGGGCGAAGGCGGCGAAGGTGGAGTGGTCGGCGCCGTGGCCGTTTTGCACGGTGCCAGTTTTGCCGGCCACCGAGATGCCGTACTGCGCCAGGCTGGCAAACTCGCCGGTGCCACCGCGCCCGTCTACCACGGCCTGCATGCCGGGGATAAGGTATTTGAAGAGCGCCGTATCGACGGCCGTGTAGTGGCGCTCCCGAAACTCGGGCAGCGGCTGCCCGCTACCCCCTATGCCGCGCACAAAATGGGGCGTCACGTACCAGCCGCGGTTGGCAATGGTGGCCAGCACGTTGGCCATTTGCAGGCCTGTAATGCCGATTTCGCCCTGCCCGATGCTGAGCGAGTACACCGTTTTGTAATTCCAGTGGTGGTAGCCACGCAGCTTGTCGTAGAACTCGGGCGAGGGAATGAGGCCGCGCTTTTCGTGGCCCATGTCTACCCCCAGCTTTTCGCCCAGGCCGAAGGTTTTCACCATTTTCTGCCACTGGCCCAGGCCCAGGCGGGCGTCCTCAAACTTGTTGGTGGACTGCCCGCGCAGCACGGCGGCGCGCATCACCTGGTAGAAATACGGGTTGCAGCTTTGCTTGATGGCAATGCTCACGTTGCTGGGGTACTCGTGGCGGTGCGTGCAATGAATGAGGTGCTGGTCGCACGGGAAGCCGGTGGCCGGCGTTACCACGCCCAGCTGCATGGCCACCAGCTCATTGACGAGCTTGAAGACCGAGCCGGGCGGAAACGTTGCCATCAGCGGGCGGTCGAAGAGCGGCAGTTCGGGGTTGCGCAGCAGGTCCATGTAGCGATTGCCCATGCCCTTGCCCGACAGCATCTGGGGCTCGTAGTGCGGGGCCGACACAAAGCAGAGAATTTCGCCGGTTTTGGGGTCAAGGGCTACTATCCAGCCGCGGCGGCCGGCCAGCAGCTTCTCGCCATAGGCTTGCAGGCCGGCGTCGATGCTGAGGTGCAGGTCTTGCCCCGCCTGCGAAAGCGTGTCGAACTGCCCGCCCCGAAAAGCACCCTTGTCGATGCCGCGCACGTTTACAAGGCGGTACTGCACGCCGCGCCGGCCCATCAGCACGCGCTCGTAGTACGACTCCAGGCCTGAAATACCCACGTTTTCGCCCGGCGCGTAGTGCGCGTATTTGGGCGCTTCGAGCAGCTTGGGCGTGATGGAGCCCACGTAGCCCAGGGCGTGGGCCAGGTTTTGGGTGCGGTAGGCGCGGGCCATGCGCGCCTGCACCCGGAAGCCCGGAAAATTAATCAGGTTGTCGTTGATAGCCGCCAGCTCGGGCGTGCTCAGGTTCTGGATAATGGGCGACGGCCGCACCCGCGAGTACACTTTGGCGGTGCGCAGGGCCAAACGCAGGTCTTCCAGGGATAGCTGCATGAGCTGGCAAAACTTGGCCGAATCGAGGCGCTTCACTTCGCGGGGCACCACCATGAGGTCGTACACGGGCGTGTTGGTGACGAGCAGCGAGTCGTGGCGGTCGTAAATAGCGCCCCGATACGGCACTTGCACCTGCCGCTGCAGCGTGTTGCGGTCAGCAGCCGTTTTGTAGGAGTCATCCAGCACTTGCAGGTAGAACAGCCGACTCGCAAACAGCAGCCCCACCAGCGTAAAAATTGCCAGCACCACGTAGCGCCGGCCTTCCAAATATTGCATACATCAAAGTTACGACTGGCTTAACCGGGGACGGTGCGGAATCATTCACTGGTTGAGCTTATCGCTGGCTTTGGCCCGCGGCCTACCCCCCGCGCCCGCGCCAGTACCTTTGTGGTTTCCCTTTCTGCCTATGCCGCCGCTCGCCACGCCCACCGCCAACACCGCTTTCTCTGGCCTCATCTCCGTAGTAGCGCCCCTCTACAACGAGGTCGACACCGTGGCCCAGCTCGTGAGCCGGGTGGCCACCGTGATGCAGCAGCACGGCTACGACTACGAGCTCATCCTCGTCAACGACGGCAGCACCGACCGCAGCTGGCAGCTGATGCGCGAGCTGGCCGCCCACGACCGCCACCTGGTGGCCATCGACCTGGCCGGCAACTACGGCCAGACCATCAGCCTGCGCGCCGGCTTTGCCCAGGCCCGCGGCGAGGTCATTATCGCCATGGACGGCGACTTGCAGCACGACCCGGCCTACATTCCGCAGTTTATCAGCCTCATCAACGAGGGCTACGACATGGTGGGCGGCGCCAAGGCCAAGCGGCCCGAAGGGCCCATTGCCACGGCGCTGGCCACCACGGCGCACGGCATCATCCGGCGCTTGTCGGGGGTGCAGCTGCGCTACTTTGGGGCTACCTACAAGGCCTACCGCAGCTACTTGGTGAAGAATGTGGAGCTGCTCGGCGACGCCCACCGCTTCTTGGGCGCGCTGGTGGCCCGCAAAAACCTGCGCTACTGCGAGTTTCCGATTGAGATTCACGAGCGGCAGTTTGGCCAGAGCAACTACAAGATTAGCAAGCTGTTCTATGTCATTCTGGACTTGTTTATTCTGCGCTTTTTCATCGTGCACTCGCGCAAGCCATTCCGGCTGTTTGGCCTGGCGGGCCTGCTCAGCTTGCTGGTGGGCGGCGTGCTATCGGGCCAGTTTCTGGTGCGCTCCATCTTCTTCGGCCTCAATATCGAAGCCCGCTACCCCCTCGAATTCATCTTCAGCCTGTTCCTGATAATGGCCGGCATTTTCCTGCTCTGCTTCGGCGTGCTAGCCGAAATCGGGATGTACAACTACTACTCGCGGCCCTCACGCAAACCTTACGTGGTACGGCACTTGACGGGGGGGTAGGGCAACGAAAGTACACTACGCATTTTAGGAGCTGTTTCTAGTTAGTTTTTTGCTCCTTCCTGAATCGTTTGTCAGTGCCGCGCTGCGCTCGCACTGACAAACGATTTTTTAGTGACTCACCCGCTTTTCAGAAAGTAGCTCCTTGAAAAAGCTTATCATCAACTGCGACGACTACGGCTGGGATGCACCCGCTACCCAGGCCATCCTGGAGCTGGGCGCGGCCGGACAGGTGAGCAGCACTACCGTGATGGCCAACTTCGCCAGCGACGCCGACCTGCGCGCTCTGCACCAGTTGGCCTCCCCTACCCTATCGGTGGGCCTGCACCTGACCCTGAATGCCGGCGCGCCGCTGAGCGCCGCCTCAGCCGTACCCTCATTGGTTGATAAAGACGGGCAGTTTTATCCTTCCAGCCAGTTGTGGCAACGCTACCTGCGCGGCCTGGTACGGCGCGAAGAAATGAAGCAGGAAGTAGCTGCCCAGCTGCGCCGCTTGGCCGCTGCTGGCCTACCTCCCTCGCATGCCGACAGCCACCAACACCTGCACCAATACCCGGTGCTGGGCCCGGCGCTGCTTGGCATCTTGCGCGAACTGGGTGTGCGCCGGGTGCGCCGACTCACGGCGGCTGGGCGGCTCGATGGCCGCGGGCTGGTGCTACAGGCGTTTGCGCGCAGCAGTCGCCACGCCCTGCGCGGCCTCGCTACGCCGGGCGCGCTGGTGAGCACGTTTTCGACCGAGCCGGCCAGTTCTTTCGGCTTCCGAAGGGGGGTAGGGGCCGCGTTTCGGCAGGCCGACGTGGTAGAGTTCATGAGCCACCCGGGCCTAAGCGAGCGCTCCGGCTCGCCGCTGATGCGGGTGCCCGAGTACGAATTCTGGCGCGGCGGCGCGGCGCGTGAGCTGCTGCGCGAGCTGGGCGGCGAGCTGGTGAGCTATCTTTCGCTGTGATTTTCAGTCGCTTTCAACTCCTCCGGCATTCCTTCTTGCTCCTGGGTTCAGCTATTTTGCTGGGCTGCCAGGGGCCGGTTCAGCAAGCGCCTACCCCCGAGAAGATTTTTGTGCGAGGCCGCAAATTTATTTATGCGGCTTCGCACACTGCCCCCGACGGGCACCTATTGAACCGCGACACGGTGGCGATAACTTGCTTGGGCAAGTACAAACCGGGCCGATACGATACCACGCAATTCAAAATAGGGTACAGCTACAATGCTACTTCGGCGCCCAGCTCGTTTCCGGGTGTGCTAGAAAATGACACCGCGCTGTGGTACCACCCGCCCCGCGATGGCCAATACCGTATCCTAGAGCTGAGCCCGTTTCCCTACATCAAACTACCCGTCCGCCAGGGGCAACGCTGGCAGTGGGAGCTAGGCGTGGGCCACCAGTGGGGCGATGCCCAATGGGCTACCTGGCAGGGCGAGATGCGCATAACCAGCACTTATGAAGTAACCGGCCAGCAGCTACTGGCCACTCCCGTGGGTAAGCTATCATGCTGGGTGGTGGAAGCCCAAGCCACCTGCAAAAAGGGTACGGCTGCCCTCACCTCCTTCTACAACCCGCGCTACGGCTTCGTGCGCCTAGCTTATCGCACCTTGAATGACCGCCGCGTGACGCTAAACCTGGTGGCCGTCACGACCATAGACACTTCGCAACCCGATGAGTTTCTACCTAAAGGTTTCCAGACGCTTGGGCCAGTGGTGCAACACTGAGTGAGTTAGCGCACCCGCTCTACCTTCACTACCGCGCCCACCAGCGATACCGCCGCCGTAATCACGTAAAACAGCACGCTTACGCTCACCGCTACCGGCGCGCTAAGCGCAAAGAGCTGGGCACCATACAGAAACGTGAGCTCACGCGCACCCAGGCCACCCACCGTGAGGGGCAGCACTGCTGCGATACTGGAGGCCAGAAATACCAGCAGGTAGGGCAGCACCGGCCCACCAGCGGCACCCAGCGCGGCCAGCAGCGCCCACGCACACAGCACCTGCGCACTCTGCACGCCTAGCGCCTCCCACGAGGTACGCCCAAAGGCCCGCCCAAATTCTTTGAACAGCCCGCGGCCCAGCGCGTAGCTCAGGCCCAAGCCCAGTGGCACCAGCGCTAGCGGTACTGCTCGCCACCAGGGGGGTAGGGCCAGCTCACCTACCGAGCGTAGCTCGGCAGCAGGCACCACAGCCAGCAGCCCCAGCAGCAGCACCAACAGGGCCACCATGCCGCTGAGCCTATCGAGCAGCAAAGCACGAAAAATGAGCGTCCGCCGCCCGGGGAACTCGCGGCCCAGTAGGTACACCTTGTAGCCATCGCCGCCTACGCCACCGGGCAAAAACAGGTTGTAAAACATGCCCAGCCAGTACAGCCGCAAATTGTAGCGCTCGGTGAGCTGGATATCGACGGTGCGAAAAAACGTATTCAGCCGCACCGACGAAATCAGCTTAGACAGTGTGAACAGGGCCGCGGCCAGCGCCAGCCAGCCCGGCCGGGCCTGCCGCAGCGTGCGGCCCAGGGCCGGCAGGTCGAGGTGGCGGGCCACCAGCCACAGCGCCCCGGCCATAAACGCCAGCTTCAGCAGCAGTGCCGCGTAGCGGCGCCAGCGGGGGGTAGGCTGCGCGGCAGCTTCGGCAGCAGGCGGGTAACTCACGGCAGCAGCTGAATGACCCGGAAGTGGATATTGCGGTCTACCCGCATCGTATCGAGCGTGCGGTAGCGCAGGGCGCTGAGCCAGTACTCGTCGCCGAGGTATAGCGTATCGGGGTGGGGCGGGTGGGTGGCAGTGCGTAGGGTTTGGCCGCGCTCACGGGCAATGTAGAAGGCCTCCACATTGTCGAGCGGCGTGCCAGGCAGCAGCAGTAGCGGCCTACCCTTGGTTTCGCGGCCAATACGCATGGCGGCCGTGCGGTAGGGCACTTCGGGCGAAGTAGTCATGCGGGCCGGAAAGATAAAAATATCGAACGCCAGCCGCAGCACCAGTAGGTAGTAGCCCAACACCAACAGGCGGTAGTCGGCCAGCTTCCAAAACAAATACGTGCCCAGCGCCAGCACTACAAACAGTCCCAGGCTCAGTGGCCACGAAGCCGGCACCCCGCGCAGAAACGCCACGTGCCCTGCCGACAGCAGCCCTACCCCCTCAGCCGCGCGCAATAGTGGCGGGGCCAGCAGCGACGCGGTGCTGAGCACCAGCAAAGCCAACAGCGCGCCGTCGAGCCAGCTCACCAGCTTGCGCCCCGCCAGTTGCTGCCGCAGGTGCTGGTAGAGTGGGATGACGACCGTGAGGCCCAGCGGTACCATCATGAACAGGTAGCGCGGAATGGTAGCCGGCGACAACCAGTAGACCGGCAAAATGGCCAGAAACAGCAGCGTGTTATAGCGCAAAAACGGCTGCCCCAGTACCCAGCGGCGCGCCCCTGGCACTAGTAGGCCAGCCACCAGCAGCGTCCAGGGCAGGAAATGCTTGATAAAGTCAAACGGAAACAGCAGCACGTACTGGATAGAATCGGCCAGAGGCTGAGCGGCCACCGTGCGCTGGCTCGACTGCGACCAGAGCGTTTCCAGCGCCACTTCGAGCGAGTTGTGGCGGCTGTAAATCAAAAAGTAGGTACCCAAAATGGCCAGCATCACCCCTACCCCCAGCACGTGCTGCCAACTAAACAAGCGCCGCCACTGCCGGGTATCGAGGCAATACACGAGCAAGGCAATGCCCTGGAAAACCATCGACGGCAGCCCTTTCAACAAGAAGCCGACCGCCGTGAGCGCGTAGGTGAGCACGAAGAGCCGCGTCCACTGCCCGCGCTGGCCCAGGTACCACACGGCCATAAAGCCCAGCCACGTGAGCGCCGCGTGCCACAGGTCAATCAGCCCCAAAAAGGAATCGTAAAACAGCACCCGGCCGGTAGTAGCAAACGCCAGCGCTACCGTAAAAGCCAGCCGCGTGCCCAGCTGCGGGCGCAGCACCCGCCACAGCGCCGTGGTGTAGAGCAACAGCGCTGCAATGGTGGGCACGCGCAAAATAAACTCATCCTGCCGGCCCGTGAGCCGAAACAGCGCCACCAGCAGCCAGTTGAAGAGCGGCGGCTTGTTGTAATAAGGAAAGCCCTGGAGCGTAGGCGCAAAGAACTGGTCGGAGTAGTGCATCTCCAGTGCCACCAACGCCCGAATGGGCTCATCTACCAGCAGCGGCTGCCAGCCCAGGTGCAACAGCAGCGCCGGCAGCGCCAGCAGCAGCGTAAGCGCCGCCACCCACCACGGACGTTGGCTGAGGGCAGTAATTGCCCGGCGGGCTAACGATTCTACCACAAGTTTGGTTAGTTGTTCGGGAGTAGCTGCCCGCCAGCGGCCACCCGCAGGCGGCGCGGCCCCCAGTGGGTGGCAACCTCACAAAGGTACGCCACCAACGCAGGCTGGCCTGCGCATGGCAAGCATCCTATCATTTCGTAAGTTTGACGTATGTCGTCCCCTACTGCCCCTACCCCGCCCGACCGCCTCACCCAAACGCTGCTGCGCCACGGCCTACGCCAAACGCCCGTGCGCCGCGCCGTGCTGGCTGCTCTCAGCGGCAAAGGCTATGCCCTCACCGGGGCCGAGATTGAGCAGGAAATCGGCACCGACACCGACCGTATCACGCTCTACCGCACCCTAAAAAGCTTCGAGCAGCAGGGCCTTATCCACCGCGTTATCGACGATACCGACGTGCTGCGCTACGCCGCCTGCTCCATCGAGTGCTCGGCCGAAGCTCACTTCGACAACCACGTGCACTTCAAGTGCGGCGTGTGCAGCCACACTTATTGCCTAAGCCAGGTTGCTATTCCGGCGGTGCAGTTGCCCGGCGGCTTCCAGGCTCAGCGCCGCGATTTCCTGCTCTCCGGGACCTGCCAGTTCTGTCAGAGCTAAATAGCTGCGCCCACTAGTTCTTTTTAGTCGAGCAGGGGGGTAGGGCCTCTGGTGTTCCCTATTCCCCTGCCCAAACGCAAAAAGCGTCCGCAAGCCTGGGCCTGCGGACGCTTTCAGTTGTAACGGGAGTGGAGAATATCGGAGTCGAACCGATGACCTCTTGCATGCCATGCAAGCGCTCTAGCCAGCTGAGCTAATCCCCCGTTTGGTATCTCTACCGTGGCGCCTATTGCGCGTTGGTTCTGCAAAAGTACGTCGGCAGTTGGCTTACGCAAGCGTACGAGCCAATATTCTTCGCAACTACCCCAAAATCAGGCGCAAAAAAAAGGGCGAGGAAATTTCCCCGCCCTTTTTGACTTTCATCTGGCCAGTTTGGCTTAGTTGAAGATGTAGCGTACGCCTAACTGCCCCTGCCAGCGCGAACCGAGGTTCGAGAAGTCATACGAGCGGTTGGTAGTAGTAAACGAAACCGGGAACGAGTAGGTCGGCTGCACGTTGGCACCCGTTGTTTCGGGGCGTAGCAGCTCTATTGCGTTGTTGGCTACCGAATACTGGCGGCCCCAGTTCTGGTTGAGCAGGTTGCCGAGGTTGAAGATATCAAATGTAATCTGGATGGTGTTTTTCTTACCACCTGCCATGAAGTTGAAATCCTGTGCTACACGAATGTCTAGCTCGTGTGTCCAGGGTAGGCGGGCGGCAAAGCGCTCTACTACCTGGCCACGGTGGCTGCGCAGATACGGGTCGTTTTCGATGTAGGCATCGAGTTGGTCCTGAATCGTGGCTACGCTGCGCGTATCAGTAGCGCTGCTGCGCACCAAGACAATCTGGCTAGCATCGCGCACATTAGTCGGCACGTAAAGCAGGTCATTGCCGGTGTTACCGTCATTGTTTACATCGCGGCCCTGGCCGTAGATGTAAGTAAGCGGTTGGCCCGACAAACCTTCGTAGAACGCCGTGAACGTGGTGGCCATAGCCCCACCGGCATAGCCGAAGGTGTAGCCCGTGCTGGCGATTACGCGGTGGCGCTGGTCGTTGCGCGAGTAGCCCAGCTCTGGGTTGTTGGGGTCAAACGCAACCTGGTTGAAGGCGAAGTTCGACATAGCGGTGCTGCTCGAGCCGCTGTTGATTTCTTTAGCCTCGCCGTAGGTATAGGCTACCGTCGAGTTCAGGCCACCCATAAAGCGCTTCTGCAACTGGATAGTAGCGTTGTAGCGATAACCCCGGCTGGTATTGTCGAGCAGGTACACGTTGGTGTAGCGGTTATCTATGCGGCGGGCGGCACCATTATTGGCGGGGTCATACACCGGGCGCTGGTCGGGGCCAGCCAAGCGGCCAATCGGGGCCGCCAAGTTGATGTCTTTATAGTAAATATCGTTTACCGTCTTAGAATAAATACCTTCCAGCGTAGCTACTACATCGCCGGGCAAGCGGAAGTCAACAGCCAAGTTCGAGCGCCATACCTGGGGTAGTTTGAAGTCGTTGCGCACCAGGTTGATTTGCGACTGGGATACAGCCGTATAACCTGCATTTCTAATCTGGTCTATCGTCAGGCCAATAGTAGGCAGGAATGCTGTGTTCGAAGTTTGGTTAACCGAGCCCTGAATCAAACCGCTGTTGGTATAGCTGTTTGACAGCCACACGAACGGCACGCGGCCCGAAAAGATACCCGTACCACCGCGCACTTGCACTTTTGAGTCGTTGTTCACGTCCCAGTTAAAGCCGATACGGGGCGAGTATAGCACCTGGCCGCTGGGGGTGTTACTGGTGCTGTACTGGCTACCAAAACGGGCAGCTACGCCTTCATTGTTGCCGGGCTTATCTACGAACACGGGGACGTCGATACGCATACCCAACGTCAGGCGCAGATTTTCCACGGGCGTGTATTCATCTTGAGCATAGAAGCCCAGCTGTGCGGCTTTGAAACGGGATTCACCACCATTGGCAGTGGGGTAGCTAGCTTGAACGCCCGAAGCACGGCCGTTTACGAAGTTGTCAATTGAGGTGAAGGTGTAGTAGCCCGCGCCGTTGTTGAGGAACAGGTTGCGGAATTTGAAGCCTTCGTTGTGCGTGCCCAAAGTGAGTGTGTGCTTGCCAAACTGCTTGGTCAGGTTGTCGGTGATTTCGACGATGTCCTGGTCAAGCTGATTTCCAACCGAAGCCCGCTCCTGGCCGAACTGGTAAGTAATGCCGTTGTCTACAATTTGGTACGCCGGGCCGGGGGCACCTACCACATCGCGCGAGTCGCGGATGGCCGTGTAGGTCAAAATCAGCTTGTTAGACAAGCCACCTGTGAAGCGCGAGTTCAATTCAGCTACCGTGCTATTAGTCGTGTTGTTGAACTGGTAGGCATTGTTGCTGAAGCGAATGCTAGCCGAAGAGCGCGTGAGGTTGTCATCGAACGCGTTCACGAAGTTGTGGCGTAGCGTCAGGGTATTGTTTTCCGAGAGGTTGAAGTCTAAGCGAGCAAAAATCTTGTTGCTTTGGGTACGGCGGTTGAAGTTACCGTAGCTGCCCACATCGTAGTTGCCGTAGCGGGCCGTGTTGGCGGCATTGGCAATCCGCTGCAAGTCAGCTATGCTGGCCCGCGAGTCGGCGGTGCCCGGCACAAAGCCGAGCGGCGCGCTCACACGGGCAATCTCACCGTTCAGGAAGAAGAAAACCTTGTCCTTTACTACGGCACCACCCACGCGGAAGCCCGTCTGGTAGTTGTAGAACTCGTCGAGCTTGGTGCGGGGCTCGTTTACGCTCTTACCGGCCGTGTTCTGGTTACGACCAAAGCCATAGATAGAAGCCGAGAAATCATTGCTACCCGAGCGGGTTACGGCGTTTACGCCGGCGCCAGTGAAGCTGCCCAACGTTACGTCGTAGGGAGCCAGCACTACCTGAATCTGGTCGATGGCGTCGAGGGCGATGGGGTTGGTGCCCGCCTGGCCACCGGGCGTGCCCGTAGGAGCCAAGCCAAACACGTCGTTGTTCACGGCGCCGTCGATGGTGATGTTGTTGTAGCGGTTGTTAGCGCCGCCAAATGACGAGCTGCCGCCGCCAGCCGCCTGGGGCGTGAGACGGGTAAAATCGTTCAGGCTGCGGTTGAGGGTAGGCAACTGCTGTATCTGCGCGCGGCTCACATTGGTTTCGGCGCCGGTGCGGCCCGCGTTGATAACCGGGTCGGGGCGGCCAGTCACTACCACGTTGCCGAGCTCGGTGGTCGATGTGCTCAGCGGAATGTCAAGGCGCAGGGTTTCGCCCAGGGCCAATACGATGCCAGTGCGGGTTACATCTTGGTAGCCCACAAACGATACCTTAATCGTGTAGGGACCGCCCACGCGCATACCCTGAATATTGTAGCGGCCGTCGCCATTGGTCCCTACCCCATACTGCGTATTAGTTGGGGTGTGGATGGCCAGCACCGTAGCCCCTGGCAGGGCCCCGCCAGTAGCGTCGGTCACTGCCCCGCTCATCGAAGCGGTAGTAGCACCCTGCCCCCAACCCAAATGGGCCGTTAGCATAAGCAGCAGAAGCAGCGTAAAGTGGCGTAAAGATAAATTTCTCATAAAATGAAGAAAAGTGAAAAGGCTCGCAATTGCCAATATGCTGCAAAGTTACGCGGCTCTGATACTTGGCGCCTTATTTTCTCATCAAATCCTCATTTAGCCTAAGCAGTTATTCAGCCGTAATACATTTTTAAAGTCTTGCGCTAATTGACACCTATTATATAGGTTAGCCTATCTCACACACGTACCAACAGGTACTTAGCACCTCATACCTAGCTAAGCAAAATACCTAAATAATACCATTTTCTTCCTTTAGGCACCAAAAAAAAGGCGGGGTAGGAATTACTTCCTACCCCGCCTTTTCGGGTTTCTGCCGGTAAAGGCTAGGTGTTGCTACTTAGTTGAAGATGTAGCGGATACCTACCTGGGCCTGCCAGCGCGAGTTGAGCGTAGTCACATCGTTGCGGAACGTTGTATTCAGCGTCTGAGCACGCGTGGTAGTGCTAGGCGCCGTAGCGAACTGGTACTGGAACGTCGGGCGGCCTTGGCTGTCGTAGTTCTGGAAGGCAAGCGGTGAGCTGGTGTACTGGAACTGGTAGGTGCCCCAGTTGCGGTTCAACAGGTTGCCGATGTTGAAGATATCCACACTCAACTGCAGCGAATTGCGGTTTTCTCCGATGTTGGTGAAGATGTCCTGCAAGATGCGGAAGTCAACGCGGTGCTGCCAGGGGTTTGAGGCGCCATTGCGCTCGGCATACTGGCCACGGCGCTGGCTCAGGTACTTGTCCTGCTTGATGAAGTTGTCCAAGTCAGTCCACTGCTGGGCCGCGGTGTAGGTGAAGGCACCGGTGGGGCTAGCGGCGATAGCGCGGTCAACCAACACAATTTCGCTCTGGCTGCGCGGGATGTACATCAGGTCGTTGCCAGTTACGTTGTCACCGTTCATGTCGCCGCCATATACGTAGGAGAAGCGACCGGCCGGAGCGCCTTCGTAGAACAGCGAGATGCTGGTAGCCAGGTGGCCAATGTACTCCTTGCGGTAAGAAAGCGAGCCGATTACGCGGTGCTGCACCAGATAAGACGAGTAGCTTAGCACGTCGGCATTCGGGTCACCCGATACGGCGCGGCCGGCCCAGCTCGACTGGGCTACCGAGCCACCGTCGTTTACCGAGCGCGAGTCGGAGTAGGTATAGGCAGCCATGGCGTAGAAACCAGCGCTGAAGGTCTTCTGCAACTGAGCCGTTACGCTGTACGAATAACCCTTATTGGTATTATTCAGCAGAATAGCATCCGTGATGTTTGGGCTATTCAGCGAGTACGTCGTGCTATTTATAACAGGTGCACCGTTTAGTACCTGGCCGTAGATGCGATTGGTAGGAGCAAACAAATTGGGCGTAGCCACTGGATTGGTGCGCGCCGTCGTGGTATAGAATATCGGGCGACGGTCACCGCTGTTCGGGTCGCTCGACGACGAGTTGGCGTTTACAGTCGAGTAAGGAAGGTTCACGTTCTGGAAGTATACCGCGTTCAGGTCCTTGGTGTAGATACCTTCGAGGGTAGCGATGATACCGCCGGGCAGCTCTTGGTCGATAGCCAGGTTGCTGCGATACACTTGGGGAAACTTAAAGTCGCGGGCCGTGAAGGCTACGTTATACGACGTGTTCGGGCCGAGTGCTTTTAGTTGGTTGCGGTAGGTGTCTACATTGGGGCTGAAGGGGTAGCCAGCCGCCGTCGTGCCTTGCACGTCGATGGAGCCAAACTGCACGCCGTTGTTACCGGCCTGGTTTGATACCCATACGAACGGAATACGGCCGGTGAAGATACCCGTACCACCACGCACCTGGGTGCGCTTGTCGTCGTTCACGTCCCAGTTGAAACCAACGCGGGGCGAGAACAGCGGCGTCTTCTTGGGCAGCTGGCTGGTGTTAATTCGGATACCATCGCGGAAACCGGTCAGGGCAGCTAACCCAGTGTTCTGTACGATGTCAGAAAACACAATCGGCAAGTCGCCCCGGATGCCGTAGGTCACCTTGAAGTTGCTGATGGGCGACCACTCGTCCTGCACGTACAGGCCAATCTGCGCAGCTTTGGTGATGGCGAAGGGGAACGAGCCATCGGCAGTAGCAGCATAGCGCACCTGGTAGCGCTGCGCCGAGCGCAGGCCTTCATTTTGCGTACGGGGGGTAGGCGTACCCGAGCCGTTCACATAGTTGTAGCCGTAAGGCGCCGCCGCCGTGGCAGCCGAAGCGTAGAAGTCCTGAATCGAGTTGTACACAAACGCGCCGTAGTACTGAGGCGCAAAGCCGTTGCTGTACTTATAAAGCTCGTTGTAAGTACCAACCGTTACGTTGTGCTTGCCGAGGTAAGCCGTGAAGTTGTCACCAAACTGGTACGTGTCGGAGTTCAGCACGTTGAAAGCTGAGAAAGGCTCGTAGCCGAAAGCCGTCAATTCCTGCGAAGCAGTTACACGGGCATTTACAGCGCTTAGTGTCCCAGTAGTGCCAATGTCAACCAGCGGGAACAAAGGAATTTCGCCGCCGCCAGCACTCTGGCGGTAGTCGCGGTTGGCGAGGTAGCCAGCGGTCAGGTTGTTCGAAAAGCGGGCGCCAAACGTGCTGTTCAACTCAGCAATAAACGAGTTGAGATTGTTGTTGATGCGGTAATAAGACGACAGGAAGGGCAGGCCGAAAATGGACTGCGAGCGGCTATTACCCACGGCACCCGAGCCGCTAGCCGGCACATCGCGGTACGACTTGAGGTAGTTGTACTTGATATTGAAACGGTGGTTCTGGCTGATGTTCCAGTCGAGCTTCGCCGTAATCTTATCACTGTTCGAGGCTAGCGTAAAGCCTTCGTACGCGCCGGGGTTGTAGCCGTAGTTGCTGGTGAGAAAAGAGCTTAGGCCATCGAGGTCGGCAGCCGAGGCACTCGACACAGTGGAGCCAGCCGTGCCACGGTTGGCCGTGAAGTTGCCCGTAGGCGGGTCGGTGCGACGCTCGCGCTCGGCGTTCACGAAGAAGAACAACTTGTCCTTGATAATGGGACCACCGAAGCGGAAACCAACGTTGTAAAGGTTAAACGTGGCAATTGGCGAATTGCTGTCCTGCACTTTGTCGCCTACGTAGTTCTGGTTGCGGTAAAAACCGTATACCGAAGCCGAGAATTTGTTGGTGCCCGAGCGGGTCACAGCGTTTACACCAGCGCCGGTAAACGAACCCTGACGCACGTCGAACGGCGCAATGCTCACCTGAATCTGGTCGATGGCGTCGAGCGAGATGGGCTGCGCGTTGGCCTGGCCCCCAATGGTACCCGATAAACCAAACGAGTTATTGAAGATGGCTCCGTCGATAGTGATGTTGTTGTACAGGCCGTTACGGCCCGCAAAGCCACCATTGCCGCTAGACTGCGGCGTGAGGCGGGTGTAGTCGCTCAGCGAGCGGTTGATAGTAGGCAAGCGCTCAATTTGGGCGCGCTGAATGGTGGTAGCAGCTCCCGTCCGGTCGGCATTGATAACCGGGTTTTGACGGCCAGTTACGGTTACTTCCGTCAACTGAGTCGAAGCTTCGCCGAGTTTTACATCGAGGCGGAAGTTTTCGGCCAGCGTCAGGTTAACGCCCGTCCGGTTGAAATCCTGGAAGCCTACAAACGTAACTTTTACGGTGTAAGGTCCACCCACCCGCATGTTCTGAATATTGAAGCGGCCGTCGGCGTTAGTAGGCGCTACATACTGCGTGTTGGTAGGCGTGTGCACCGCAATAACCGTGGCCCCCGGTAGAGCTTGGCCCTTGGCATCGGTGATGGTGCCACTCATGGCAGCTGTGGTAGCACCCTGGCCCCAGCCCACGTGGGCCAACAGCAGCAGTACTACCAGCGCAAACGCGTGTCGTAAGTACAATAACTTCATGAATAAGAAGAAAAAGTGAGAAAAAAGAGCAGCGGATGGGGGCACAAAGGTACTTCGCACCCCTGAAAATCCCATGTTACGGCAATGTTAACAATCTAATTGTTAGCGGCTTGCCGGCTCTTTTCTTCACCAAATCCTCATTTTCACTTCATAAACGAGGTCGCACTGCCCGAATGAAACGGCTGAGGTAATAGTCAGCTTCAAAGCTATTCTCGATGACACCCAGCGAGGTGGAAGCATGAATAAATTCTACCCCCTCTACATCGACGACCGTCACCATGCCCACGTGGGTAATAACCTGCGAGCCGGGTGAAGCCCCAAAAAAAAGAAAGTCGCCAGGCTTTAAATCGGTTGGCTTCACGGGGTCGCCCCAGGCGGCCTGCTCGTTTGATGAGCGTGGAATAGTGACGCCCGCATCAGCAAACGAGAGCTGGAGCAGCGCCGAGCAGTCCATGCCCAGGCGCGTGGTGCCACCAAAAAGGTAAGGCGTACCCTGGTAGGCGCGGGCATTTTCGATGACGCTGGCCAGCGTACCGGTGGCATTGCCGGTGCGCGTGGGGCGCTTTACCACAATTTTGGTAGTGGTGGCACTTCCAGTGGGGGTAGTAGCCCGACTCTTAGTCTTAATCGTGGAGCTGCGGCCACCACTGGGCCGAGCCACCCGCTCGCCATGCTTGAGGCGGGCCATGTCGCGGGCCGAGTAATAGCGGCCATTGTGCTGGTTGAGCTTGCGCTGGCAGCTGCTACCCAGCAGTAACAATACGATTACCAGGCTATAATACCCTCGCCCCGCTCTGCTAGCCGCTAGCCAGCGCTCTATTGGTAGCACTTTGGCCAGCGGCCGTACCTTCGTTTTTTCACACTGCATTACTGGCAAATATAGCCCGGCGACTTTCAGCCGCATTTTTTCACTCATGCCTTTTAACGCCCTTACCCCCGCCCTAGTATCCGCTTTTGAAGCGCTGCTGAGCCCGGCGCATGTGCTCACGGCCGCCACCGCCGAGGCCCAACAGTACGAAGCCTACGGCCGCGACCACACCGAGGATTTCCATTTTGCGCCCGATGTGGTGCTGCGGCCCGGTACCCCCGAGGAGGTCAGCGCCATCATGAAGCTGTGCCACGAGCACCAGGTGCCCGTGACGGCCCGCGGCGCCGGCACCGGCCTCAGCGGCGGCGCCCTCCCCATCCACAATGGCGTGGTGCTGAGCATGGAGCGCTTCAATAAGATACTCAAAATCGATGAGCGCAACCTACAGGCTACCGTGGAACCGGGCGTGGTGACCGAGGCATTCCAGAACGCAGTGAAGGAAGTGGGCCTGTTCTACCCCCCCGACCCGGCCAGCAAAGGCTCGTGCTTTTTGGGTGGCAACTTGAGCCAGAGCAGCGGCGGCCCCAAGGCCGTGAAGTACGGCACCACCCGCGACTACGTGCTGAACCTGCAAGTAGTGCTGCCGACCGGCGAGATTATCTGGACCGGCGCCAACACCCTCAAGTATGCCACGGGTTACAACCTCACGCAGCTCATGGTGGGCTCGGAGGGCACGCTGGGCATTATTACCAAGGCGGTGTTTCGGCTCCTGCCCTACCCCCAGCACAATATCCTAATGCTGGTGCCTTTCCGCCAAGAGGCGCAGGCGGCCGAGGCGGTGTCGGCGGTGTTCCGGGCGGGCATCATCCCGTCGGGCATGGAGTTTATGGAGCGCGAAGCCATTGCCTGGTCGTCCGATTACCTCAAGATTCCGCTTACACTGCCTGAGGACATCACGGCCCACCTGCTCATCGAGCTCGATGGCCAGGACCTCGACGAGCTGTATAAGGAAGCCGAGCAGGTGTACGAGGTGCTGGAGAAGTATGACGTGGGTGAAATCTTGCTTGCCGACACGGCCGGGCAGAAGGACGACCTGTGGAAAATCCGGCGCAACATCGGCAATTCGGTGCGCTACAACTCCGTGTATAAGGAAGAAGACACCGTGGTGCCGCGCGCCGAACTCCCTACCCTCCTCAAGGGCGTGAAAGAAATCGGGGCGCGCTACGGCTTTAAGAGCGTGTGCTACGGCCACGCCGGCGACGGCAACCTGCACGTCAACATCATCCGCGGCGAGCTCAGCGACGAGCAGTGGAACGTGGGCCTGCGCGAGCCGATTTCGGAGATTTTTGCGCTCTGCGTGAAGCTCGGCGGCACCATTTCGGGCGAGCACGGCATTGGGCTGGTGCAGAAGCCCTACATGCACATTGCCCTGGCCGAAGCCAACCTCAACATCATGCGCGGCATCAAGCAAGTATTTGACCCTAAGGGTATTCTGAACCCTGGGAAAATATTCTAATTAGCTGCGGTTAAAAAGTAACAGAACGTCATGCTGAGCTTGTCGAAGCATCTCGCTCGCATCGTTAGAGGTCGTCCAACGATGCGAGCGAGATGCTTCGACAAGCTCAGCATGACGTTCTGTTTTATTCTGTTTTATACTACTACCCTATCACTGCTTTGAACTGCGGTGCCTTGCGGTGCTTGGTGGCCTGCTCGTAGGCGTAGCCGAGGGCCAGTAATTCGGCTTCTTTGTACGGAGCGCCCACGAAGGACAAGCCGATGGGCAGGCCGTGCACGTAGCCCATGGGCAGCGTGAGGTGCGGGTAGCCGGCCATGGCGGCCGCACTGGCGTAGCCGGGGCCGGTGTTGTATTCGCCATTCACGAGGTCGATGCAGGCGGCGGGGCCGGTGGTAATGGCCACGATGCCCGCCAGGCCGCCGTCGGTTTTGAGCGCGGCGTCGAGCGCGGCGCGCGAGATGTCGACCACTTTGCGCAGCGAAGCCTTGTACTTGTCGCTGCTCAGGCCGTCGGTTTTTTCGGCTTGCTCCAGGATTTCCTGCTGGAAGAACGGCATGGCTTTGGCCGCATTGGCTTTGTTGAAAGCGATAACGTCGGCCAGCGTTTTCACGGGGGCCTTGGTGCCGGCCAGGTACTTGTTCACACCATCCTTAAACTCGTAGAGCAGCACGTCGAACTCGGCCTCGCCGATGGGCTGGGTGGCCGTGCGCACATCCACTTCTACCACCGTAGCGCCCTGGGCTTTGAGGTCGGCCACAGCTTTGCGCAGCAATTCGCCACCGGCGGTTTGGCTAGCGAGGTGGCTTTTCTCGACGCCCAGTTTCTGGCCCTTGAGCGCATCGGGGCGCAATAGCCGGGTGTAGTCGGCAGCCTTAGCCGGGTTGGCCGGCGCTACGGTTACGGCGTCGGCTGGGTCGGGGCCAGCCAGGGCGCCGAGCAGCAGGGCCGCGTCGCGCACGCAGCGGGCCATGGGGCCGGCCGTGTCTTGGGTGGCCGAGATGGGAATGATGCCCGTGCGGCTTACCAACCCCACGGTGGGCTTGAGGCCAACGAGGCCATTGACCGACGAAGGCGACACGATGGAGCCGTTGGTTTCGGTGCCTACCGCCGCCGCGCACAGGCTGGCCGAGGCCGCCGAGCCCGAGCCGGCGCTGCTGCCGCTGGGCGTGCGGTCGAGCACGTGGGGGTTGTGGGTTTGGCCACCGCGGCTGCTCCAGCCGCTGGCCGAGTGCGTCGAGCGGAAATTGGCCCATTCACTCAGGTTGGTTTTGCCCAGAATGATGGCCCCGGCGGCCCGCAGCTGCTTGGCCACGTGCGAATCTTGGGCGGCGTGGTGGCCGGCCATGGCCAGCGCGCCGGCGGTGGTCTGCATCTTGTCGCCGGTGTCGATATTGTCTTTGATGAGCACCGGAATGCCGTGCATGGGACCGCGCAGCTTGCCGGCCTTGCGCTCTTTATCGAGGCCATCGGCGATGCTGAGGGCGTCGGGGTTCAGTTCAATCACCGCGTTCAGGCCAGGGCCAGCTTTGTCGATAGCCGCAATGCGGGCCAGGTACTGCTGGCATAGGCTGCGGCTGGTGGCTTTGCCGGCGGCCAGCTGCTTTTGTAGATCACTGATACTTACTTCGCTGAGCGCAAAGGAATCGGCACCAGGCACCAGCGCAGAATTGGCCGTGAGCGGGGGGGTAGGGCCCGCCGGGGCGGTAGTGGCGGCGGCAGCGAGCGGCAGCAGGGCCGAGGCCAGGGCGGCCTGCGTGCCGTGCTGAAGAAATTGGCGGCGTTGCATAATGCGTGGGTAAACTTGACTTAATAGGCGAGTAGATGAAGTCGCCAAATGTAAGCCCAGCCCCGGCGCGGCCAAGGTGCGGTAGGGGCATTTTTTTGTGTCTAGCTAAGCTAGCTCAACGCCGGGCGCGCTGGGGCGTATAGACAGGCAGTATTCGCCCGCCTTTCCCCACCCTTCACCCTCTTCAATTGCCTCCCATGCCCAGCCTCAACGACCAGCCCAACGATATTGCCGGCAACCGCCCCAACCAGCCAGCCGACGAACTTACCAAGATGGGCGCCGACGCCCGCAACACCAACGCCAACAGCCCTTTGCAGGTGGCCACACCCGCCATGCAGTCGGGCGAGCCCACCCCTACCCCCCCGCCATCGAGCAAAGAATTATTCGACAGCGAGATGGATGCGGGCAAAGGAGCTGTGGAGCCTGGCGGCGAGCAAGAAAACCGCGAGGCTAAGCCCGCCGACGTAGAGGCTGCCCCTGCCCCGCCCACCGACTCGAAGCAGCCCAATGTGTATGGCGGCAACTTTGGCAACGACGTGCAGGGCAGCTTTCGGGACCACGACCGGGGCAGCAACCAGCGTGCCGATGCCAACCGAGGCGAGTTTGGGGAGCAGGGCACGCTGGGCGGCACGCACGGCGGCTTTGGCAACCAGTTTCGTGAGGTTAACACGGCCGCTGAGCACCCCGCCGCCGAGGCTACAGAAGAAAAATACTACGGCGAAGGCGCCTCAGAGCGCGGCCTGCAGCACAATGCCTATCGTGCCTATGATGGCCGCGACCAGCGCCCCAGCCAACAGGGCAATGCGGTGCGCGACACCCCCACGCCGCCTAGCATGAATTTTGGCGATAATATCACTGACCGGCAGCAGCCTACTGATGGCCGCGGCAATGCGCATGATACGCGCAACTTGCCCAGTAAATCGGGCGAGGCAGCGGCTTTTCAGAATGATAATGGCTCGCCTACCGTTGGCGACGCGTACGCGGCAGATTACGGCCACACGTCGGGGGTAGGGCTGCCCGCCGGCGCTGCCGACAACCACCTGCCCATGGGCCCTAATGGCCACGGCGATTTGGAAGACCAACGCTCTTCGCGCGGTGGCTACGACAACCAAGGCAGCCAGGGTGGCCGCAGCCACGACCAGCAGCCCGGCGGCAATGCGCCTGTTGGCCAAGGGGCTCCGGCTCCCGTCGATGCACCTAATGCGCCGCAAACCCCGGGCTATGGTTATGGCCACGAGCGCAGTGAGGCAGCCCAGCCCGGCAACCCCGACACCGGTGACTCGCGCAACGGGTTCGGTGCTGGTGGCTCTAAGGAAGGGGATTCGAGCCAGGGCTACGGCTCCAAAGGTGGCTCGTATGACGACCAGAATCCCGGTGCGCGTGGCCCTGCGCACGATAATTTTACCAATCAAGACAAGGCTCAGAACTACGGCCAGGATAAGCGCGACGACTTTCGGCCCGCCGA
>CAZZDR010000001.1:34645-40912 GCA_964652535.1 uncultured Hymenobacter sp. | reverse complement strand
GTGACCATGCTAACAACTGCGTTTAGGTCCAATTTTGGGACACTTAAAAAACGAGGTAGGGCAGAAACATGATTTTGCATAAATACAAGAAGAAGGCCGCTCAGAAATTGAGTTAGTTTCCAACCTATCCCGTAATATTACAGCCTGAACATCCTACTCTTTCCGCTGTTTTCTATCCTATGAGTGCTTCCGCACGTGATACCACCGAGTTTTTTGACCGGCTCACCAACCAGGTGCTGTCCCTGCGGGTGCTATCTCACCAGCGGCTGCGACCCCTCACCTCTGAGCAGCTCAATCGCCGCCCCGCTTACGACAAGTGGAGCGCGGCCCAGTGCCTTGAGCACCTCAATATCGTGGGCGGGTATTACCTGCCCAGCCTCAAGGAACGCTTGCGCCTAGCGCAAGCCAGCGGCTCTACTGCTGGCAATCTAGTGCGTAGCGGTTGGCTAGGGCGCTACTTTACCGAAACGGCCCAGCGCAACAATGGCTTGGGCGATAACTTACTACGCCGGCCCAAGCAGTTTTCGCCCACCGGCGTGCGCCTAACGGGCACCGTAGTGGAGGCCTTCAACCGCCAGCTCGACGAGTTGCTGCGCCTGTTGCTGCTGGCTCGCCAGGTAGATGCCGGTGCTGTGCGCGTGCCTAACCCGCTGCACCCCTGGCTGCGCTTGCGCCTTACCGATGTATTAGAAGCATTAGTTACCCACATTCAGCGCTATGCTAAGCAGGCTGAACAAGTAACGGCTACTGCCAAAAAATAAGCTTTACTACGAGAAGGGGGGTAGGGACTAAGACCATTTACTAATGCAGATGGTCTTAGTCCCTACCCCCCTTCTATTGTTGAAACCGGCGGTAAAACCTACTCTTGGTAAAGCACTTGCAACAACGTTTGGCCCACGACCTTCATCGTTTTGCGATCGATGATGCTCATATTATCAGTGGTGGCGTGGTGGTAGGGCGGGAAGAATTCTTCGCCGAAAGCCGGATGGTCGTAGATATCAACCGTCGGGATGCCCGCCTGATTGGTATACACATGGTCATCGAGAATACCTGAAGTGTCTTTGTACAGGAAATAATCGGAGTAGCCCAGTTTGGTGGCCGTGTTCCAGATTTTGTCTACCACCGAGCGAGCGTTATGCAGCGAAGTGCCTTCGCGGGTGAAGTGACCATCCTTCGCCCCTACCATGTCGAGCAAGACGCCGTACTCGGCCTTATAGCCGGCGGGCACCAGGTTTTTGGCCCAGTACTGCGAGCCCAGGCACCACGAATCGCTGCCGGCAGGCAGCTGGTTTTTGATGTCGGCCTGCGTATCGGCTTCGTAACCCCAGTCCTCAGCGTCGAACAGAATCACGTCTACCCCCACGTTCGGGGCCAGATTTTCGGGCTGCAGGTGCAGCACACGGGCAATTTCGAGGGCAGTGGCGGCGGCACTGGCGCCGTCGCTGGCGCCATCCATCGGTGCGTTTTTGTGCTGCTTATCAGCGTCGGCGAAGGGCCGCGTGTCCCAGTGCGCAAAAATGGCCACGCGCCGCGCTGCCGTGGGCTGGTATTGGGCAATGATGTTGCGGCCGCTAATCTGGGTGCCATCAAAGGTCATAGCCTGAAATGGCTGCTCGCGCACGCTCATACCGAACTGCTTGAGCTTGGCCACCAAGTAATTGCCGCAGGCCACGTGCGCCTTAGTGTTGGGCACGCGTGGCCCAAATGCCACCTGCTTGGCCGTGAAGGCGTAGGCAGAATCGGCATTGAACGCCGGGGCCGGGCGTGCCTGAGTAGCCGCGGGCGGGGTAGTCACCTCGGCGGGTTTTTCGGAGGGGCAGGCGGTGAGCAGCGCCAAGCCGGCCACGGCCACCAAGGAAAAGCGAATGGGTTGGAAACGCATAGAATTCAGTTGTCAGCCTAAGCATGCGGAGGACCTTGTCACGCCTACGCCGCCGGGTTTTGATAGAGCTGCGGAACGCGGCCGTGATAAGATGCCTCGTTCCTCAGCAAGACGCTACTCTTCGCTATAGGCCCACTCGACGCCGGTTTTGGTGTCCTTGATGACGATGCCCTGGGTTTTGAGAGCGCTACGAATCTGGTCCACCTTGTCGTAGGCTTTCTCCGATTTGGCTTCCTGATAGAACTCCAGAGCCAGGGTCAGCAGTTCCTCGGCGCTGGCGCGGGGCTCGTCGCGCAGGCCCAGGATATCGACCACCACGGCGCGGTAGGCAGCGGCGGCTTCGGCCACCACTTCGGCCCCGATTTCGGCCAGCCCAGCGGGGGTAGTAGCCAGCGTGTTGAAGCGCTTGAGCAAGTCGAACAGCGCAGCCAGGGCGCGCGGCGTGTTTAGGTCGTCGTTCAGAAACTCGAACGGCTTGGCCGCCAGGTTACGCAGTTGCTGCTCGGGCGAAGGCGGGCCGGGCTTGGCCGGCTCCGAGGGGATAGGGACTTCGGCGCGCTCCGTTTCGACGCTCATCGCCAGCAGCTTATCGAGCAGACGCAGGCCGTTCATGAGCTTGCGGTAGCCTTTGCGGGCGGCTTGCAGGGCATCGTCCGAGAGGTCGATGGGCGAGCGGTACTGGGCTTGCAGGAAGAAGAAGCGCAGCGTCATGGGCGAGTAAGCCTGCGACAGCGCCGCGCTACCCCCCTGAAAAAACTCGTTGAGGGTGATAAAATTACCCAGCGACTTGCTCATCTTCTGGCCGTTCACGGTCAGCATGTTGTTGTGCAGCCAGAAGCGGGCGCCCGCGCTGGGCGTGTTGCTGGCCTCGTTCTGCGCGATTTCGCACTCGTGGTGCGGAAACATGAGGTCCAGGCCGCCGCCGTGAATGTCGAACTCGGCGCCGAGGTACTTGCGGCTCATGGCCGAGCACTCGAGGTGCCAGCCCGGAAAGCCATCGCTCCAGGGCGAGGGCCAGCGCATGAGGTGCTCGGGCGAGGCTTTTTTCCAGAGCGCGAAGTCGATGGGCGAGCGCTTTTCGTCTTGGCCCGCCAGCTCGGCGCGGGTGCCGGCCAGCAGTTCCTCCACCACGCGGCCCGAGAGGCGGCCGTAGTTGAGGCCCTCGGCATTGTACTTGGGCACGTCGAAATACACCGAGCCATTGGCCTCGTAGGCCAGGCCACGGCTCATTATCTCCTCAATCAGCCCGATTTGCTCCGTGATGTGGCCGCTGGCCTGGGGCTCGATATCGGGAGGCAAGCAGCCGAGGGCGGCCATGGCCTGGCGGTAGCGCACGGTATAGTGCTGGGCCACTTGCATGGGCTCCAGCTTTTGAGCGCGGGCGGTTTTGGCCATCTTGTCCTCACCGTCGTCCGAGTCGCCTTGCAGGTGGCCCACGTCGGTGATGTTGCGCACGTAGCGCACCTGCAGTCCTTGGTGGCGCAGGTAGCGCGTGAGTACGTCGAACACGATGGGGCCGCGCGCGTTGCCCAGGTGGGCATCGTTGTACACGGTGGGGCCGCACAGATAGAGGCCCACCAGCGGCGGGTGCAGGGGCGCGAAGGATTCCTTTTTACGGGACAGTGTATTGTAAAGCGTCAGCATTTTATCAAGTTTCAGTCATCGGTTATCAGGCATCAGCTTGGCTGACGGTTGATAAGCGGGCAGTAGCCAACGGCAAAGGTCTGGCAAAGTTTAGCAAGTAGCGCCGACTTTGTCATCTGCACCCGCCTCGCGCTGGCTTGGACTACAACGCCCGCGCTACGGCAGCCGATACAAGCCCTCGACCGGAAAGTGGTCGGCGTATGGAATCTCGGTGTGAATGCGGCAGGCCAGCACCTGCCACTGCGGGCCGGCAAACTGCTGGTCGATGCGCAGCAGTGGCGGCAGGTGGCCGTGGTACGTATTGCCCGGCCCAAAACCCACAGTGGCCCAGGCATTCTGGAGCGGGCCGGCCAGCGCATTGTAGGCGTAGGAATAAGGCACGTCGTTGAGGTCGCCGGCCAGCAGCACGGGGTAGGGCGAGCGGCCCATGTGAGCCAGCAGCGTGTCGGCCTGCCAGGCGCGGGCCGCCGCGCCGCGCACAAAGCGCCCGAGCAAGCCCCGGCCCTTGCGCTTGAAGCCCGCCTGGCTAGAGCCAGCCGTCACGATGTCGCGCTCGTCGAGGCTCATGCTCTGGAGGTGGGCGTTGAAGATGCGCACGGTATCGTGGGCGCCGGGGCCGGCCACATCGACCCACATGGCGTGGTTCTGGCTGAGGCGGCCGAAGGCGATTTCGCCCCGCCCCACAATGGGTAGCCGCGAAAAAATAGCCAAGCCAAACTCTGCTCCTATGCTGTTGGTCAAGCTCTTGGAAATAAACACCTGCCGGCCAATGTCCACGCCCAGTTTCTCCCCTACCCGAAACAAGTCGCCGTCGGCCGACTTCGTACCGGCCGGCTCGTTGTAAAATTCTTGCAGGCACAGCACATCGGCGGGGCTGGCCGCCAGCCACTTCATAAACTTAGCTGGGGCTGCGGGGTCAGGCTTGCGCAGCTGCGCATACACGTTAAAAATGCGCACATTGGCCGACAATAAGCGCAGGGTTTTGGGTGCGTGGCGCGTGGTGCTTAGCGGCTGGTTATCGCTTGCTAATAGCTCTTTGTTGCTTGACAGTTGCGCAACGTGCAGCGGCAGGCCGCGCTGCACCTGCGGCCAGGCCAGCACCAGCGCCGCCAGCGGCAGCAGCGCCACACGGCGAGCCCGCAGCGCCCAGCCTAGCCCTACCCCCGCTGTGAGGGCCAACCACCCCGGCACCGTGAGGGCCAGCAGCGGCGCTAGCGAAAACTGGCTGGCCTGCACCCGCTCGGCCGCCACGCTCAGCAGCAAGCCTAGCAGCACCAGCAGGGTAAAACGGTAGGACAGCAAGCGACGCACAAAAGGCCGGCGGCGCGCCAACTGGCCCCCGGGCTGGCAAAAATACGCCCGCCGCCGCTGGCACCAACGGGCAGTTGTGGCATGGCGCACCGAGGCTTAGCTTTACTACGAGGTTGCCTACCCCCTATTTTATGTGGAAAAAGTTTTACGCTAGTCTCTGTTTAGTGGGGTTGAGTGCCGTGGCCCACAGCCAGCACCTGCCCGCGGGTCGGCCCGCCGCCGCGGTAACCCTGCCCGAAACGCCCCCCAGCCTGGAGTTTGTGGCCAACAAAGGCCAGTGGCCCAGCGTTGTGCGCTACGCGGCGGCCGTGCCAGGCGGCCACCTGTGCCTCGAGCCGGGCGGCCTGCGCTACATTTTGCTGCAGCCCATCGAGCACCCGCATTCGGGCGAAAAAGGGCACGGCTCGGCCAAGTCAGCGGCTAAGGCTAGCGCCCGCGCGAGTGCCGTGGCGCCTACCCCTGCCGAGGCCGTTGCGCCAGTGCAGGGCCACCAGCTGCGGGTGCGCTTCGAAGGGGCCGACGCGGCTACGCCGCTGCTACCCAGCCAGGCCACGGCCGAGGTGCGCAACTACCTGCACGGCGCCGACCCCGCCCAGTGGGCCCAGGCTGTGCCCAGCTACCGGCAGGTGCGCTACCAGGCGCCGTGGCCGGGCGTGGCCGCCCGCTTCTACGAAAACGCGACCCAGCACCTGGAATACGACTTTGAGGTGGCCGCTGGGGCCGTCGCCAGCCAGGTGCAGCTACGCTACGAGGGCGCCACCAGCCTCACGCTCAGCGCCGATGGGCAGCTGCACGTGGGCACCTCGGTGGGCGAGCTAACCGAGCTGGCCCCACACGCCTACCAGCTCGACCCGGCCACCGGCGCGCGCCAGCCCGTAGCGTGCCGCTACCGCCTGGCTACGGCCGAAGCACGGGTATCATTCGAGCTGGGGGCGTATGACCATAGCCGGCCGCTGGTGATTGACCCCACGGTCATATTTTCAACTTACTCGGGAGCCAAGGGCAGCAATTGGGGCTTCACGGCAACGTATGACGCGGCGGGCAACCTATACTCGGGCGGCATCGTGCTCGATGATATGGTGGCTATTCCGAGCTACCCCACTACACCGGGCGCGTTCCAGACCACCTTTGGGGCAGTCATCGACATCGCGCTCATCAAGTATAACCCGGCGGTGAATGGGGCAGCTTCGCGGGTGTGGGCCACCTACCTGGGCGGCAACCGCGCCGATTTTCCGAGTAGCCTGGTGGTGAATGCCCAGAATGAGCTGCTGGTGCTCGGCAGCACGTCTTCGACCAACTACCCGACCACCAACGGCGCCGTGCAGCGCAGCTTTGCGGGCGGGCAGTCGGTTGACCCCTTTGGCTACGCCCCTACCCCCATCTACCGGGTCAGTAATGGCACCGATTTGGTGGTTTCGCGCCTGAGTGCC
>CAZZDR010000001.1:29829-34545 GCA_964652535.1 uncultured Hymenobacter sp. | reverse complement strand
ACTAATTTTCCGGGTACGGCGGGCGGCTACCAAGCGCAGGCGCAGGGCAGCGTCGATGGCTTTGTGGCGCGCATTGGGGCCACTGGTAGCGCCGTGCAGCGGGCCACCTACTTGGGTACCAGCGCCTACGACCAGGCATTTTTTGCGCAGATTGGCGGCGATGGCGGGGTGTACATTCTGGGTCAAACGCTGGGCAGCTGGCCGGTATCAGCGGGCGTTTACCGCAATGCGGGCAGCCGGCAGTTTATTCACAAGCTGAGCCCCGACCTAGATAAGACACTGCTGAGCACGGTATTTGGCAGCGGGCGCAGCACGATTGACATTTCGCCCACGGCTTTCTTGGTGGACCAGTGCGACCGGGTGTATGCCTGCGGCTGGGGCGGCGACGTGAACCAGCAGCTCTACAGCTACAGCGGCTACGTTTCTAACAACGGCTATACCCACGGCTTGCCCACTACCCCCAACGCCGTGCGCACCGCTCCGGATACGCCGGGCGCTGGCTCCGATTTTTACCTGGCCCAGTTTGCGCCCGGCCTCACCGCCCTGAGCTACGCCACCTACTACGGCGACCCTACCCCCTACTCGGAGGGCGACCACGTGGACGGCGGCACCTCGCGCTTCGACCCGCGCGGCATCGTGTATGCGGCCGTGTGCTCGTGCTTTAACCGCAACGGCTTTCCGGTACCGCCGGGCGCCTATTCATATTCGCCTGTGAACGGGGGCGTAGCGCTGCCCGGCTACAACACGCCCTGTAACAACGCCGCCTTCAAGCTGAATTTTGAGCCCACCGTGGCGGCCGTGGGCCCCAGCCAAGCCGTGTGCGACAACTCGCCACCCCTACCGCTGAGCGGCACGCCCGCCGGCGGCATCTGGAGCGGACCGGGCGTATCGGGCTCGGTAGCAGCGGGCTACATCTTCACGCCGAGCCGGGCCCTGGCCGGTCCCCAGCAGCTCACCTACACCGTACCGGGCGCTACCACGGCCTGCACCGCAGAGGCCCGGCTGACGGTAACGGTGAGCAGTGCTGCCACAGCTGTGGCAGCCGCCCTACCCGCCGTGTGTGCCAATAATGGCCCAGTGCCGCTTACTAACGGCACACCGGCCGGCGGCACCTGGAGTGGACCCGGCGTATCGGGCTCGGTGGCGGCGGGCTTTGTCTTCACGCCGAGTGCGGCCCTGGTGGGCTCGCAGCGGCTCACCTACACCATTGCGGCGGTGGCGGCTTGCGGCAACCAAGGCAGCCAGGCCAGCACCACCATTCAGGTAATAGGCGTACCCACCGTGGCCGTGGCCCCCGATACGGTGTTGTGCCCCGGTAGCACGCAATCATTTCGGCTGCGGGGCACACCGGCCGGCGGCGTGTGGGCAGGACCGGGCGTGTCGGCAGGCAATTTATTTACGCCGCCGGCCACAGCGGGCACTTTCGTACTCACTTATACCGTAAACGCGGGCACGGCCTGCCCGGTGGTAGGCACGCGGCGCATCACGCTGCTGGCCCCGGCAGTGCTAGCGCCGGCCTTGGTGCCGGGCGCCTGCGTGCCCAGCTCGGTGGCGCCGCTGGTGGTGCACTTCCAGCAGGATGCAGCCACCCTACCCCCCGATGCAGTCCTGACTTGGCACTTCGGCGACGACAGCACGGCCGTGGCCACGGGCTTCGACGTGACGCACACCTACGTGCGGGCCGGCACCTACCGGCCGCGCGTGGCGGTGGGCTTCAACCAAAACCGCTGCGGCAAATCGCTGGCCCTACCCCCCGTAGTGGTGCAAGGAATGCTGGTACCCAACGTATTCACGCCCAACGGCGACGGCCAGAACGACCTGTTTGCCCCGCGCCTGGGCGGCTGCCCGCCGCGCCTACAAGTGTTCTCGCGCTGGGGCCAGCAAGTGTATGAAAACGCAGCCTACCAAAATACCTGGGACGGCGCGGGCGTAGCCGCCGGCATCTATTACTACCTGCTCACCCCGCCCGATGGCGCGGCCACCATCAAGGGCTGGGTAGAATTGGTGCGGTAAGTTTGGGGTAAGCAATAGCAAACCTCTGTCATTGTGCTCGCAATGACAACCTATTAAAAATCAATTCTCAACAACCACCTAAAACACCACTATGGATATTTTCATGCAGGCCGCCATCGACGAAGCGCGGCAGGGGCGCCGCGAGGGCGGCATCCCGATTGGCTCGGTGCTGCGGCGCGGCCAAGACATTGTGGGCCGCGGCCACAACAAGCGCGTGCAAGACCTCGACCCCATCGCCCACGGCGAAATGGATGCCCTACGCAACGCTGGCCGCCAGCGCACCTACCGCGACACTGTGCTTTATACCACGCTCATGCCCTGCTACATGTGCGCCGGCACCATCGTGCAGTTCAAAATTCCGAAAGTAGTGGTGGGCGAGGCCCAGACCTTCGGCGAGTCGCTGGAGTTTTTGCAGTCGCACGGCGTGGAGGTCGAAATTCTCAACTCGCCCGAGTGCGTGGAGCTGATGCGCGAATTCATCGAAGCCGAGCCTACCCTCTGGAATGAAGATATTATGGAGCTGTAGGTAAAAGGCAAACTCACTTAAAAACGTTGGTCCTTGCAAGCGCAAGGACCAACGTTTTTATTTCCGCCCCAGCCAACTCTCAGGGTTGAGGTTGGCTGAGTTGCGCCACACCTGAAACTGCACCTGAGCGGTGCCCTCCGAGTCGAGGGCGGCCGTGCCGATGGCCTCGCGGGCGCTCACCTGCTCGCCTTCGTGCACGTTCACCGAGCGCAGCTTGGCATACACCGTGAAGTACTCGCCGTGCTGAATCATGACGATGGTGTTCATGCCCGGTACCTGGGCCACCGTGAGCACCCGGCCCGCAAACACGGCGCGTACCGACTCGCCGTTATTCGTCTGAATATCAACGCCACGGTTATCGACCGTGACGTGGCGCAGTACCGGGTGCGGGTGCCGGCCAAAGTGCTGGGCCACGAAACCGTGGGCCACTGGCCAAGGCAGCCGCCCCCGGTTGCCAGCAAAACTAGACGAGAGCATAGCAGTTTCGGGCGTGAGGGCTACGCGGCTGGCGTGGCGGTCGGCGGTAGTTTCTTCGGGTGCGTCGCTTTCGGGGTTGGTGCTAGCCTCGTCTGCGGCAGAGCTTTCGCCGCGGCGGGGGCGGCGGCGCGCGGCGGCCTCGGCCTGAGCAATGCGGGCGGCGCGACGGCGGGCGGCCGCGGCCGCTAGGCGGGCCTCGCGGGCGGCGCGGGCTATCTCCTCCCGCACGCGCTGGGCAATAAGGTCATCGAGCCGGGCCACGGCTTGCTGCCGCTGGGCTAGCTCCTGGCGCAGGCCCTGCTCCTGCTGGCTGAGCTGCTGCACCACTTCGTCCTGTTCTACCTTGAGGCCTTGCAGGTTACGGCTTTCTACCAATTGATTGGTGAGCAAGCTTTTCTGGCGCTGGCGCTGCTGCGTGAGGCCGTTTAGCTCGTGGCTAAGTTGCCGTTGCGCCCCTACAATACGTAGCGCTTGCTGCTGCCTCTCCTCGGTGTACTGACGCACGTAGCGCAGCCGCAATACAAACTGGTTGAACGACTCGGCAGCAAATAAAAAGAGGAGCTGATTGAAGCCATTGCTCGTTTTAGACGCCGTATAAATCAGCCGGGCATATTCTCCTTTGAGGCGGGCCAGCTGCTCCTGGGTGCTCAGCACCTGCTTCACGGTCTGGTGCACATTGGTTTCGATGCCCTGCAGCTGGGTCGAGATGTGCTGAATCTGGCCCTGCTTTACCGTCAGCTTCTCTTTAATAACGTTGAGTTGGCCTAGCGAAGCCTGCTTCTTTTGGGTGGTTTGAGTCAGCACCTGGCCCGCTTCAGCAATGCGTGCCAGGTTGGCCTGGCGCTCGCGCTCCAACTGCTCCTTGCTTTTGCCGCGTGGGCGGGGGGTAGGGCGCGCGGCCTTGCGGGCCGGGCGCTTGGCGCGGGCGGCAGACCGGGTCGGCTTTTTGGCGGGGCGGTGGCGCTGGGCCACAGCGGGCGCCGCCAGCAGCCCCAGCAACAATAGGGCCGGCACAATGCGCCGCAAAAACAGGGGTAGTAGAAAAGTCACAAACAAAGCCAGGCGCGGCAAGCAGTCCACCGCCCCACAAAATAACGCACGAATGCTGGGCTTAACCCGGAAGAAGCTCGAATCAGCCCATTTACGTCAGCCTAGCGCCGTCCTAAAGCAGTTTGTGCCAACAAAAAAGCCCGGCCGCCTACCCCTTTGGAGATAAGCAGCCGGGCTATTCAGGCCTAAATAACTATACTTTATTCACCGGGGCGCAGGACTACTTTCAAGCAGTTGTCCTTTTTGTGACGGAAAATATCGTAGCCGTGCGCCGCCTGCGAGAGGGGTAGGCGGTGCGAGATAATGTCATCCAGCACCACTTCACCCTTAATAATGTGCTGCAACAGCTTGTCGATGTGCCGATGGGCCGGCGCTTGGCCACCTACTAGCTTGATGCCTTTATCGAAAAACTGACCAACTGGGAAGTTGTCGTTGGTAGTAACGTACACGCCCAGTACCGACACCACGCCGCCGCGCCGTACGGCGCTCATGCAGGTTTCGAGCACTTTGGGCGAGCCTTTTTCGAGGTTGATAACGGCTTTGGCACGGTCGAGTAGGTCGCGGTCGGGCTCAAAGCCTACGCAATCGACGCACACGTCGGCCCCACGGCCCTGGCTCATATCCCGAATTTGCGCCACCACCTGGTCGTG
>CAZZDR010000001.1:14937-29729 GCA_964652535.1 uncultured Hymenobacter sp. | reverse complement strand
AACTCGTGCCCGAGCACCATGGGTTTGGTCGGCAGCGAGCCGTTGTAGATGTGCAGGTCGGAGCCACAAATGGCCGTGCTCGTCACGCGAATAATTGCATCGCGCGAGTCCTTCAGCGTGGGGTCGTCTACGGTATCGACGCTCACATTGCGTGGGCCGTGAAACATTAATGCTTTCATGGAAAAGGAAGGAAAAGGTGGAATCAAACTTCCCCATCCTAACGATCTCCCCGGCACCTGGTTGTGCATTCCGGCGTCTTTCTGTACGCGTGCAACCTTGTTACGCAAGGTAGATTACAGCTTTCTTTCGCGACAACAAGCTAAACCTTACTTATGAATAAATTCCTCAATAGCAATCCTTTATTATTAACCTCTCACAACTGATAGATGCGCAGCCCAGTAGTCGTGACGAAGTACGCTTGGTCGTCGCCCAGTAGCACTTGGCGCACAGTCGTTGCATCGAGGTCGGGGGGTAGGGGCCGAGTGCGCTCCGTCAGGTTGTAGAGGTGAAAAAAGTGCAGCTGCCCCTGGCTCAGATACACCAGTTCATCGCTACGGAAGGTGATAAAATCCAGGCCCGTAAACGGCAACTTTTTGCGGTAATTACCCAGGTTATCAAATACAAAAATGCCGCTGGTGCGGTCTACCAAGTACACGTTGTTCTGGTATTGGCGCAGGAAGCGGAAGTCAGGCCGGCTGTGGCCGATGATGAGGTCGAGTGGCGTGCTCTGAACCACGCGCAGAGCCTGTGGGTCAAATTCGCGTAGCGTGAGGGCACTTTCATCGAGCAGCCACAGCAGGCCATCGGGAGCCAGCGTAGCGGTGCGAATAGTGCCGTCGATATAGTCGGCCAGCCTGATTTCGCTCAGCGGCGCCAAAAACCGGTCGAGCAGCAGTACCTGCTGCCGGTCGTCGTAAAAAACCAGCAGACTGTTCTGGTTCCAGGCCTCGACGACGGCCACGTGGCCAGGCTGCGCGGGCGAGTAAGTGTTGAGTGGCTGGCCATCGCGGCCCAACTGGCGCAGGTTGTTATCGCGGTCGGCTATGTAGAGCGTGCCACGCCGGTCGAGCGAGGCTACACCAGGGTTAGGCAGCGTCAAGGCTTTAGCCAAAATCCAAGCCCCAGCAGGCGGCGCAGGCGCGCCAGCGTTTTTGGCCGAGCCGGGGGGGGTAGGGGCTACTTCTACCGGGGCTACCCGAGCGGCCGGCGCCACCGAGGCTGCACTAGGTACGCTACCCTGCGCCTGTGCACTACTAAGAGAAAGCAGCCCGCCGAGCGCCGCGAGCCATAATAGGGGAGCGCGCCGGCCGGACACTAAGGCAGCAGATTGACCTATTTTAGCCCTTAAACTCGCGCAGTACCAACTCGTTGCCATCATACACACCGTAGGAACAATAATTGACCCATTCGCCTAGGTTGACGTAGCGGCTGCCAGGGCCTACCGCCACATCAAGAGGTAGGTGGCGGTGGCCAAACACGTAGTAATCGTGGTGCTGGCGCTTTTCGAGTTCGCGGCAATAAATGAGCAGCCATTCCTCTTCTCCAAAGTACTTAGCATCGGCGTCGCCATTTTGTAGGCGAGAGTGACGGCTCCAGTGGTTGGCCAGGCCGATGCCCAGGTTGGGGTGTAGGCGCGCAAAAAGCCACTGCGTAAACCGCGAGCTGAACAAGGGCTTCATTACGCGCTTATAGGCAAAGTCGCCGGGGCCCAGGCCATCGCCGTGGCCGATGTGAAACAGCTGGCTACCTATGCGCTGCGACACAGGATCACGCAAAATCGGAATGCCCATCTCCTGGGTGAAGTAGCCAAACATCCACATATCGTGGTTGCCAGTGAAGAGCGTAATGGGCAGGCCGCCATCAGTAAGCTCCGCCAACTTGCCCTGTAACCGGCTGAAGCCTCGCGGGATAGCGTGCTTATACTCAAACCAAAAGTCGAATATGTCGCCTACTAGGTAGATGGCCGCCGCATCTTGGGCTGCCTCATCGAGCCAGCGCACGATGCGGCGCTCGCGCTCACGCGAGGTAGCAGCATCGGGCACGCCCAAGTGAAAGTCGGAAGCAAAATACACGCGCTGGCCCGCAGCCAGCGCCAGCGGCGGCAACTTAGGCAGCAGTTTCGGCATCATCTTCTAGTAAGAACAAGCTGAGGCGACGCGGACCGTGCGCACCCAGCACCAAGGTTTTTTCGATGTCAGCGGTGCGGCTAGGCCCCGTCGTGAGCGACAGCATAGAAGGCAGAGTGGCTCCGTAGCGCGCCTGTACAGCCCGCAGCGCATCCCCGATTTCGGCCACTATCTGGCTGGGCCGGGCCAGTACCAAGTGCTGGTCGGGGTAAATGCTAAGACGACGGCCGCTGGCTGTGTCCGGCGCTACCAGTAGGCTGCCCGTGCGCGCTACCAAGGCCTCGCACGAGGTAATACCCACGGCCGCTTGCCCCCGAAAATCAGCTTCCGTAGCTTGGAAAGGAACCTCCGTTTGCGTTAGCAATGCTTGTAGCGCAGGCTCCCAGACATAGCATTGCTGGCCGAGGGGCAGGCGCTCAGCCAGCCAGCTGCGTAGCGCCGACCCCAACTGCACCAAGCTCTCGCAATAGATAAACTCGCCCCCAATGCGCCGAAAATTTTCGGCGAATACTACGGCTAGGTCATTCAGCGGCAGTGGCGGGTGCACAGGTGCAGTCCAGTCGGGCGTGAGGGGTAGGGGCGCCGGCCCGGCCGCCAGGGCCGTGCGAATGCGGGCCAGCATACTATCGCGCGAGGAAGACATACCGCAAAGGTAGGCTACATAAAAAAGGCCAGCCTTGCGGCTGGCCTTTCTATTGACATAGTAGCAGCTTTGGTTAGAAGAGCTAAACAGTTTCGGCTTCGGGCATGCCCGGTAGGTGCAGGGTCGGCAGGTCACCATCTAGCGGCACCTCAGGGTGCTCGGCATGGCGCTCACTAGCGGTCTCCGAACGGTCGGTGCCAGCCATGTGTGCCTGGTAGTTGGTCTGGCCACCATAAGGGCGTTTGCCTACAAGACGCTCCAAGTCGTCTTGCAGAAGCACTTCTTTTTCAAGCAGTTCTTTTGCAATCACCTCTAGCTCATGGCGGCGCTCAGTCAGCAACTCTTTCGTGCGGGTGTAAGCCTGGTCGATGATGCTGCGTACTTCTTCGTCAATCATTTGCGAAGTAGCTTCCGAGTAAGGCTTCGAGAAACCGTACTCATTCTGCCCCTTCGAATCGTAGAAGGAAACATTGCCAAGCTTGGAGTTCATGCCGTACATCGTCACGATGGAGTAAGCCATTTTGGTAATCCGCTCCAGGTCGCTAAGCGCCCCGGTCGAGATTTTACCAAATACCAACTCCTCGGCGGCGCGGCCACCCAAAGCCATACACATCTCATCAATCAGTTGCTCTGTGTTGTACAGAAACTGCTCTTTGGGTAGATACTGCGCATAACCGAGTGCCGCTACCCCTCGTGGCACGATAGAAACTTTCACCAACGGGTCGGTGTGCTCTAAAAACCAGCCAGCGATGGCGTGGCCCGCTTCATGGTAAGCCACAATGCGCTTCTCACCAGGGCTGATAATCTTGTTCCGCTTCTCAAGGCCGCCAATTACGCGGTCGATAGCGTCCGTGAAGTCCTGGTTGGTGATAAACTTCTTGTCGCGGCGCGCGGCAATAAGTGCGGCCTCGTTGCAGACGTTGGCAATCTCGGCGCCGGCGAAACCTGGCGTCTGAGCCGAAAGCTTCTTGGCATCTACATCGGGGCCAAGCGTTAGCGGCTTGAGGTGCACCTGGAAAATCTGGGTGCGGCCGTTGATATCGGGCTTGTCAATGCTAATCTGACGGTCGAAACGGCCGGGACGCAGCAATGCTGAGTCCAGCGTATCAGGACGGTTAGTGGCGGCCAGAATGATGACGCCGGAGTCGGTACCGAAGCCGTCCATCTCTACTAGCAGCGAGTTCAGCGTGTTTTCGCGCTCGTCGTTGCCACCGGGCATAGCACCCTTGCTACGCGAGCGGCCTACAGCGTCAATCTCATCGATGAAAATGATGCACGGTGCCTTAGCCTTGGCTTGCTTAAACAAGTCACGCACCCGAGCCGCGCCTACCCCTACGAACATCTCGACAAAGTCAGAACCTGAAAGTGAGAAGAAAGGCACGTCGGCTTCACCAGCTACTGCTTTGGCCAGCAAGGTTTTGCCGGTACCAGGAGGGCCTACTAGCAAAGCACCCTTAGGTATCTTGCCACCAAGAATGGTGAATTTGCTGGGGTTCTTGAGGAACTCCACAATTTCCTGTACTTCTTCTTTGGCTTCTTCGAGGCCAGCTACGTCCTTAAAGGTAATCTTCACTTTATCACCACCTTCGAAAAGAGCAGCGCGGCTTTTGCCAATGTTGAAAATCTGCCCGCCAGGACCGCCTGCGCTACTCATACGACGCATGAGGAACACAAACAGAATAATGCTGGCGATGATGAGCCCGTAACCGCTAATGAAATCTACCACGCTTTGGCGCTCTGAAATATCAAGAGGCACTTGCTGAGCTAGTGGCTTATTGGCCTGTAGTTTATCAAGCTGCTCTTGAAATACCTTAGCGTCGAAAACTGGGAAAAAGTACTCAGCGCTGCGGTCGGCTGCAAAAGGGCCACGGTGCGTGGCTAGGTCACGCTGGTATTCCGGCTTTTGCAGAGCGGCGGGCGTCAAGCCCACTTCTACTAGCTGCTTGTTTACCACCGTAATGTCGTGCACATCGCCAGCGGCCAACATCTGCTCGAAGCGTTGCTGATTGATTTTAACGGCCGAGTTGTAGCTCGTAAAATAAAACATGCCGGTGAATAGCACCAGCAGCCCCGCCATCACCCACAGCTGTACTCCCGGCCGGGGCGAGGGGGTAGGCAGCGTCGGCTTGCGGCGTTTAGTGGGCGTCGTATTAGACATAAAAAAATTACTTGAGTTGTACTAAGTCAAAAGCAACCGCGCCAGACCAGCGATGTTGGAGACCACGCTACCAGCAGACGCAACCAGCACGCCAATGCTTTAGCGCTGCACCACGTCGGCTGTATCTTCTACGTGCGTAATTTCGGCATCGCCCCAAAGCTCCTCCAGCGCGTAAAACTGCCGGCGGTCGCGCAAGAACACGTGGACTACTACGTCCACATAATCCAACAGAATCCACTCGCGATTGGTGCGACCTTCACTCTGCCAAGGGGCTTGGCCAGTCACTTTTTCAACTTCTTCCTCTACCGAGCGGGCGAGAGCGTCGAGTTGCGTGTCGGACGAGGCCGAGCAGATGATAAAATAATCGGCCACTGCGTTTTTCAACTCTTTCAAGTTCATCACCACAATGTCCATTCCTTTGCGGTCTTGGAGGCCACGTACGGCTACGTCTGCCAATGTGTCCGAATCCTGCCGGACCTGAATGCTCTTCATAGAGTAAGTTTGCGTTGTTTACTAGCTAATATACGACTGCTAACCTGCGTGGTCATCAGCCCTAATACCTTATTCACGGGCCAGCAGCTCATCTGGCTGCCCGCCTGCGCCTCTACTAACTCGGAAGCGCAGCAACTGTTGCGCGAAAACCGGGCCAGCGAAGGTTGTACCGTCATAACGGACGACCAGTTTGCTGGCCGCGGCCAGCGTGGCAACCAATGGCAGGCGGCACCAGGCGAAAACCTGACGCTGTCGGTCGTTTGGCTGCCCACGTTTTTAGACGCCAGCCAGCAGTTTTTGCTAAGTCAAGCTGTGGCACTGGCTATGCGCGACTGGGCCGAACTGAGTTTGGGCCCCTCGGCCCAGCTACGGGTGAAGTGGCCCAATGACTTGTACTTCGGCACCCAAAAGCTGGGCGGGGTGCTGATTGAGAACAGTCTAAGCGGCCCAAAAATTCAGTCTAGCATCGTGGGCACTGGCTTAAACGTGAATCAGCAGCACTTTTCTATGCCCACGGCCACGTCGCTGAGTGCGCTCACGGGCCGGCATTTTCAGCGAGCGACCCAGGCCGAGCGCCTGCTCGAATGCTTGGAGCGCCGCTACCTGCAGCTGCGTGCTGGCCAGGTGGGCGATCTGCGCCGGGCCTACTTAGCTGCCCTGTATCGCTACCAGGAGTGGCACGAGTATGAGGTAGCCAGCCGCCGAGTGCGCGGCCAGATAGTGGGTGTGGAGCCCGACGGCCGCCTGGCTGTAGAGATTGCAGGCCAAGTGCAGCGCTTTGGCTTGCAAGAGATTAAATACTTGTAGCACCTCCCCTACCCCCCTATGTGCGCTAAGAATGAGTTTTGCCTAGCGCCCTACCCCCTTATTACCAAGCAAAACTCCGAAGCTTATTCTTTAGCCAAGAATAGACTTCGGAGTTTGATCTCAACTACAATTGATGACTAGCTAGTTGCCGTGCGTGCATGGCGCGGCTAGGCGGCTGATAGGGCGGTAATCAATGAACTCCACTTCGGAGGCTAAGTAGCCGGCGCGCACAGGCTCCTCACGCAGCAAGTCGGTACTGAGGTACTTCTTGTTGCTGTCGCAAAGCAGCGTGACAACGGTAGCATCGGGACCCAGTTCGGCAGCCAGGCGAATGGCGGCAATCACATTGGCACCCGACGAGATACCCACAGCTAACCCAAGCTGCTGGGCCAGCTTTTGAGCTACCAGGATGGCGTCGCCGTCCGAAGCCTGCACTACCTCGTCTAGTTCGTCCAGCTTTACGATGGCTGGAATAAACTCGTCCGAAATGCCCTGAATGCGGTGCGAGCCTACTTTGTAGCCCGTGGTGAGGGTAGGAGACTCGGCCGGCTCCAGGGGATGAATCTTAATGCCAGGAAAATGCTCCTTCAGGTAATGACCGGTGCCCATGACGGTGCCGCCCGTACCCACACCGGCCACGAAAGCCGTGGGCGTGCGGCCCACACTGGCAAGTTGGGCCGCTATTTCGGGTCCCGTGGTGCGGGCATGCGCCTCGGCGTTGTAGCAATTCTCAAACTGCTGAGTCAGAAATACCTGTGGGTTGGCGGCCGCCATCTCCTCAGAAAGCCTAATACTACCCAAGAAGCCGCCCTGCGCTTTGCTGATGAGCGTAACCTCGGCCCCCAACGAGCGGATAATATCTTGGCGCTCCCGGCTCAGCCAATCAGGCATTAGGATGTGGACGGGGTGGCCGAGGGCCTTGCCGATGGCGGCAAAGGCAATACCGGTGTTGCCGCTAGTGGCTTCTACCAGCGTGTCGCCAGGCTGAATTTTACCTTGCTCGTAAGCGCGCTGCAAAATGTAGAGCGCCATACGGTCCTTGAGGCTGCCGGTGAGGTTGTAATGCTCGCACTTGACGTAAATGTGGCCGGGCTGGCCCTGGTAGGTGTAGTGCAGCGCCAGCATGGGCGTGTTGCCCACTAGGTGCCAGAGGTGCGAAAACTTCTCAGTGAGGGCGGCCGACAGCGGTGCCGCGGCCACGGTTGCGTGTTGCATGAGGGGAAGGGAAGATGACAGGCGAATAAGGTCGGCTAATGAAGTAGCTTAGCACCGGGCTATTTCGCCCCACTAAACGCAAAGTTATTTGGCAGTAAAGAGCTGTACTAATTTAATTTACAGTTCTTCACCGCACAGGTTTACGGTACCAACTCGGCCCTGCGGGACCACCCGAAGACTTTAGAGTACCACCACGATGCTACGGGCGACGGCGTTTTTTAGACTTGCAGGTCTGCTTCAGGAATCCAGACCATCGGCAGGCATGGCTTTTTTCGAAGCTCCTTTTTTGAATCAGGTCTAGGCCTAGCTACTTTCTAGCTAGCTGCTTACCCCCTATTTCATGGTCATGAGAGCGGCCATAGTTTCGAGGCCTTCCCAGAGGTTGCCGAGGCGGATATTCTCGTTTTCGGCGTGCTGGTTATTATCGTAGTTCGCCACGGGTACGGTGAGCGTAGTGGCGCCCAGCTCCTGCTTGAACACGTATAGCGGCAGGCTACCGCCCGAGGTAGGCAGCAATACTACCGGCTGACTGACAGTGGTTTGCACGGCTTGCACCACGCTACGGGCCAGCGGCAAGTCCATGGGCGTGCGCTGGGCGTTGTAGCCAATGGCCGGCGCCACGCGCACGAGACGGGGGTAGCGCGCTCGTTCGGCATCGGTAGGCTCGGCCCGCGTCACAAAAAAACCTTGGCGCTCGATGTGGCGCACCAGCTTGGCCAGTTGGCGCTGGTAGTCGTTGCCCAGCACGAGACGCAAGTCCAGCACCGCCTCGGCAGTGGTCGGGATAACGTTGGCGGCCTGCGGGCCCACGTTGGCACTGCGCATTCCGTTGATATTCAACGAAGGCTGGTTTATCAATTCAACCAGCGACTGGCCCTGGCCGTCGGGCCGGGCAAAGCCCAGTTCGCCCCGAATGTCATTGTCGTTGTTCGGAATACGCTGCAGGGCGGCTTGCTCGGTGGCCGTGAGGGGCACCACATCATCGTAAAAACCTGCAATGGTGACGCGGCCCGTGCTGTCTTTCATCGAGCCCAGCAAGCGAGCCAGGCTCATGGCCGGGTTGGGCGCCCAGTTGCCGTAGTGGCCGCTGTGCAGCGGGCGCTTGGGGCCATACACGGTCAGGGCCACGTTCACATCGCCCCGCGCCCCAAATACTACTTGCTTGCGGCCCGACTGGTGCACGGGCCCGTCGCAGATTATCCAAAGGTCAGATTGCAGCAGGGCCCGGTGCCGGGCCAACAGCTCGGCCAGGTGCGGCGAGCCAGCTTCTTCCTCGCCTTCGAAGAAAAACTTCAGGTTGGCCGTTGGTCGGCCGCCGCTCTGGGCCAGAGCCTGGTAACCCGCGATAATGGCCATCACGCCAGCCTTGTCGTCGGAGCTGCCGCGGGCGTAAATGCGGTAGTCGGGGCTAAGCGGCGTGCCCGGTGTGGGCAGGGGCAGCAGCTGCCCGCCGCGAGCCAGCGAACCGCTCGCCAGTGTGGGCTGAAACGGGCTAAGGCCGGGCGCCCACTGTGCGGGGTTCACCGGCTGGCCGTCGTAGTGGGCGTAGAAGACGATGGTGCGCTTGGCGCCGGGCACCCGCACCTCGCCGTACACAGCGGGCGGCACGCCGGGCGTGGTAGCCGGCAGCAGCTGCACCTGCGCTATGCCGCGCTGGCGCATAAGCTCGGCAATGGTGGCAGCGGTGCGGCGCAGCCCAGCCGTATCGGCCGCCACGTTGGGGATGGCGAGCAGCCGCAGGTAGTCGGCCAGCAGTTCGTGCTCGTGGCGCTGGCGGTACTGGCGCACCTGGGTGAGCACGGTGGGCGGCGCGGCGGCCAGCAGCGCAGCTACCGCTAGCGGCAGCAGGCCCGTTAGCAAAGACAGTTTCTTCATGCCTCCAAGTAAGCTCTGGATAGCAGAAGAATGCGCACTGCCACCGCAATATCCGCGCCCCTACCCCCCCTGCCAAGCGAAGAAAGTCTTCGTTAGCATTCAAGCTAAAGGCGAGCCTACGCGGTATGTAAACACGCCCAAACACTACAGTAGGCTGGGCGCCAGTGCGGCCCGCATGCCGCCCAGGGTGAATTTCTCGATTTCTTTTCTAATGTAAAAACCGGACTCCTCTCTTTGCCCCTACTCACACAAATGCGCGCTTGGTGCAAAAAGAAGAGTCCGGCGGAAATCAGTCAGGCATAAAACCTAGCCCTACTTTTTCACCTTGGTTTGCTTAGAATAGCCCTTAGGCACGCTAAAAGGGAAGTCAAGGTGGCCCGAACCGACTTCTACTTTTTGGTAGTTGAGGGTGGCCGAGGTGCTTTCGGTGCCACCCTGCTGACCCAGTACGTTGGTGGTAAAGGCGAAAGGAAGGTCAGCGCCACCAGGCTTCTGGAAGTCGGCGTAGCCCACCGTGAGGCTGCGCTGAGCGGCACTTTCGCTCACTTTCAACTGCTGGAGGCGGCCGGTGCTCAGGCTTAGCAGCTGCTCCACGATGAGCGGCGCCTGCGGGTAGGTCACGGCTTGGTTGTCGCCCTCTTTCTTGAGCACGGGCACGGCGCCCTTGGGAGCTTCCTGGTAGTCGCCGAGTAGGATATCCTGCATCTGGCGGTAGGTCACGGGCACGTTCAACAGCTGGCTCAGGTAAGCGTAGTCGCCGGCAAAGTACGTCTTTTTCAAGCGGTTGACCACGCGCACCGAATCGGGCGTGAGCAGAGCCCTTACCCCCTCAATGCCATACAAAGAACCTGAGAGCCAGATGGCCGAATCGCGCCGCACGCGCAGGTTGAAATTGGCCGACTGCTCGGCGTCCTTGGCTTTGAAATGCACCTTGCCGTGGCCGTTCAGGTACTGAAAGCTGGTGTTGGTGGCCTTCACGCCGGCGGGCGTTACTACGGCAGTGGCCACGGGGGTAGAGGTGCCGGCCGTGATCGAGCCTGACTTGGTAGAAACGGCGCGGTGGCAGCCCGCCAGGGCCAGCCCGGCTAGTAGCAGCGCAGATTTATTCATACAATTTTTGGTCTTTGAGTTTGCGGTCGAGCAGCGGCGAGGCGCCGGGCCCGGCTTTGCGAGCCCGCTGCCAGGCCGCCACGGCCCCGGCGTGGTCGCCGAGTTGCCACAGTACGTCGCCATAGTGCTCCAGGATGCTTGCATCCTTGGTAGTCTTGCTGGCTTTCTCCAGGTTTTGGCGCGCGCCGGCGTAATCTTTCTGCTTGTAGAGCACCCAGGCGTAGGTATCGAGGTAGGTGTCGTTGTCCGGAAATTTAGTTACCGCGCGGCCCGCCATCTCCTTGGCCTTGTCGAGCTTTTCGCCGCGCAGACTTAAATAATAGCTGTAGTTGTTGAGCACCGCGTAGTTGTTGGGGTCGGTAGTGAGCACCGCGTCGTAGGCGGCATCCGACTTGGCGTACTCCTTCAACTCCTGGTACACGTCGCCGAGCTGCGAGTCGAACTGGCTTTGCTGCTCCACGCTGCCTGCTGCTAAGCGGCGGCCGTGTTCCAATGCCTGCGCAGCTTGCTGGGGCTGCTTTTTCAGCAAGTGCCCTACCCCGTTATAAAACCACAACGGGGCTTGGTTTGGGAATAGCTCCAGGGCCTGGTCGCTGTGCACCAGCAGCGAGTCGGTCTGGTTCAGTTCGGCATCGAGCACCACCACCTGCTGCCAAAGCTGGTACTTGGTCTTGTCGTATTTGAGCGCCTTAAGGTAGGTATTGCGGGCTTCCTTTTTGCGGCCAGTCTGCATCTGCACGTCGGCGGCTACGCTGTAGGCTTTGGCATCGCGCGGGTGGTTGCGCACGGTGGCGGCGGCCAGGTCGAGGGCCAGCGGGGTCACCTTGGGGTCGGGCAACTGCTTGATGTAGCCGACCAGAATGCGTACCTCCTGGTCGATTTCCAGCGCCGGGCTGTCGAAGGCCAGGCGCAGCTGCTTTTCTACCTCAGTGGGCTGGTTTTGCTGGCGGTACACGTCGGCCAGGATGAGGTGGGCCGCGGGGTTGCCGGGGTCGAGGCGCAGGGCCTGGTCGGCCACCCGAATGGCGTCGGGCAGGCGGTTATTGGCGGCGTACATCTCGGCCTGGGCCAGCACATAGCGCGGCTCGGTAGGGTTGGCCGCAATGAGGTTTTCGCCCTCCTTCAGGGCCAGCGGCAGGTTATTTTGGCGCAGGTATATCTGCTGCTTTTTAAAAGAGATTTCATCGGCATTGCCAAACTGAGTCTGGGCTTTGTCGAGGGTCGCCAGGGCCTCAGGCAGCTTGTTTTGGGCCAAGTAGAGGTCGGCCAATTGAAACAAGTAGCTGCCCGAGTTGGGCACCTCACTTACCAGGCTGGCGTAGGTAGCGGTGGCGGCTTCATACTGCTTTTGGCTGGCTTGGGCCTGGGCCAGCAGCAGGTAGTAGTAAGGGTTTTTGGTATCGAGCTTCACGGCGGCTTCGGCGTAGCCGGTGGCATCGCGTAGGTTGCCACTCAGTAGGTTAGCCTCAGCCAGCTTATAGTTGACGGCCGCGTTTTCGGGCACCAGCGTGTAAGCTTTCAGCAGGCGCTCCAGAGCCTTAGGATAGTCTTCGAGGATGACGTACTTCACACCATCGGTGTAGAGCGCTTCGCTTAGCTCACGCTCCTTGGGCGAAAGCGGTGGGCGGGCCGCCGCTTTTTTGGTCTCTGTTTCGAGGCGCTGGGCCAGCTCGCGCCGCTCCTTGCGCGTGAGCTTGGCAGGCGCAGCGGCCGGTGCCCTACCCCCCCCGCCGGGCTCAACGGCCTGCGCCCGGCCAGCCGTGGCTACCCCTCCTACCAGCAATAAAGTAACCGCGAACGAACGTATCAACATAGCACGCATAAGCACAATAAATAAACTAGAAGTCGAGGGCGAATGTACGCGGGATTACGCGCGAACGGCGCGGCCCCACCCATGGGAGCCGCGCCGTTCGGTAAACGTGCGAAGTGCTTAAATTATCACACGCGCAGCGTATTAAAGTCGCCCACGCTTAAGTCGGCGGGGTGGCCCGTTACGCTGGCGCTGTTGCCCACCATCGAGTTGGCCACGTTGGCGTGGCGCACGGTAGCGCCGGTTTGCACGATAGAATTGGCTAGGCGCGAGTCTTCCACCACGGCGTTGGCGCTCAGCGACACGTGCGGGCCCACTACCGAGTCGGTAATGACGGCGTTCTCGCCGATATATACCGGCTCAATAATCACCGAGTTGGTGATTTTGGCCGAGGCAGCCACCAGCTTTTCGCCGCGCTCTTTCAGGTATTCGAGGTAGCGCTGGTTGGTGAATACTGTGGCGTCTTTGTTGCCGCAGTCGAGCCACTCGGTTACCTGGCCAGGCACGAAGATGGTGCCCTTGTTCTTCATGTTTTCGAGAGCGTTGGTGAGTTGGTACTCGCCTTTGTCCTTGATGTCGTTGTCGAGCAGGTATTGCAGCTCGTCGCGCAGGTAGGCGCCGTCCTGGAAGTAGTAGATGCCGATGATAGCGAGGTCCGACACGAAGGTTTCGGGCTTCTCTACAAATTCGGTAATTTGGCCTTGCTCGTTGAGCTTTACTACGCCAAAAGGCTTGGGGTCAGCTACTTTTTGCACCCAAATAGTGCCGGGCACCGAGCTATCGAGCGTAAAGTCGGCCTTGAACAGCGTATCGGCAAACGCCACCACGATGGGGCCGCTCAGCGAGTCTTTGGCGCACAAAATGGCGTGGGCAGTGCCCAGCGGCTCATCCTGGTACGAGATGGTACCCTTGGCGCCTACCGACTCGGCAATGGCGATGAGGCTTTTTTCGACGGTAGCTCCGAAGCGGCCGATGATGAAGGCAACCTCCGTCACGGGCTCGCCGCACACGCGGGCAATGTCTTCGACCAGGCGCTGCACAATGGGCTTGCCAGCAATCGGAATCAGGGGCTTGGGTACGGTGAGCGTGTGCGGGCGCATGCGCTTGCCCATGCCCGCCATCGGGACGATAATTTTCATATGTGAAGTTGGGTAGGAGGTGTTTTCAGCAAAGATATTGACTAGACTTACTGACATTCGGCCAAATCGGTTGGCAACCTGGCAGGGCAAAGATGCGGCCGAACCTCGGCCCGGCCCTACCCTCACCCAAATTTTATGTAGTCAGCAGCTCGGCCAGCGTTGCTGGGTCGGCGTTGCCGCCAGTGAGGATAAGAACTGTGTGCTGGCTGGGGGGTAGGGCAGCGCGGTGGCGCAGCAGCGCGGCCAGCGGCAGCGCGGCAGTGGGCTCCACCACCAGGCGGGCTTCGAGCAGCAGGCGGCGGGCGGCAGCCCGCAATTCGGCCTCGCTCACGGTCACGATATCGTCGGCGTATTGACGCAAGTGCGCGAAAGTGAGCTCACTTACGGCCAGCGTGCGCACACCGTCGGCCAGCGTGCGGTTGGTGTCGGCGGCGGCCCACTCTACCACCCGCCCGGCCTGGAAAGAAGCCTGGGCATCGGCGGCCAGCTCGGGCTCTACCCCTATTATTTTTACGCTGGGCTTCAAGAGTTTGAGGGCGGCGGCTACTCCACCCAGCAGGCCACCACCGCCCACGGGCGCCAGGACCAGGTCCACACTGGGCAGGTCTTCGAAAATTTCGAGGCCCACGGTACCCTGGCCCGCTATCACGTAGGCATCGTCGAAGGGCGGCACCAGCACGGGCGGCGCGGCGGCCCCGGCCAGCAGACGGGCGGCCACAGCTTCGCGCTTTTCGTGGGCCGGGTCGTAGAGAATAACTTCGGCACCGAGCGCCCGGGTAGCGTCAATTTTTACCTGCGGCGCATTGGTGGGCATAATAATGGTAGCACGCAGCCCCAGCTGCCGCGCCGCGTAGGCCACTCCCTGGGCGTGGTTGCCGCTGCTATAAGCCAGCACGCCGCGCCCGCGCTCCTCGGCGCTAAGGGCCATAATGCGGTTGCCCGCCCCGCGAATCTTAAACGAGCCAATCGGCTGCAAGCTTTCGGGCTTGAGGTACACGTGCTCGGTGCCCAGCTCGGGCAGGTCGAAGGGCAGCAGGGGCGTGCGCCGCGCTAGGCCGCGCAGCCGCTGCTGCGCCTGCTCAAGGTCGGCAAGGGTAGTGAGTTGCATCTTGCAAAGGTGGCGCCGCGCCCGCTAACTACACCACCCAGCATAACCTCGGCATAACTACGGCGCGACCGGCGGCGTTAGGGTAGCAGCTTCTTACTTTTGCCTTATGAACTTCATCTCCGAAATCGAATCCAGCATCCAGGCCCTGTTCGGGGCAGTCAACAACGGCTTTGCGCAAGACTCTGGCTCGGGCCAGCAGCACGTGGGCAACTGGCTCCAGCACCTGCGTGGCAGCGACGTGCCCGCCGTGCGCCTCGTGGCAGCCGAACTCGACGTGCTCAATGGGCACATTCAGCGCAACGATGTGGG
>CAZZDR010000001.1:12841-14837 GCA_964652535.1 uncultured Hymenobacter sp. | reverse complement strand
ATGACGTTCTTATTGTTTATCCGAGGCTTTTACAGCGCGGCCATTTCTTCGCGTACAAAGTCGGCCAGTTGCCGCAGGTACTCGGTGCTGAAGTCGAAGCGAATGCCGGCCGCTGCGTACACTTCGCCGATAGGCACGGTGTAGCCCAGCGCCAGTGCCCGCTGGTAGCCCGCGAGTGCCGCAGCCGGGTCTTGCCGAAAATTGCGCCACATCGCAATAGCTCCGAGCTGTGCCATCGCGTACTCGATGTAATAAAACGGCACTTCGTAGAGGTGCAGCTGCTTTTGCCAGAGCGTGGGCCGGAACTGTTCCAGGCCGCTCCAGCTCACGGTGCGCTGGTTGAAATTCTGAAAAATCTCGGTCCAGCGCTGGTGACGCTGCGCCTCCGTATGGTTCGGATTTTCGTACACCCAATGCTGAAACTTGTCGATGGTGGCGACCCAGGGAAAAGTCTCGAGTACGCCCTCAAGGTGCGTTTTCTTAGCGCGACGCAGCTCGGCAGGATTATCAAAAAACACGTCCCAGTGGTCCATGCTCATCAGCTCCATGCTCATCGAGGCCAGCTCGGCTACTTCACTCGGCGGATGTTTGTCGGCCGAGAGGGGTAGGCGGCGAGTAAGGAAAGAATGCACGGCGTGGCCGCCTTCGTGCAGCATGGTCACCACATCGCGCAGCGATGAGGTCGCGTTCATAAAAATGAACGGCACCCCAGTTTCATCGAGCGGGTAGTTGTAGCCACCAGGCGCCTTGCCCTTACGGCTTTCGAGGTCGAGGTGGCCCATCTGGCGCATGGTGCGCAGGCAGTCACCCAAGAATGGGTCGAGGCGCTGAAAGACCGTAATGGTCTTTTCGAGCAGCTCGGCTCCCGTTTGGAATGGGCGCAGCGGCTGTTGGCCGCTTGGGTCCACGTCGAGGTCCCAAGGGCGCAGGGCGGGCAGCTTCAGGTCGCGGCGGCGGGCTTCGTCAAACTCGTTGATGAGCGGCACCACCGTGGCCCCGATAGCCGAATGAAAGTCAAAACAGTCTTCGGCGGTGTAGTCGAAGCGCCCCAGCGCGGCAAACATGTAGTCGCGGAAGTTGGCGAAGCCCGCGTTTAGCGCTACCTGATGGCGCAGGCCTATCAACTCGGTAAAGAGCTGGTCGAGCGGCCGGCTGTCGCGCAGGCGCCGCGCCTGAATAGCCCGCCAGGCCTGCTCACGCACGGGGCGGCTCAAGCTCTTGAGACGGTCGGCAGCGCGGGGCAACGTCATTTCCTCACCATCGAGCGCCACGGTCATGGCGCCCACAGTGGCGGCGTACTGTTGCTGCTTGGTCGAGATATCGGTTTTCAGGCCAATATTTTCCTCCCGATAAATTTCGGAAGCTCGGCGCACCGAGCGCAGAAACACGCCGTAGCGGTCCTGGTTTAGCTCGCCGAGGTAGGGGCTGGCGAGCAGCTTTTCGTTGAGGGCGTGGTCGTAGGGAGCCACTTGGGGCTCCACTTCCTGCACAAAAAACTGAAAAGCCTCGGCGCGGCCTTCGTCCTGGGTATCGCAAGTCATGCGGATGTAGCGCCAAGCTAGGTCTTCGCTCAGCACCGACTCCAGTTCGGAGCGGTCGAGCAGCCAGCGCTCTAGCGTAGCGGCATCGTCCACGGGGCGGTGCTGCAATTCTTGAAAAAATGGCTCCAGAGCAACCCAGTCGGTTACGTGGAAGTCTTCGGGCAAGTAATGGCGCGGGGGTCGGGTAGTATCGGTGGCCTGCGAAGCCGCCGGGGTATCAAGCTCAGAAATTACCATAGAATACAAGTTACGTAATTTAATGACCGCTCGCCTGAACAGTTTGTTTCGGCACTACCCAAAACTTACCCCTACCCCCCTCTACTGCCTGAATATCAACCAATTTCAATTACTACATCAGCCGTTAATGGATGGGCTACGCACGTGAGAATGTAGCCTTTGGCCAGCTCGGCATCGGAGAGGCCTTCGCGCTCGTCGAGGTGCACCTTGCCACTGAG
>CAZZDR010000001.1:8929-12741 GCA_964652535.1 uncultured Hymenobacter sp. | reverse complement strand
TGGGCACGTTGAGCAGTTCGAGAGCCGCCTGGGCTTCAGTCATCAGGCCCTCGGGCCCGCAGATGTAGTACTCGGCCTGCGGGGCCGGAAACTGGTGGCGCTGCTCCAGCACGCGCAAAATGGTGGTGCGGTTGAGGCGCCCAGTGTGCTGGTGCGGGCCGCCGGCGTGCAGTGGCTGGCTATACACGTGCTCTACTTGCAGACGCCCGCGGCTGCTGGCTTCGAGCGCTTCGAGCTGCTGTTTGAAGATAACCGTGCTCTCGTTGCGGTTGCCGTAGATGAGCAGCACGTGGCTTTGAGGCTCCTCGGCCAGCACAGCCTTGAGCATGCTCATGAGCGGCGTGATGCCCGAGCCGGCCCCGATGAGCACTAGCGAGCGCGCCGCTTTGGGGCTGGGCGTCACCACAAAGTTGCCAAGGGGGGGTAGCACTTCGTATTGCTGGCCCACCTGCACGGTATCGAGCAGGCGGTTGCTAACCAGGCCACCCGCCACGCGCTTTACGGTCACGGACAGGCGCGGGGCTTCGGCGGGCGTACTGCTGAGCGAGTAGGCGCGGCGCTCGGGCCGGGTGCCGGCCGGGCCGCAGGGCACGAGCAGCGTCAGAAACTGGCCGGGCTTGCTGGGCACGACCTGGCCATCGGGCCGCTGCAAATGAATAGTAACGGTGTCAGGAGTTTCCTGCGTGAGGGCAACGACGGTAAGCGTCAAATACGACGACATAAGCTAAAGCTGAGTAAGGCCACAAATTTACGCCAGCCGCAGCGCGTGAAGTTTAGATTATTGATTTTTCTGGCGGGGGTAGGGATTCGCCGGCCGGCCCTAGCTTCGCCTTTCGATGACCGTTCTTTCTGCCTTGCTCGCCCGCCACCGGGCCAGTTTCCAGCCCGTGCTGCCCGCCTACCCCCTCACCAGCCCCGGTGTGGCCCAGCTCGACTTCACCGCCGCCAACCCGCGCCTAACCCAGCCCGAGCGCCTGCGCGATACGGCGGATTTCGACCAGCTGGTGCACGCCATGCTAGCCGAACAGCACGCCGCTGTGGGCATCGGTGGCTACCTCGAAAACCGGGTTATCTACCGGCGCAGCCCGCACTTCGACGCCGCTACCGAGCCGCGCTCGTTGCACCTAGGTACCGATGTGTGGGTGCCGGCCGGCACACCGGTAGCCGCGCCGCTGGCTGCTACCGTGCACAGCCTGGCCGATAACAACCACTTCGGCGATTACGGCCCTACCCTCATCCTACAGCATGAATTAGAGGAAGTTACCTTCTACAGCCTCTACGGCCACCTCACGCGCACCGACCTGCTAGGGCTACGCGTCGGCGAGGTGCTGGCCGCCGGGCAGGTATTTGCCCACGTCGGCCCCTACCCCGAAAACGGCGACTGGCCGCCGCACCTGCACTTCCAGCTCATGGCTGATATGCAGGGCCGCCAGGGCGATTTTCCGGGGGTAGCCGCCCCCAGCGAGCGCACCTACTGGGCCGAGCTATGCCCAGACCCGATGCTGGTGCTGAGGGGGTAGTTTAAAACTGGCACTTACCTTTTGTTTCTTTGCTTCCTATGCGGTTAGTACGGCGTGTTTTCATTTGCCTGGCGGTTGCCAGCGCGTTCCCAGCATTAGGCCAACAAGGTACGTCTATTGCCCCCCAACTAGGTAGCGGCCAGTACGAGTACGTGCTGCTCGTGGCTACTAAAGGCAGCGGTGCCATCCTGGATTTCGGGCAATCGCGGGAAGCTGAAAAAGACTTGGAAAAGCGGGCGCCTACCACCGAGCAGGAAGTCGATGCCCAGGCTGTTCGCAAGCTAGACCACGCCGTGCTGGCCCTCAACTACCTCAGCAGCCGGGGCTGGGAATGCCTGGGCCTAAGCAGCCGGCAGCAAAGCAGCGGCAGCACAAGTAGCGGCTCGTTTAGTATTTATAGCGCCACCGAGTATTTATTGCGGCGCCGGCGGCCATAGCGCGCCCTTACGCAGGCACCGCTATTCGCTACTTCTCCCGCTCTATGGTGTAGTTAATCAGCATTTCGAGCGAGTTGCGCGCCTCGGATGCTGGAAACTCGTGCAGTATGGCCAGGGCTTCGTCGCGGTAGCGCTTCATCGTTTGGATGGCGTAGTCGAGGCCGCCCGACTGCTTCACAAATTCAATGACCTGCTGCACGCGGTCGCGGTGGCCGGCGTTGTTTTTCACGTTGTAGATAACGCGGCGCTTATCGAGCCAACTGGCCTGCTGCAAGGCGTAGATGAGGGGTAGGGTCATCTTTTTTTCCTTGATGTCGATGCCTACCGGCTTGCCGATTTCGGCCGTACCGTAGTCAAACAAGTCGTCTTTTATTTGGAAAGCCATGCCGACTTTCTCCCCAAAAAGCCGAGCTTTTTCGATTGTTGCCTTGTCGGCGCCGCTGGCCGCGGCGCCCACGGCCGTGCAGGAAGCAATGAGCGAAGCTGTTTTTTGACGAATAATGTCAAAATAGACGTCCTCTGTAATGTCGAGGCGGCGCGCTTTTTCAATCTGTAGCAGCTCGCCCTCGCTCAGCTCCTTCACGGCGTTGCTCACAATTTTGAGCAGGTCGAAGTCGTCATTTTCGAGCGATAGCAGCAAGCCGCGGCTCAGCAGGTAATCGCCCACCAGTACAGCTATCTTATTCTTCCACAGCGCATTGATGGAGAAAAAACCCCGACGGTAGTTGCTTTCGTCTACCACATCGTCGTGCACCAGCGTGGCGGTATGTAGGAGTTCGATGAGTGCAGCGCCCCGAAACACGGCCTCGGGCAGCGGCGCGGTGGGGTCGGCGGCGCTGGCGCGGGCCGTGAGGAACACAAACATCGGCCGCACCTGCTTGCCCTTGCGGCGCACGATGTAGCCCATTATTTTATCCAGCAGCAGCACCTTGGTTTGCATCGACTGCCGAAACTTGACTTCAAACTCCGCCATTTCGGCGGTGATAGGAGCCTGTATCTGGTCGAGCGGATTTGCCATGCGGGCGCAATGATACGGCCGCCGCGCCGCACTGCCTACCTTCGCCGCATGCTCCGTACTGTCGAGTTCACGCTGATTGGCCACGCGCACGGCCGCCCTTTTGCCGCCGATGCCACCTACCAGGCCACCGGCCAGCCCCAGCCCATCGTGGTATTTGTGCACGGGTTCAAGGGGTTTAAGGACTGGGGGCACTTCGGGAGGTTGGCCGAGTTTTTTGCCAATCAGGGCGCTGTTTTCATCAAGCTCAACCTCTCGCACAACGGCGTAGTAGTAGGCGGCACTGGCGACCTGGAGGACCTGGAGGCGTTCGGAAATAATAATTTCAGCCTGGAGCTTAATGACCTTGGCCAGCTGCTCGACGCCCTGCATACGCCCGGCGCTACCCCTCTGCCCGCCGCCCAACTTGACCTGCATCGCCTCTACCTGGTGGGCCACAGCCGGGGCGGCGCCCTGGTGCTGCTCAAGGCGGCCGAAGACCCGCGGGTGGCGGCCGTGGCCACCTGGGCCGCCGTAGCCGACCTACACCCACGCTGGCCCGCCGAAGTAGTGGAGAAGTGGCAGCACGACGGCGTGCTCTACGTGCCCAACCTGCGCACCGGCCAGCAACTGCCGATGTACTACCAGATTGCCGAAAACTTCTTCGCCAACCGCGCGCGACTCGACCTGCCAGCCCTTATGCCCGGCCTGCGCCAGCCGGTGCTGCTCGTGCACGGCGACCAGGATGAGACGGTACCGCTCGCGGCCATGCACCAGCTGCACGCCGGCCAGCCTACTGCCGAGGTACTGGTAGTGCCCGGCGCAGGGCACATGTTTGGCGGGGCGCACCCGTGGTCTGGG
>CAZZDR010000001.1:0-8829 GCA_964652535.1 uncultured Hymenobacter sp. | reverse complement strand
TACTTGACTACGCTGGCTTACGTGCTGCTGGGCAGCAACCTGGGTGACCGCACTGCCCGCCTCGCGCAGGCCCGCGCCGACCTGGCCACCACAACCGGCCGCATTGTGGCGGCGTCGGCACTGTATGAAACCGCCGCCTGGGGACTGGAAGACCAGCCGGCTTTTCTCAACCAAGTGCTAGCCATCGAAACGGCGCTGGACGGCCCTACCCTACTGGCCGCCTGCCTCGCCGCCGAGCAGCAGCAGGGCCGCGAGCGCCGGGTGCACTGGGGCGCCCGCACCTTGGACGTAGATATTTTGCTCTTTGGACAAGAAATAATTGCCACTCCGAGCCTCACCGTGCCGCACCCAGCACTGCCGGGCCGGCGCTTTGCCCTCGTGCCGCTGGCCGAGCTAGCGCCACAGCTGAGGCATCCGCAGCTACACCGTACTATCGCTGAGCTGCTGGCCGAGTGCCCCGATAAGCTAGCGGTGACGAGAATAGAATAAACAAAGCCCGTCTATCATTGCGCACAATGACAGACGGGCTTTGCCCTAACCTATCGTCGCAGTCGGCTCGATTTTCTTTACCAAGCCTTGCAACACCTTGCCGGGGCCGCACTCCACGAAGTGCGTGGCGCCATCACGAAACATAGCTTGCACGCTCTGCGTCCAGCGCACGGGAGCAGTAAGCTGGGCCAGCAAATTGGCTTTAATCTCGGCGGGGTCGCTGTGTGGAGCAGCGTCTACGTTCTGGTACACGGGGCAGCGAGCGGGGTGAAACGTGGTACGCTCGATAGCCTCGGCCAGAGCGGCCTGCGCCGACTGCATCAGGGGCGAGTGAAAAGCTCCGCCCACCGGCAGGGGTAGGGCGCGCTTGGCGCCGGCGGCTTTCAGCACGTCGCAAGCCTTGGCGATGCCGGCCGTGGAGCCAGATATGACGAGCTGGCCAGGACAGTTGTAGTTGGCAGCCACCACCACGTCACCGCCGGCGCTCACTTGCTGGCAGCCTTGCTCCACCGCCTCGTCGGGCAGGCCCAGGATGGCGGCCATGGTGCCGGGCTGCTCCTGGCAGGCGGCTTGCATGGCCTGGGCGCGGCGCGCCACCAGCGGCAGCGCATCGGCGAAGGTGAGCACGCCGGCCGCTACCAGCGCCGAAAATTCGCCCAGTGAGTGGCCGGCTACCATGGCGGGCACAAGGTCGGGCTGCGCCACAAACTGCGCCACCGAATGCACAAACACGGCCGGCTGCGTCACGTCGGTGCGGCGCAGGTCGTCCTCACTGCCCTCAAACATGAGCTTGGTCAGGTCGAAGCCCATGATGTCGTTGGCCTGGGTGAACAGCGCGCGGGCGGCTTCATTTTGCGCAAACAGCTCGCGCGCCATGCCCGGAAACTGCGAGCCCTGGCCAGGAAATAGTACGGCCGTCTTTTCGGCGTCGGAGGGGGGGGTAGGGGTCAAAATATTAGTGGTTTCTGGTTCTGGGTTTCGAGGCAAAATAAAGCCAAAAAAGCCGCCCCGGTGGGGGCGGCTTTGCTTTGTGGTGAGGAGATAGGCGCTAGCGCGACACTTCTACCCAGCCTTTGTAGGTGCGCTTGGTGCTAGCTGCGTCAGCAAACTGCACTTCGGCCAAGTAGTAGTAAATGCCGTTCGATACCAAGCCACTGCTCGTGCTTTCGCCAGCTGCGCCGCCGCCCGTCCAGTTGATGTAAGGGTCGGCGCTGCTCTCGTACACTTTCTTGCCCCAGCGGTTGAAAATCTGGATGTGCGTGGTCGTAACCGGGCTGGAGGTCTTAGGCCGAAACACCTCGTTCACGTTGTCACCGTTAGGCGTGAAGATGTTGGGCAGTAAGAAGAACACGCAGTCGCTTTGGCAAGCAATATTGCTCACTGCACTACGCTGGCCAGTGGCGGCCACTCCCTGCACCTGGTAGCAGCTCGTGGGCCGGCTTAGGTTGCGGTCCTGGTAGGTTAGCTGGGCCGTCGAGTCGATGAGCACAAACGGGCCAGTCTGGGTATCGCTGCGGAAAATGCGGTAGTATACCGCATTGGTAGCGCAGCCGGCGGGCGTGTTGCCCACCGTCCAGCGCAGGTTGTTCTGGTAGCGTTGGCCAGGAGCGGGGTAGGACTGTAGATTGGCCAGGCTGTCGCAATTGACCGCTTGCACGCTAAGCACCGGCGTGCAGGGCGTAGCGGCCAGCGTGGTGCATACTTGCTGGCTGTTATTCAGCAGGTTGAGCAGATAGGTATAATTGGCGTACTGGCCCGTGGTCTGCACGTAGTAGCAGTATTGCTGGCCAGTTTGCAGGCCGCGGTCCACGTAGGTGCCGCTGGTGGCGCCGGGTGTCAGGGTCGCAATCTGGGTGAAGGCGCCGGTGGGCGTATCCTGGCGATAAATGCGCGTTGGCTGCTTGCTGTTGTCCCAGGGCACGTTGTAGGCCCAGTTTACGGTAATCGTTTTGGCTAGGCCGTCGGGCACTAGGCTAGTACGCACGCTGGTAGCCGTAGGCGACGTTTCCGTTTTTTCTGTCGGCGTGCCCGTCGAGTTATCCGTGTTGAAGAATACCAGCGTGTACGTATACTGGTTGGCCACCGTATTTAAGCCACTGTCCACGTAGGTGGTGTCGCTAAGGTTGGTAATAGTCGCCGCCAAAGTAAGCGGGCCCGTGCCGACGCTACGGCTCAGGCGGTAGCCCGAAGGCGCGCCAAACGTGCCATTGTTATCGGCGCGTGGCCGAGTCCACTTCACCGTAATTCGGCCGGTGGTGGCGTGGGTCGTGTTCACGTCCACGTTGGTCAGCATCGCCGAGCGGCCATTAAAGGCGAGGCACGCCTCGTTCGACACGATGCTGGTGCCGCCCGAGGGCAGCGGGAATACGGCATACACGCGGTAGCTGTACGTTTTGCCGCGGCTTAACCCCTTGCCAGCGTTATCGTCGGCAAAGGTGGTGGCGTTAGCAGGTACGCTACCCACTTGCACGTAGCCGGCGCTGGCGGGCAGGCCCGTCTCGCAGGGGCCAGGCGTGTAGGCATAGCAGCCCTCGCGCCGGAAAATGCGCAGCTCGCTCGCGTTCTGGCAGCTGTAGCGGTCCCAGCTCAGCAAGCTAACCAACCCAGCGGCCGATGAGCTCGACACGGCTCGCACGTTTTGGGGCGGTGGCCCGACCACGGTAATTCGCACCGTCTTTTCGTCGATAAGAATCGGGGTCGATACGTTGCCATTGGGTGGGCTGTCCTGCGCTTTAAACACCACTACATAGGGCTGAGCCGATACCCGGCTGCAATCAGGCGTCCAGCTAAAGGTACCTGTCGAGGTGGTAGCCGTCGTGTTTTGCACAAACGTGGCCGGCGGCAAAATACCGCTGTAAGCAAACAGCGCAACGGGGGTAGGCGCCTGCGAACCAGTAGCTACCCCATCGGTAGCGGACACGCGCAACGTCACGTTTTGGTTAGCCACCACGCAGATATCGGGCGGCACCGTGAGGGTAGGCGGCAGGTTGGTAGTGGCGTTCACAATAATCTGCATATCGCGCACTACCGAGCCAATCTGCCGGTAAAACCCGTTGATGCGGCGCCACTCTTCCACAATGAAGGCGATGTTATAGATGCCCGCCAAGGCTGGCGCATTCCAGGTTATCTGCCCGTTGTACACGTCCTGCACAATAATTGCGTTCGCGTTGGGGTCGCCAACAGGCACACCGTTGTAAGGCACCTGCTTGGCACCCGGTACTAGGCTCTGGTTGTCTGGGAACACGTAGTTCTGACAGCGTACCGGCACAGGGGTATTATTGTTCGACTCAGCAGCTACCACGCCGCCCACTACTTGCCGACATTCAATCAACTTATAAGCCAGTGAATCGCCATCGGCATCATAGGCTGCCGGGTTGTGCAGAAAGACTTGCTTTAGACCAGCACGGTCCAAAGCTGGAGCTCGCAATACCGGCGAGTGATTGAGGCCATAAATCGGGTTAATAGTTACTTCCGACACAATGTAGAAAGAAGTATTAACTGAGTTCGCCATGTTGCGGATATCGGCATTACGGTTTTCCCCAATAAAGCTGACCTTGTACAATTGACCAGCACCCGAGTAAAAGTGGTCGAAATTGAAGTATATTATCTCAGTATCAGCGGTTGAGCGGGCGCCATCTACTACCCGCGTCATAAGCGGCCGGCCGGCGGCGTCTTTATCGTTGCCATCGAGCTTGGTACCATCGCCAAAAAAGATGGTCGTGTTGCTTAAGTCCTGCTGCACCGACGAGGTTTTATCCCGGTAAATCGTCATCCTAAACAGGATGTGATTGGGGTTGCCCGTGGCACTATCGACCCGCGACTGGATGTCGCCGGCGCGGATGTGGGTAGCCTGCGCCACCTGCGGCCGCAGCCAGCCTAGGCCCAGTAGCAGCAAGGCTACCAGCCACGCCGTGCGCCCCTTATTCTTCCCAAAAGATAAAAAAACTCGCATACTCCATCAGTGTTGAAAGACAGCCTATTACCCCCAAAAAACAACCTTTGTTGCCCCTTTTCTGTCACTACTCAACCTTTATTCCAGGCCGTTGGTTGTGGGAAAGTACGCAGCAAATTAGCTAACGGCTTTCTACTCGGATTGATTCACGCTGAGCCATGCTTCGCTGAGCACCTGGGTTTAACGGTTCTAAATAAGGCCGATGTTGCCTGGCTGCCTTGGGCTGATACGCCGCCGGCCCTACCTTTGGGCGATACAAGAAGCTTTCTTTTTGGCTACAATTTCTATGAATTGGTTTACAAAAACCTTCTCCAGCAGCATCGGGCGTAAGATTATTATGTCCCTGACGGGCTTGTTTCTCTGCACGTTTCTGGTGGTACACCTCATCGGTAATCTCCAGTTGTTTAAGCACGACGACGGAGTAGCGTTCAACACGTACTCACATTTTATGGGTACTAACCCGGTCATCCGCACTATCGAGTGGGGCTTGGTGCTGGGCTTCGGCTTCCACATCTACGAAGCCATCATGCTGCGATTCCGCAACAAGGCCGCGCGCTCGCACGGCTATGTGCAGTGGGAAGCCAAGCAAAACTCGGAGTGGACGTCGCGCAACATGGGCATTTTGGGCTCCATTATCTTGGTGTTCCTGATTGTGCACCTGTATAATTTCTTCTGGCGCGCCCGCTTCGGCACGCTTGACCCAGACATCAACCATAACGATGATTTGTATCGCTTGGTGGTGTCGTCGTTTCATCAGTGGTGGTATGTACTGCTCTACGTAGCAGCGCAGGCTAGCCTGGGCTATCACCTCTGGCACGGCTTCCGTTCGGGCTTCCAGACTCTAGGGCTCAACCACCGCAAATACATGCCGTTGATTAAAAACTTTGGCTATGCGTTCGCTGTCATTGTATCAGCAGGTTTTGCCTCTATGCCGCTCTATTTCCTCTTGTTTACCAACGAGAAAGGTGCGGTAGCAGGCGCCGTACCAGCCGCGCTGCACCAGCTTGTGTTGGCGCTCAACTAACCTCAGTTTCTTAGCTTACTCTATATGATTCTGAATTCCAAAGCGCCTGAGGGTCCCCTGGCCGAAAAGTGGGACAAGCATAAGTTCAACGTGAAGCTCGTGAACCCCGCTAACAAGCGGAAGTACGACGTTATCGTGGTGGGTACCGGCTTGGCTGGGGCTGCTGCGGCAGCTTCGCTCGCCGAGCTAGGTTACAATGTAAAAGCATTCACGTACCATGATTCGCCACGCCGGGCTCACTCCATTGCGGCGCAGGGTGGTATTAACGCTGCCAAGAACTATCAGAACGACGGCGACTCAGTCTTCCGTCTGTTTTATGACACCATCAAGGGTGGTGATTACCGCGCCCGCGAAGCCAACGTGTACCGCCTGGCCCAGGTATCGGTTAATATCATTGACCAGTGCGTGGCTCAGGGTGTCCCCTTCGCCCGCGAATACGGCGGACTACTTGCCAACCGCTCGTTTGGTGGTGCGCAGGTAAGCCGTACTTTCTACGCTCGTGGCCAAACCGGACAGCAGTTGCTGCTTGGTGCCTACTCGGCCCTGAGCCGGCAGGTTGCCTACGGCAAGGTAAAAATGTACACCCGCTCGGAACTGCTTGATGTAGTGATAGTGGATGGTCAGGCGCGCGGTATTGTGACGCGTAACCTCGTTACAGGTGAAGTGCAGACGCATGCAGCCCACGCTGTAGTGCTGGCTACTGGTGGCTACGGTAACGTATTCTACCTGAGCACCAATGCCATGTATTGCAACGCCACCGCCGCGTGGCGGGCGCACAAAAAGGGTGCGTACTTCGCCAACCCTTGCTTTACCCAAATTCACCCTACTTGCATCCCAGTATCGGGCGACTACCAGTCGAAACTGACGCTGATGTCAGAATCGCTGCGCAACGACGGCCGTGTGTGGGTACCCAAAACGGTGGAGCTAGCCGAGCGCATTCGTAAGAATGAGCTGAATCCGCAGGACATCCAGGAGGATGACCGCGATTACTTCCTGGAGCGCAAGTACCCAGCTTTCGGTAACCTTGTGCCGCGCGACGTAGCCTCGCGCAATGCCAAGCAAATGTGTGACGAAGGACGGGGGGTAGGCTCTACAGGCCTAGCCGTATACCTCGACTTTGCCGACGTTATCAAGCGCACCAGCGCCGAAGCAGTGAGCCAGAAGTACGGCAACCTCTTCGAGATGTATGCGAAGATTACCGACGAGAATCCCTACGAGCGGCCGATGCGCATTTACCCAGCGGTGCATTACACCATGGGCGGCCTGTGGGTAGACTACAACCTGCAAACCACTATCCCAGGCCTCTACGCCATGGGCGAGTGCAACTTCTCAGACCACGGTGCCAACCGCCTCGGGGCTTCGGCCCTAATGCAGGGCTTGGCCGACGGCTATTTCGTAATTCCGTACACCATCGGTGACCAACTAGCTGCTACCCCCCCCAAGCCGGTAACAACTGACCACCCAGCTTTTGCGGAAGCTAAAGCTGGTGTGCAGGCGCGTGTGGAGCAACTACTAAGCATCAAAGGCAACCGGACTCCTGACGAGTTTCACAAGAAACTTGGCCACCTGATGTGGGAGTATTGCGGCATGGCCCGCAATGCAGAAGGCCTTCGTTTTGCTAAAGCTGAAATCGCTAAGCTGCGCAAGGAGTTTTGGCAGGATGTGAAAGTAGTGGGCTCGGGCGAGGAGATGAACCAGGCGCTGGAGAAAGCCGGCCGCGTGGCTGACTTCATAGAACTCGGCGAATTGATGGTGGACGACGCCCTCGATCGCAACGAAAGCTGCGGTGGCCACTTCCGTGAGGAATATGCTACGGAAGAAGGCGAGGCGCTGCGCCGCGACGACGAGTACGCCTATGTGGCAGCCTGGGAGTACATGGGTGATAATCAGCCCGAGCGCCTCAACAAAGAGGAGTTGGTGTTTGAGAATGTGAAGCTCACCCAGCGCAGCTACAAGTAATAACTATCTGTCAGGCTGAACGCAATGAAGCATCTCGCGTGCAGCAATATTAATTGGTAACCTAACGACGCGAGCGAGATGCTTCACTGCGTTCAGCATGACATTTTACTATAATGGCTGGAAGTAACCCCAACGCTAAACCCATGAACCTGACGCTGAAAGTTTGGCGTCAGCCTAACCGTAAAACGGAAGGCAGCATTGTTGACTACCAAGTGAAAGACATCTCGCCCGATATGTCATTTTTGGAGATGCTCGATGTACTCAACGAGGACTTGCTGCACAAGGGGCAAGACCCGGTAGCCTTCGACCACGACTGCCGTGAGGGTATTTGTGGCTCGTGCGACCTGTTTATCAACGGTCGGTCACACGGCCCCGAGAAGGGCACCACCACGTGCCAGCTGCATATGCGCAAGTTCTCGGATGGCGATACCATCACCATCGAGCCCTGGCGTGCGAATGCTTTCCCGGTTAATAAAGACTTGAGCGTAGACCGCTCAGCCTTCGACCGTATCATTCAAGCTGGTGGCTATGTAAGCGTGAATACCGGCGGTGCCCCCGATGGCAACGAGATTCCGATTCCGAAAGAGATTTCCGACCGTGCTTTTGAAGCGGCTACCTGCATCGGTTGCGGTGCCTGCGTAGCAGCCTGTAAAAACGCTTCGGCTATGCTGTTTGTGTCGGCTAAGGTATCGCAGCTAGCACTCCTACCCCAGGGCCAGGTAGAAGCTAAAACCCGTGTGGAAAATATGGTGGCGCAAATGGACATCGAAGGTTTCGGTGCCTGCTCCAACATTGGTTCTTGCGCAGCTGAGTGCCCAGTAGGCATCTCGCTGGAAAACATTGCTATTCTAAACCGTGAGTTCTTAACGGCTAAGGCCACGTCGAATAACCTGGCGTAGGCAGCATTCAACTTCTCAAAAAGGCGTGGCGGATAATCCGTTACGCCTTTTTTATGCACTTACTTAAGCACCTATTCTTGATTGACACATCTGATGTAACTTGCTGCCTTATGTGCCAACTAGCTGCTAATGATTGCATTATTTTGGAGTGCGCTGTGCTTGCTGGTATTCGCGCCAGGCCTGAGAACTGCGCCACGGATAGTATTATTGGCAGCCCTTTTATATGGGCTGAATGAACTAGCAGTGGTGGGGCCGCTGTGGTGGTCGCACCAATTTGGCTTGCAATACAACTGGCTGGGCAAGCTGCTGGCCACTGTGCTCTCGCTACTGGTTATTTACGTGCTTCACTGGGTAAGCCCACGGGACAGCGGCTTGCAGTGGCCAGAACCAAGCTCCTGGCGCATCGTGGGGCTTGTGGCACTAGCCGCGGCGATGCTGCAATTAGCTAGCGGTTACCTGGTGCGGCACCAAGTGCGCCCGCCGAGCGGCGAAGCCTTACTGTATCA